>PCBA01000023.1 GCA_002730855.1 Gammaproteobacteria bacterium
GAGAATTACTACCTTCTCGACATGCACTTGAGGGTTTGTATCTGCTGTCGAAGCCATGTCGCCCCCAAAAAAGCTGGAGAATTATACCTTTCTATTAGAAAGTTCTCTAATTTTTGTTTCTATCTCTTAATTCTTGGGCCTTTTGCCTATCCCAATCTCTACTTTTTATTGTGTTTCTTTTATCGCGAGATTTTTTCCCTACAGCAAGAGCTATTTCACATTTTATTAAATCTTTTTTCCAAAAAAGTTTGGTTGGAATGCAAGTTTGGCCTTTTTGTTGAGTGGATCTAAAAATCTCCGCTAATTCCTTTTTGTTTAATAGCAATTTTCTTGATCTTGTGGGGTCCATCTCCACACTACTATTTTTTAGTGGGTTTATGTAACATCCGATCAACCAAGCTTCCCCATCTTTTAATAGAACATAAGCTTCAGCTATTAGAGCTTTGTTTTCTCTTATACTTTTTGTTTCCCAGCCTAAAAGAGACAAGCCTGCTTCGTATTTATCAGTTATTTCAAAATTAAATCTAGCTTTTCTATTATCTGAAATAGAGCTATTGGACTTCTTTTTTTGTTTTCCCACGTTTAGAGTATAAACCCACAAATACAAAATTCTACTGAACATGCATGATGAAGATATATTATTAAGATCAACTCAGGGTATTGCTTATATCTTTATTGCCCCATGCATAATATTATCAGCCTCAGTGTGGTTCACTTCTGATTCTATTGGAATAGTAGTAGCAAGCCTGTTCCAAATATATATCTTTATCCTTTTTTTTCTTTTAAGCGGTTATATAAGGTCATTACGAAGTTACTATGAAGGCAATTATAAGGACGAATTATCTTCTATATCTTTGATTCCTATTTTCCTAGCTTCTACTTCAGGATTGTTAACTATACTTTTGAATCCAGTCTGGGGAATAGGTTTTTTGTTGATAGGATCTTATCTAACCAGGTTTATTAAAACTCTTTATACAATTTTTAATATCTTTCCTAAAAAATATTTAGATTTATTCAATATAATTAGCATTATCCTATGTATTTGTCTTATGTTAATCTTTACCTATTGGGTTAACCCATATTCTAATCCTATACAAGCTTACATTTAATGTCTGAAGAAAGAAAATCTATACATGGGACTTGGTCTAGCAGGTGGACATTTATATTGGCGGCTACAGGTTCTGCAGTAGGTTTAGGTAATATTTGGAAATTTCCTTATATGGCAGGTGATAACGGAGGCGGAGCTTTTGTTTTAGTATATTTGGCATGTATATGCATCATAGGTATTCCCATTATGTTAGCTGAAATCATGATAGGAAGAAGGGGCAGGAGCAGCCCTGCAAATACTATGAAAAGTTTAGCTAAAGAAGCTAACACCTCTAGTACATGGACTTTATTGGGTGCAACAGGAGCGCTTGCAGGGCTATTAATCCTATCTTTTTACAGTGTTGCTGCGGGCTGGGCAATGTCTTATATTTTTAATGGTTTTCAAGATATTACGGCGGAATCATCGAGCAGCGGCTTTAACAGTCTTTTATCAAGCCCTTCTTCCTTAATTTTTTGGCATACTTTGTTTATATCTATAACCGTCTTTATAGTTGCTAGAGGAATCTTGGATGGACTAGAGAAATGGATAAATACCCTTATGCCATTATTATTCCTGATCATTGTTCTACTTTGCCTTTATTCCATGCAAACTGGAGCTTTCTTTGAAGGTTTAACTTACCTATTTAGGCCAGATTTTTCAAAAATAAATCCGCAAGTAACTTTAGAAGCTTTAGGCCAAGCATTTTTTACTTTGAGTTTAGGTATGGGTGCCATCATGGCTTATGGGGCCTATATGCCAGCCAATCAAAATATAGGCAGAACAGCACTAACTGTAGCGGCTTTAGATACGGGAGTAGCTCTGTTAGCAGGTATAGCAATCTTCCCTATAGTCTTTGCAAACGGATTAGCCCCATCGGAAGGCCCAGGACTGGTGTTCGTAACCTTACCAATAGCATTTAGCGCTATGCCTTTAGGAATTCTCTTTGGTACTTTATTTTTTATTTTATTAAGCATAGCTGCTCTGAGCTCCTCAATCTCTTTGATAGAGCCTGGTGTGGCCTGGTTGATTGAATCATTAAAGATCAAAAGACTAACCGCAACAATATTGCTTGGTTTTATGGCTTGGTTTTTAGGTCTTTTTAGTGCACTCTCTTTTAATCTTCTTTCAGAATTTACTATTTTCGGTAAAAATTTCTTCGATGCTACAGATTTCTTAACTAATCAGATTATGCTTCCACTTGGAGGTATCTTTATATCAATTTTTGTAGGCTGGGTGATGAAAAAAGAGCACGTTCTAGATGAATTGGGTTTTGAAGAAGGGTTCTTATTTAAATTATGGTATTTTTCAGTTAGATATATTGCACCTTGTATGGTTGGCTTAGTATTTCTTTATTTCTTCATATAAGTCAATCTTGCGGGCTCATTTCGCCTGTCCACCTTACCAACTTATTATCTTCGAAAAAAAGAGTTATTTTTTGTTCTGTGAACTTGGTTGAGCCTTGGATTACGGATGTGTAGTAGTCCCATCTCTCTGGATAGAAAGTATCAGAAATAAGAGGACTGCCCATAACAAACTTTACTTGCGATTCTGTCATTCCAACCTCTAGTTTATCTATCATTTCTTGATCAACAAGGTTGCCTTGACTGATAACAACTTGATAGACTTTAGGCAGACTGCAACTTGAAATAAATATAGTTAAAACAGCTATAATAATAATGTTAGAAATTAATCTCATTTTAAGAATGTTTAGAGTTATTTCTACATTATAGGTATTATTAATAATAAATATATTGAAATGTATTTCGAGGTAGACAATAGTGAGCGATGACATTGAATTAAAAAAAGCAGGACTTAAAGTAACCCTTCCAAGATTAAGAGTTTTAGAATTGCTTGAACAAGATAAAGCACACCTAAGCGCGGAAGAAATATATAGAAAGCTTATAAACGCTGGAGAAGAAGTAGGTTTAGCTACTGTTTATAGAGTTTTAACTCAATTTGAACAAGCTGGTATTTGCCTGAGGCATAATTTTGAAGAAGGGCATGCCGTTTATGAGCTTACACCTACAGATCACCACGACCATATGGTCTGTTTAGAAACGGGTGATGTTGTAGAATTTACGGATGACACCATAGAGGAAAGGCAGAAGAAGTTAGCAAAAGAAAAAGGTTTCGAGATAATAGATCACAGCATGGTTCTGTACGTTAAACCTATAAAAAAATAATTCTGAACACTTGAATAGATGGCATGTAGTCCCTATATAGGGCTATTGAAGGAGATTTATTTTGATTGAAGAAAATAAAAACAAAGAAGAAGCTTCTAAAGAACAAGATTCTGAAGATATTAATTTAGATCAGGATTCTGCAGAAGAGTTAGAGGTAGATAATTTAGTAGAAGAACTAGAAGAAAAGTCCTTAGATAATCAAATTAAAGACTTAGAGGATCAAGTCTTGAGAGCGAAAGCAGAAGTGCAGAATGTCAGAAGGATAGCCTCTCAAGAAGTAACTAAAGCTAGATTATATGGCGTAGAGTCTCTAGCAAAAGAATTTCTTTCCGTTGGTGATGACATAGAAAGAGCAATATCCTCTTGTGAAGGAAATAAAGAGGTTTTAAATATTAAAGAAGGGTTAGAGATGACTCTAAAAAACTTTGAGAAATCTTTAAAGACCTCAGGAATAGAGCCTATTAATTGTGATGAAGGCTTGTTTGACCCTGATAAGCACGAGGCTATCTCTTTAATAGAAGATGACAGTCTCGAGCCCAATTCAATAATTGAGGTAATCCAGAAGGGTTACACTATTTTAGATCGAACTTTAAGACCTTCGAAAGTTATAGTTTCAAAGTCTGAAAAAAATAAATAAACACTTGAAATAAATGACTTTAACCCCATCTAAGGGTTATAAGAATTAATGCGGAGTTAAAAATGGCAAAAGTAATAGGAATAGATTTAGGAACTACTAATTCCTGTGTTTCAGTGATGGAAGGCGATCAGGCCAAAGTAATAGAAAACTCTGAAGGAAAAAGAACTACTCCTTCAGTTGTAGCTTATGGTGAAGAAGTAAAAGTAGGTGACTCAGCTAAAAACCAGGCTGTCACTAATTCGCAGAACACCCTTTATGCCATTAAGAGATTAATAGGTAGGAAGCATTCAGATGATGTCGTTAAGAAAGACTCAAGCATGGTTCCATATAAAATAATTTCAGCAGAAAATGGTGATGCTTGGGTTGAGGCAGAAGGGAAAAAACTAGCTCCTCAACAAGTCTCAGCTGAAATTTTAAAGAAAATGAAGAAAACAGCAGAGGACTATTTAGGGCAAGAGGTTAAAGAGGCAGTAATTACTGTACCTGCCTATTTTAATGACTCTCAAAGGCAGGCGACAAAAGATGCAGGAAAAATTGCGGGATTAGAAGTGAAAAGAATCATAAATGAGCCTACAGCAGCAGCTCTTGCTTACGGTCTTGATAAAGGAAAAGGAGATCAAAAGATCGCAGTTTATGATTTAGGTGGAGGTACATTTGATGTATCTATTATAGAAATTGCTGAGGTTGAAGGGGAACATCAATTTGAAGTTCTTTCTACAAATGGTGATACTTTCTTAGGAGGAGAAGACTTTGATTTAGCTTTGATAGAATATTTGGCAGATGAATTTAAAAAAGAATCAGGTTTAGATTTGCACAATGATTCTGCAGCATTACAAAGACTTAAAGAAGCTGCAGAAAAGGCTAAGATTGAGCTATCAAGCAATCAGCAATCTGAAATCAACTTACCTTATATAACAGCAGACACTTCAGGAGCTAAGCATTTTGTTCATAAATTAACAAGGGCAAAATTAGAATCTCTTGTGGGAGATTTAGTAGACAGAACCATAAAGCCCACAGAAACCGCTCTAAAGGATGCCGGGTTAAAGGCTTCGGATGTAGATGAAGTTATTCTCGTTGGTGGGCAAACAAGAATGCCTTTAGTCCAAAGCAAAGTAAAAGAGTTTTTTGGAAAGGAGACTAGAAAGGATGTAAACCCTGATGAGGCAGTTTCAGTTGGAGCAGCAATTCAAGGTGCAGTATTGGCAGGAGACGTTACAGACGTCCTACTTCTAGATGTCACTCCTTTGACGCTAGGAATTGAGACTATGGGGGGTGTAATGACTCCATTAATAGATAAAAATACTACCATACCTACAAATAAGTCTCAGGTATTTTCAACCGCGGAAGATAATCAAACTGCAGTAACTGTACACGTATTGCAAGGAGAGAGAAAACAGGCTTCTGAGAATAAGACTTTAGGTCAGTTCAACTTAACTGATATACCTGCCTCTCCAAGAGGTATGCCACAAATAGAAGTTTCTTTCGATCTTGATGCGAATGGTATTCTGAACGTTTCAGCTAAAGATAAGGCTACCGGCAAGGAACAATCTATTGAGATTAAAGCCTCAAGTGGTTTGTCAGATGATGAGATTGAGCAAATGGTTAAAGATGCTGAAGCTCATGCTGAAGACGATAAAAAGTTTGAGGAGCTGGTTCAAGCAAGAAATTTAGGTGAGAATCTAGTGCATAGTTGTAAGAAAACACTAGAAGAAGCTAAAGAGAAAGTTGAAGAATCTGAAAAAGAAGCAATAGAAAAGGGAATACAAGAACTCGAAGAAGCTCTAAAGACAGATGATAAAGAGGTTATTGATGAGAAAGTAAAGGCTCTATCAGAAGCTTCTGCACCTTTAGCGCAAAGATTGTATGAAGAAGAATCCAACAAACAAAACCAAGAAAATCAAGAAAACAATTCAAGTGATGATGGCTCAGAAGTTGTCGATGCTGATTTTGAAGAAGTAAAAGAAGAAAAGGAACAGCAAAATTCCTAATTAGTAGGAATCCAAATTAGGCTTTATAAGAAATTAGAATGTCTAAAAGGGATTACTATGATGTTTTAGGAGTGAGCAAGAGCGCTTCGTCTGATGATCTAAAGAAAGCATATCGAAGATTAGCGATGAAATATCATCCGGACAGAAATTCGGATGACCCATCTGCTCCAGATAAATTTAAAGAAGCGTCTGAGGCTTACGAGATCTTATCTGATTCTTCAAAGAGAAATTCATATGACCAATTTGGCCACCAAGGGGTAGAAGCTTCTGGGTTTGGAGGAGCTTCTGGATCAGAGGGTTTTAATGATATATTCGGAGATATATTCGGAGATATATTCGGAGGAGGTGACCCTTTTGGTCGTAGGCAGAGGTCAAATAAAGGGTCAGATCTTCAATACTCAATGACCATTAGTCTTGAGGACGCAGTAAGAGGAACCACTGAAAAGATAGCTATTCCAGCTATGGAGCCTTGTTCTCCTTGTGGGGGGAGCGGGGCTAAGAAAGGTTCTAGTCCTATAACTTGTAATAGTTGCGGGGGAGCAGGGCAAGTAAGAACTCAGCAAGGTTTCTTTTCCGTGTCTCAAACTTGTAGACAATGTTCAGGTTCAGGCAAAGTAATAACTGATCCATGTAAATCTTGCCGAGGACAAGGAAGAGTAGAAAAAAGAAAAACTTTATCTGTAAAGATACCTTCAGGCGTAGATACAGGAGACAGAATTAGATTATCAGGTGAAGGTGAAGCCGGGTTTAATGGTGGGCCCTCAGGAGACTTATTTGTTCAGATTAAAGTATTACCGCACGAGGTATTCGAAAGAGATGGAAGACACTTATATTGTGAAGCTCCTATTAGTTTTATTGATGCTACTTTGGGAGGAGAGATCCATATTCCGACTCTAGATGGGAGGGTTAAAATAAAAATTCCAGAAGGAACTCAAACAGGGAAGTTGTTTAGGTTAAAAGGAAAGGGCATAAGCCCTATAAGAGGTGGGTCAACAGGAGATTTATTGTGTAGGGCAGTAATAGAAACACCCCAGAACCTATCGAAAGAACAAAGATCTATATTGAAAGAATTTCAAGCCTCTATTGACTCAAGTCAAAAACATAATCCTTTAAGAACGGAGTGGTTCAATAAAGTAAAATCTTTCTTTGAAAGTAAGTAAACTATCGCCATGATAAAGACTAATATTTTTATATCTGGTGTAACTGGAAAAGTTGGAAAAATTCTTTTAGAAAAGTCCTTTAAGGATGAGTCTTTAGTTTTGTGTGGAGCTAGTGCATCAAGTTCAAATAAAATAATAGGGAAAGATTTAGGTTCTCTATTTAATCAACAAGATATAGGCATAAATGTTTCTACCATCCAAGATATAAGTCCTGATGTTGATGTAGTAATTGATTTTTCAGTACCTGAAAGCTCTTTAGAAATATTATCATTAGCGCAAGAAAGGCAAGTAGCTATAGTCTTAGGAACTACTGGCTTTAGCAGCCTACAGGTTGATCAGATTAAAGAATATTCTGAATCCATACCTTTGCTTTATGCTCCAAACACCAGTATAGGTATAGCCATGTTAAAGCAGATTCTAAACAAGTCTGAGGCCATTCTAGAAAGACCGAGGAAAATCAATATTTATGAAAAACACCATAAACAAAAGAAAGATTCTCCTTCTGGTACAGCAATTGATTTAAGAAATCAATTAAAGGAATCATTCCAAGAGAATGACGTTGAAATTACTAGTGAAAGAGAAGGAGACTCACCAGGAGAACATATAGTAGTGTTTTCTTTTAAAGATGAGACTGTTGAATTAAAACATAAGGCCAGCAATAGAACTATTTTTGCTGAAGGGGCTATCAAAGCTTCGAAGTGGATAAAAGAGAAACCAAATGGACTTTATTCAATGCAAGATATTTATTCTTCTTAATTCTTTTTTGTGGTATAAATGCGCACCAATTTAGATATTTATTTAAATAACGAAGCACGCGTAGTAATTTTAAATCTAAGGTGCTAAAGGTAGCTCATCTTTAGTGAGGTTTAATAAACGCGGGAGTATAACCAGAGTAATGTAATGTTACTCATTAAGTAAGGAGAGCAAATGGCAAATATATCGCTAGAACAGCTACTACAAGCTGGCGTTCATTTCGGACATCAGACTAAATATTGGAATCCTAAAATGGATCAGTATATTTTTGGAACTCGAGATAAGATTCATATCATCAACTTAGAGCATACAGTTGATATGATTAAACCTGCCTTAAAATTCATAGAAGGAGTGGCTGCAAAAAATAATAAGATACTTTTTGTAGGTACGAAAAGAACTGCAACGGAAATTATAAAAAATGAAGCTGTTAGATGCTCTATGCCGTATGTGAATGAAAGGTGGCTTGGAGGTATGCTCACAAATTATAAAACCATTCGATCTTCTATAACAAGATTAGAGAATTTACATAGGCAAAAAGAAGATGGAACCTTCAATAAGATAACTAAGAAAGAAGGTTTAAAGATTCAGAGAGATATTGATAGATTAGAGAAATCTATAGGAGGAGTAACTGAAATGGGAGGTCTTCCAGATGCTTTATTCATTATTGATGTTAATAGAGAGTCTATAGCTGTTTCTGAAGCTAGTAAGATGGGTATACCAATTGTAGGTATAGTTGATACCAATAGTAATCCAGAAGGTATAGATTACGTCATTCCTGGGAATGATGATTCTATAAGGTCTATAACTCTTTTCACTGAAGCTGTTGCAGATGCTTGCCTTGAAGGCGCTAAAGCTGCAACGGGCTTGAAACAAGAATCTCCTCAGTCTGGTCCGTCTATAGTTAGAAAAATAGAAGCCGAAGAACCTGTGGATAAACCTATCGAAGCTTTAGAGGAGAAAATTGATTCTTCACAAACAGGAGTTGATTTGGATGGAGGTGTTGCTGAAAAAGAGGGCATTTTGGATGAAAGTAAAAAAGACAAGAAAGAAGAAAAGAAAACTAAGGAAAAATAATGAGTAATATTTCAGCAGCTCAAGTTAAGGAGTTAAGGGAAAAGACTGGATTGGGTCTTATGGATTGCAAAAAGGCTCTGGAAGGATCGGATGGGGACTTGGATCTTGCAATTGAAGAATTAAGAAAAACAAGCGGGATAAAGGCTAGTAAGAAATCAGGTAGATCTGCTGCGGATGGGCTTATAGGTATAAAAACTTTTGAAGGTCAATCTTTTATGGTTGAAATAAATTGTGAGACTGATTTTGTCGCCAGAGATGATTCTTTCATTTCTTTCACGCAAGATGTTTTAGAGAGTCTATCCTCTAGTCCAGATAAGTCTTTGGAAGATTTGTTGGCTGATGGAGTCGAAGAAAAAAGAGAAAAATTAGTTCAGAAATTAGGAGAAAATATCGTCGTTCGCAGAGTAGCTAAGAGCGACCGAGATGCTGACTTGTCAGGGGTATATCTACACAGTAATAATAAAATAGGCACAATCATTTCTCTTAAAGGGGGCAACCAAGAAGTTGCCAAAGATATAGCTATGCACGCTGCAGCTACAGACCCTATGGCTATTTCGTCTTCTGACATTCCTCAAGCGGTTATTGATAAAGAAAGAGAAATATATAAAGCTCAATCAGAAGAAACTGGAAAACCAGCTGATATAGTAGAAAAAATGATTGAGGGTAAGATAAAGAAGTTCGTATCTGAAGTAAGTCTTACAGAGCAAGATTTTGTAAAAGATCCAAGTATAAACATAAGTAGCTTGCTTAAAGACAATAATGCAAGCATTGTAGGTTTTGTTAGGTTCGAAGTGGGTGAAGGTATTGAAGTTGAGAAAGTAGATTTTGCAAGCGAAGTAATGTCTCAGGTAAAGAGCTAGATGTTAAAAGAAATTATAGAAGATACTCATTTAGGCATGGACAAGAGTCTCAATGCTCTTGATGTTGCTTTTAAGAAGATCAGGACTGGTAGAGCCACTCCATCCCTTCTCGATAGTATTAAAGTGAATTATTACGACAAATTAACCCCTTTAGCTCAAGTAGCAAGTATATCTATAGAGGATGCAAAAACATTGGCCATAGTCCCTTGGGAAAAAGGAGTAGTTCAAGACATTGAGAGAGCTATATCAGAATCTGAGCTCGGACTAAATCCTGCAACGTCAGGAGATACAATCAGAGTGATTTTGCCTGACTTAACTGAAGAAACTAGAAAAGACTTTATAAAGAAAGCTAAATCAGAAGCGGAAAATGCAAAGGTTTCTGTAAGGAATGCGCGTAGAGAGGGAAACACACAACTTAAAGAATTTCTAAAAGAAAAAGAAATATCTCAAGATGAGGAGAGGCAGGGAGAGGAGGAAATTCAAAGATTAACTGATCAGTTTGTTGAAAAGATAAACGTAGCACTGGAAGCTAAAGAAAAAGACCTGCTTGATTTCTAAACCTTTTTATGGAAGGTAAAGCCCAAGAGAATATTCCCAACCATGTTGCCATCATCATGGATGGAAATAATAGGTGGGCATCTGAGAATGAACTACCAGGAGTTGCTGGGCACAAAAAAGGCGTAGAAAGAGCTAGAGAAGCTGTTGAATTTGCAGTTAAAAAGGGGATTTCTATTTTAACTATTTTTGCGTTTAGTAGCGAAAACTGGGGGAGGACGAGTGACGAAGTCAATCTATTAATGCAATTACTAAATACAGCATTAAAAGAACAAGTCCCTAATCTTATAAAGAACTCAGTTCAATTAAGTTTTATAGGAGACCTGTCTCAATTTGATGATGACCTAATAAAGCAAATGAAAGAATCAGAAGAGTCCACTAATTGTGAAAGCGGTAAAAGATTAGATCTTGTTGTTGCAGCAAGTTATGGAGGAAGATGGGATATTGTTCAGGCTGCTAATAAGTTAATAGGTTCACGCAACGAAGAAGAAGTTACAGAAGAAAGCTTTGAATCGTTATTATCTACTGGTTCATTTAAAGACCCTGACTTATGTATACGCACTGGAAAGGAACAAAGAATTAGTAATTTCTTGTTATGGCAACTAGCTTACACCGAATTTTACTTTCCTGATCTGTATTGGCCAGACTTCGATGACAATGAATTTGAAAAAGCAATATCAGAGTACTCTAGAAGATCAAGAAGATTTGGAGATAAATCAAATTTCTCAATATAACTATGCTTAGACAAAGACTTATTAGTGGGTTAATACTATCTATAGGGCTAGTATCTTTAATCCTCTTTCTGCCAAAAGACTATTTAATTTATTTTATGGCACTTCTTACAGCCATTTCTCTTTGGGAGTTTTTATCTTTAAGGTTCTCTGCAATTATCTCTATTATTTTAATATGCTGTTGTCTTGTTTTATTCTATTTATCCCAATTTCTTTGGTTAAATAAGATTTTTCTTGGCTTAAATGTACTAACTTATGTTGGGCTTTTCTTTCTAATTCTTAGCTTTCCTGTTAGCAAGCCTTTGATACAAAGGAATTCATTTTGGTTAATATCAGGGGTTTTTATTCACGTTGGTTTTTTCTCCTCTCTCTATTTCTTGATAAATCAAGAAGATTTGTTACTAGGTTTTGGGATGGAAATGGGCGGTAGAACTCTTCTTCTTCTAATCATATTAATAAGCGTTCTTATGGATTCTATAGCCTATTTTGGAGGAAAAAAATATGGAAATACTAAACTTTTACCAAATGTAAGCCCAAACAAGACTTTTGAAGGTTTTATATTGGCAATAATTATTACTCCTTTAGTTGTCCTGTTAATAACAGGAGGTTTTGTAGAAAAAGGTTTTTACAAGTTCATAATATTAATATTGATCGCTTCTTTTACTTCAGTAATTGGAGACGCGACGATTAGTCTATTTAAGAGAGTGGCTGAGGTTAAAGATACAGGAAATTTAATACCAGGGCACGGAGGTCTCTTGGACAGAATGGATAGTCATATAGCCACCATACCAATGTTCTTATTTATATTGTTCTTAATGTAGTAGTAATGAATATAGCTATTTTAGGATCAACGGGCTCTATTGGTAAGTCGACTTTAGAAGTGATTAGACAAAATATAGACAGTTTTTCTATTAATTTAGTTTCTGCTAACACTAATCACGAATTACTTTTAGACCAATGTGAAGAATTTAGTCCCAAATACTCCTTTTTACATGATGAAAGCTCTAGAAGATTATTTGAAGAAAATGCTAATAAGCGTGGTATAAAAACCTCTCTAATTCACTCTATGGATGATTTAGAAAAAGCTATAGGATCGGCAGAAACGGATATTGTAGTAGCTGGAATGGTAGGAATTTCTGGATTAATACCAGTTACCTCTGCCGTTAAGAGTGGAAAAAAAATCTTATTGGCAAATAAAGAATCTTATATTGTTGCAGGAGAATATCTAAATAAGCTGTCTAAAGAAAATGGCGCTTCGATTTTTCCCATAGATAGTGAGCATAGTGCTATTCATCAATGCTTAAATAGTACAAAGAATACATCTGATGTTTCAAGAATTATACTGACGGGCTCTGGAGGACCTTTCCTAGATAAACCTATAATTGACTTTGCTTCTATAACTCCTCAACAAGCAATAAACCATCCTGTTTGGAATATGGGTAAGAAGATTTCTGTTGATTCATCAACTATGATGAACAAAGGGTTGGAGGTTATTGAAGCTAGGTGGTTATTTGATATTTCTGACATTGAGGTCTTAATACATCCAGAGGGCATCATACATTCATTGGTAGAATATAAAGACAATTCTTTATTGGCGCAATTATCCGTTCCAGATATGAAAATTCCTATAGCTTATGGTTTAGGGTTCCCAGGCCGCATAAATTCAGGAAGTAAGAAATTAAACTTAAATGATTTGGGTTCGCTTAATTTTATGGAACCAGACTTGGATAAGTTTCCATGTCTTGGGCTTGCAATAGAACTACTAGAGGAGGGGGGAACCAGCTTCTCAGTTTTAAATGCAGCTAATGAAATCTGCGTTCAAGCCTTCCTTGATGAGAGAATTGGCTATCAAGATATTTATGAAATAATTCTTAAGGTTTTGGATAGAATTGAGATAAAAACTGTCCAAAGTCTTGATCAGGTATTTGAATCTGATAGAGATTCACGAACCGAAACTTTATCAATTATTAATCAACTATAAATGGATTTGTTAATCACAATAACTTCTTTCATCTTACTAATAAGTTTAATAGTAGGAATTCATGAGCTAGGACATTTCTTGGCTGCTAGAAAGTTTGGTATCCATGTATTAAATTTTAAAATAGGATTTGGTAAAGAATTATTTGCCACCAAAGATAAAAATGACTGTAAATTCTCTATAGGCATATTGCCATTAGGTGGCTATGTACAAATGCTTGGGGAGAATATTGGAACTGAAGGACTTTCAAGAAAAGATTATAAAGATAAGAAAACTTACTTTGACGCCACATTAAACGAAAGAGCAATTGTAACTGCAGCCGGCCCTTTTGCTAATTTTGTTCTTGCAATCTTTATATATTTTTGTATTTCATTGATTGGTACCACTCAATTAGGTTCGTATATAGGAGATGTAAGTCAAGGAAGTCTGGCTGAGGAAGCTGGAATAAGCTCGCAAGATAGAGTTGTTAGCATTGATGGAGAGAACTTAGAAATTTTTAGTGATATAAATTTAAAACTTTCAAAAAGAATAGGGGATACAGGAACTCTCTCAATTGGTTTTATTAAAGAAGGGTCTAATATTATAACTCTGTCTAAAGTATACATCGAAGATTGGCTGTCTTCTTCAAGACAGAATAACCCGTCTTTATCATTTGGTGTAGAGCCTTTAATACCTGCTTTAATTGGAGGAATAAAAGAGGATGGTCCGGCAGATAAAGCAGGTATTTTGGTTAATGACCTAGTAACATCAATAAATAATAAAAACGTAGATACCTGGCAACAATTATCTCGAGAAATAAAAAAGCTCCCTGGAAAGGAAATTACAGTAAGTTTGATTAGAGAAAATAGAAACTTGTTAATAAGTTTTCAAACTGAAAGTCTCAAAGATAAAGAAGGATTTATGTATGGAAGAATAGGAGTTATGGCCTCAAATAAGATAAATGATTGGCCTGAACATTTATTGGTAACTAAAGAAGAAAGTGCATTAGGAGCTGTTAAACATGGTTTTACTGAAACTTATAAATTCACTTCATTAATCGTCGACTCAATAGGAAAAATGATTTCTGGTTCTGTCTCGGCTGATAATATTGGAGGACCAATACAGATTTCTGTATTAGCGGGTTCAGCAGCAAAAGCTGGATTATTATCTTTCCTATCTATGATAGCTATTTTGAGCATAAACTTGGGGCTGTTAAATTTATTGCCTATCCCCTTACTTGATGGAGGACAATTGCTTATCATAGCCATAGAAAAGCTTAAAGGCTCCCCCGTATCAGACAAATTTTTGGAATATTCCCTTAGAATGGGGGTTTTATTAGTAGCAGGTATTATGATTTTTGCATTTGTAAACGACATAGTGAGATTAATTTGATGAAATTAAGAAGATTCAATATTTCTTTCTCCGTTTTAAGCTTGTTTTTATTGCTCGCACCTTTTCAAGTTTCAGCCGAAGAAAATTGGGTTGTTAATGATATAAGGATCAGTGGCTTGCAAAGAGTTTCAGCAGGAAGTGTATTTAATGTAATGCCTATTTCAGTTGGCGATTCTGTTGATAAATTTGATTTACAAAATGCTGCGAAGACAATCTTCAAGACAGGCCAGTTTGATGATCTTCAAATAGGTAGAGAGGGTAATACTCTAATAATTAGCATAGTAGAGAGACCTTCTATAGCGTCAATTGAAATAGACGGAAATAAGGCTCTAAAGACTGAAGACCTCTTAAAGGGACTTGATGACGCAGGCCTGTCAGAAGGGCAAGTTTTTAAGCGCTCTATTGTCAATGGGTTAGCTTTAGAAATTCAAAGGCAGTATGTATCTCAAGGAAGATACGGTGCAAAAGTAGACGTTTCTACAGAGTCAGAACCTAGAAATAGAGTTTCATTAGATATTGAAATAGATGAAGGAGAGGTTGCTGAAATAAAAAATATAAATATCGTTGGAAATACAAGTTTTCTTGATGAAGATATTCTAAACGCTTTTGAATTGAAGACTGGAGGTTGGTTTTCCTTTTTTACTAATGATAATAGGTATTCAAGAGAGAAACTAAAAGGAGATTTAGAATCTTTAGAATCATATTATAAAAACAGAGGTTTCGTGGAATTCCAGTTAGAAAGCTCTCAAGTGACTGTTACTCCTGATAAGACTTCAGTATTCATTACTTTGAATATTTCTGAAGGAACTACCTTTAAAGTGAGCGACATTAAAATAGTAGGAGATTTGCCTATAGAAGAAGAGATCTTAAATTCCCTAGTTCTCATTAAGTCTGGAGATATATTTAATCAATTTCTTATTACTGAAACTGAAGAACTATTTAAGAACATACTAGGAAATGAAGGCTATAGCTTTGCTGAAATTAGAGGAGTTCCAGATGTTAATGAAGAAACCGGTAACGTTGATTTAACTTTTTATGTGGATGCGCAGCAAAGAACTTATGTTAGAAGAATAATCTTTAAGGGAAATAAGAGAACACATGATGTTGTTCTAAGAAGGGAAATGAGACAAATGGAAGGTGCTTGGGCTTCTAACAGTTTAATAGAAAATTCTAAATTAAGATTAGAAAGATTGGGCTTTTTTAAAGAAGTAGAGTCAGAAACTATACCTGTCCCAGGAATAAATGATCAAATTGATGTTGAATTTTCAGTTGAAGAAGAATATTCAGGGTCTGTTGGAGGCAGTCTAGGTTATGGAGCTTATGGTCTTGTATTAGGGCTTAACTACAATGAAAACAACGCTTTTGGTACGGGAAAGGCTATTGGTATTGGAATAAATGACAGCACTTGGCAAAGAAGCTATTCTTTTAATTACGGGGAGCCTTATTTCAACATAGATGGAGTTAGCAGGGGTTATAGCACTTACTTTAGGGAATCTGATTACGGTCAGTTTAATATTGCAAGCTACACTTCAGATTCTTTTGGAGCTGGAATTCAATTTGGCCTTCCAATTAGTGATATCGAAAGGGTTGGATTAAATTTAAATTATGACAACACTAGTATAGATACTGGTTCTACGCCGGCATCTCAAATTATTGCTTTTACCCAATCTGAAGGAACTAAATTCGAAGTACTAAAGACACAATTCATTTGGTCAAAAGTTACTTTGAACAGAGGTTTGTTTCCAACAGCTGGTCAATCGCAATCCTTTGCTTTCCAGGTTGCAATACCTGGAAGTTCTCTCACTTATTCTAAGATTACTTATAGACATAAATACTTTAAGCCAATAATGGGAGGCAAGTTTGTTCTTGGATTTAGAGGTGAGATAGGTGCTTTAGAGGCTTACGGCGATACAAAAGTTGCTCCATTTTTTGAGCATTTCTATTCTGGTGGCATAAGCTCGGTAAGAGGTTTTAAGCAAAATACTCTTGGTCCGCGAGCTATACCTTCTCCGTATTACATAGACAATGAAGGTAATAATATACTTGATGCTACTGGCAACCCTATTGCTAACCCTTATGCTTTTTATAATGATGATAGATCTATTGGTGGGGCTTATTTAGTTGAAGGAGGTTTTGACTTTATTTTTAGACTACCTTTCGTAGAAGACCAACGCTCAATGAGAAGCTCTTTTTTCGTTGATATCGGAAATGTTTTTTCTAAGGACTGTGGAACTAGCCTGCTCAATATCAATTGCAGCGAATTAGATTTAGGGGAGTTAAGATATTCTTTTGGTGTTGGAGTTACATGGATCACTCAGTTAGGTCCAATGTCATTAGCCATCGCGTCTCCAACAAATGAAGGTCCATTAGATGAAACTGAGAACTTTCAATTTGAAATAGGAACTCAGTTTTAATTAATTTTAGGCTACTAAATGAGCTTACAAAACTGTAAACTCCCTTCTTTGGACATTAACTAGGAAAGAATATGAGAATTTTCAAACACATTTTATTTACCTTTTTGGCATTTTTTGTAATGTCTTCTGTAATTAGTGCTGCTGATTTGAATATAGCCACTTTAGATCCGCAAGGAGCTCTTTTAAGCACTAACGTTGCCAAGAAAGAACTAGAGGAGCTTGAAAACTCAGAAGAATGGAAGGAAGTAGTTGAAGAGCTTCAAGCAAAAGCTACTGAAGCAAGAGATATTCAAGAAAAAACTCAAAAAGATGGCCCTACTATGTCAGATGAGGAGAAACAAGAGGCAGCCCAGAAGTTCCAATCTCTTCAACAAGATATTAATTTTTTAAGGGAAAAGACAAATCAATTCCGCTCTCAAACTTTTCAAATTATTCAACAAGAACAGGCAGAAAAATTTCAAGTCATAGTTACTGAACTTATTAGAGCTAAAGGAATTACTCTCTTGCTTACCAGCGGTGGTCAACAGACCTCCATACTGCATTCAGATCAAAGCTTTGATATAACTCAGGAAGTTGTTGACGCTATGAATGAAAAAGAAGACTAATTTTTTGTGTCTCTTGATTCTGGAATCTCTCTTAAACAAATAGCTCTAACAATAGGTGCTAGACTTGAAGGCGACCCTGAAAAGAAGATTATAGGAATAAACACTCTTCGGTCTGCTTCCAGTCAGGAGATTTCATTTATTGCAAGAGATTCATTCGCTGAACAGCTATCGGAAACAAAATCAGGAGCTTTAATTTGTTCGGAAGATTACTCAGATAAGTTTTCTGGAAATAAGTTAATTGGAGAGGACCCTTATTTATTGTATGCAAAATGTACAAAGTTATTTAAAACTAAGCTGATAAGAGAAAAAGGAGAGGTCTCTAAGATGGCTTATATAGGTGATAATACTTCTATTTCTAAGACAGCAAGTATTTCTAGTTTTGTAACTATCTCAGATGGGGTTGAAATACACGATGATGTAATTATAGGTTCAGGAGTATTTATTGGCCCTGGTTCAGTGGTTAGGAAAGGAACCCTAATTTATCCTAATGTAACAGTATATGATTCTGTTTTTATAGGTTCAGACTGTGTTATCCACTCTGGAGCTGTATTAGGTTCAGATGGCTTAGGTTTTGCAAAAGAAGAAGATAATTGGGTAAAGATAGAACATCTAGGAAAAGTTTTAATAGGAGATAACGTAGAAATAGGATCAAATACTTCAATCGATAGAGGTTCTGTTGGAGATACGCAAATAGAAGATGATGTCAAAATAGATAACCTTGTTCACTTAGCTCATAATGTTTTTGTAGGAAAGGGGAGCGCTATAGCAGCCAATAGTGCTATAGCAGGCAGCTCAAGGATAGGAAGGAATTGCACTATGGCTGGCTGTAGTGCGATTATTGATAATGTAGAAGTAACAGATGAAGTACATATAACGGCAATGACTCTAATAACTAAATCAATAAAAGAAAAAGGCATATACTCTTCAGGAACACCTTTTATGAAGAATAGTGAGTGGAAGAGGAATGCTGTTAGCTTTAAGAGGCTTCATAATTTTATAACAAAAGAAAAATGAAAGTAGATATAAACATTGAAGAGATTCAGGAGTTTTTACCCCATAGATATCCAATGCTATTGGTTGATCGAGTTTCAGAGATAATTCTTGGTGACTATATTAAGGCCTACAAGAATATTACAACTAACGAACCTTACTTCATGGGCCATTTTCCAGGCAAGCAAGTAATGCCAGGTGTCTTAATTGTAGAAGCCATGGCACAAGCTTCAGGTATTTTAGGGTTCAAGACTATGGACAAGAAGCCAGAAGATGGATCTATCTATTATTTTGTAGGAGCAGACAATCTCAGATTTAAAAGGCCTGCTATACCAGGAGATAAGCTAATATTAGAATCAAAAGTAATTACTAACAAGAAAGGTATTTGGAAGTTTGATTGTAAGGCAACTGTTGAAGAAGAATTGGTTGGTGAAGCAGTGATTTTGTGTGCAGATAGACCAAAATAAGGCATGCATCATTCCACTGCTATTATTGACCCTTCAGCAAAGATAGATGATTCTGTTGAGATTGGTCCATACTCTGTAATAGGACCTGATGTGACTATAGGCAGAGATTCTAAAATAGAATCTCACGTTATCTTAAAAGGCCCTACGCAGATTGGACAAAGAAATCATGTCTTTCAATTCTCAACAATAGGAGACGGAAGTCCTGACAAGAAATATAAAGATGAACCTACCCTGCTGATAATAGGTGACGATAATATTATTAGAGAGGGAGTAACAATCCATAGAGGAACTGTTCAAGATAAAGGTGAAACTAGGATAGGAAATAATAATCTTATTATGGCATATGCTCACATAGCACATGACTGTATATTAGGAAATGATATAGTTTTAACAAACCAAGCGGCTTTAGCTGGCTCAGTCAAGGTAGGAGATGGGGCTATATTTGGTGGCTATGCTATTGTCCATCAGTATTGCTCTATCGGAAGTTATAGTTTCTGTGCGATGGGAAGTTCAGTCAATAAAGATGTCCCAGCTTATGTAAAAGTTCGAGGGAATCCAGCTAAACCTTTTGGAATCAATGTAACCGGAATAAAGCGTTTGGGTTATACGAGTGAGGTTGTTGAGTCACTTAGATCAGCTTATAGATCAGTTTATAGAAAGAAAATGACAGTAGAGGAAGCAATCTCAGATTTAACTGATTTAAGAAAGAAAAATGAAGAAGTTAACATCTTCTTAAAGTCAATTGAAGAATCTACGAGAGGTATTTCTCGTTGACGATCAATCCTTCTAGACCTGACCAACTTAAAATAGCCATTGTAGCAGGTGAAAAATCTGGAGATGATCTAGGAGGGCCATTAATGGCTTCTTTAAATAAGCTACATACAGATATATCTTTTATTGGCGTAGGTGGTAATAAGATGTCAGATGAAGGTCTATCTTCGTTCTTCTCTCTAGAAAGAATTGCTGTAATGGGAATAATAGAACCATTACTAAAGTTAAGAGAGTTGTTATCTCTTAGAAGGAAATTAAATAATTTTTTACTTAAAGAGAAGCCTGATATCTTCATAGGAATTGACTCACCAGATTTCAATCTTCCAATAGCTAAGTTTTTAAAGAAAGAGCTAGGAATAAAGACGGTTCAATATGTCAGCCCTTCGGTTTGGGCCTGGAGAAAAGGAAGAATAAAATCTATGGAAAATTCTATTGACACAGTGATAACGCTTTTTCCTTTTGAAGGTGATGTTTATAAAGAATCTAAAGTAAATACTTGTTACGTAGGTCATCCATTGGCTTATAAATTAAATGGAGATATTAATAAGAAAGAAAGCGAAGGAGAGAATATAGATATAGCTTTGTTACCAGGCAGCAGGAGGTCAGAGATTGTAATGCTAGCTGACGAGATGATTAAAGCTGCAAAAGTTCTAAAGGAAAAGAATAATAATTATAAATTTCATATGCCTTTATCAGATAAAAACCATCTATCTCTAATAAAAGAATCTCTGAACGAAGTAATAGATATTTCTTTTAACAATTCTCAAGAAATTTTATCTAAGTGTAAGATGGCCGTCATTACATCCGGTACAGCGACACTGGAAGCTCTTTTGTTGAGAACGCCATGTGTAACTGTCTATAAAACAAATTGGTTAAGCTATAAAATTATTAAACCATTATTACGTATAGACTACTTCTCTTTACCTAATTTATTGTATGGCGGGGTTTTAACTCCTGAGTTATTGCAAGATGATGTCACATCGAAAAATATAATAGAAGGAATTAATTCAATAGAAAAAAAAGGACTAGATTATTTTGTTAATGAGTTTGATAAGATCCATTCAACTCTAAAAGCTGGAGGGTCAGAGACTGCTGCTAAAGAAGTTTACGATCTATTAAATTGATTGAGGCGGGAGTTGATGAAGCGGGGAGAGGTCCCTTAGCAGGCCCCGTGGTTGCAGCAGCAGTTATATTAAAAGAGAATCATAAATTAATAGGTTTAAACGACTCAAAGAAGCTTTCTTCAACCACCAGAGAATCTTTATCTAAAGATATAAAAAAAAATTCAGTTGATTGGTCTTTTGGACATGCTTCTTCGCAAGAAATAGATGAAGTAAATATTTTGCAAGCTTCATTGTTGGCTATGGAAAGAGCAGTCTTAGGATTAACTAAAATTCCAAATAAGGTCTTAGTTGATGGACAGTTTAAGCCTAAAATAGGCATTGCTTGTGAAGCTATTATTGGAGGAGACACTATTTATGAAAATATAATGGCTGCCTCCATTCTAGCAAAGGTTGAAAGAGACAGGATTATGATTAAGCTAAATAAAATTTACCCAGTTTACGGATTTGATAGACATAAAGGTTATCCTACTAAGATGCATTTGGAACAACTAAAGAAGGCTGGACCGTGTGAGGCCCACAGGACCTCATTTAAGCCTGTTAAGCAATATATTAAATAAAGATAGAGTAATGCAAGATCTCGATTTCGTACATTTACATCTCCATTCAGAATATTCTCTCTCAGATGGAATCATTCGCATTGAGGAATTAGTATCTAGAGCTGCAGATCTAAATTACAACTCTATAGGATTAACTGATTTAACCAACTTATTTGGCCTATTGAATTTCTATAGAAAGGCAAGGCAGAATGGTATTAAGCCTATAGTTGGTGCCGAGATAAGAGTTGTTAAAGATAAAGATTCACTTTCAGCACCAATTGTCTTGTTAGTAAAAAATAAAAAAGGGTATATAAACCTTACAAAAATTGTTTCTAAAGCTTATGTTGAGGGACAAATTAACGGGGAGCCAATGGTAGAATTTTCATGGCTAAAAGAGTTCTCTGATGGATTGATTGCACTTTCTGGCGGCATTGAAGGACATATAGGCCAGTCAATATTATCTGGCAATCTTAAATTAGCTGAAACAAGAATAAATTTCTTTAAGAACTTATTTGAAGAAGATTTCTTTTTAGAAATACAAAGGCTAGGTAGATCTAATGAAAGTGAATATAACGAAGCAGTGATTGAAGTTGCTTCAAGATTAGGAGTTCCTTTAGTAGCAACAAACAACGTTAGATTCTTGATGCCCATAGATCCAGAAGTTAACCCTTCTGATTTTGAAGCTCATGAAGCTAGAGTTTGCATACAAAGAGGTGAAATTTTAGATGACCCTAGAAGATCTAAAGACTATATGGAAACCCAATATTTAAGGTCTAAAGAAGAAATGATAGAGCTCTTTTCTGATCTACCCGAATCACTTATAAACTCTGTAAGAATAGCGGAAAAGTGCAATCTTGATTTGGATTTAGGTCAATTCTATCTTCCTGACTTTGAAGTACCTAAGGATCAATCTCGTGAAGACCATTTAAGGAGCCTTTCTAAGAAAGGCTTAGAAAAGAGAATAGAGGATATTGCTAATTCAAAAAATACCTACGCTGTAGATAATAATAAATATTTTGAGAGGTTGGAATATGAGCTTGAAATGATCTGTAAATTAGATTTTGCAGGATATTTCTTAATCGTTGCTGATTTTGTTAACTGGGCTCAAGAACATAAAATACCTGTAGGACCAGGAAGAGGGTCCGGGGCTGGTTCTATCACTGCGTATGCTTTAGGCATAACTGCAATAGACCCTATTAAGTATGATTTACTATTTGAAAGGTTTCTTAATCCCGAAAGGGTTAGCAACCCTGACTTCGATATAGATTTTTGTATTGAAGGTAGAGACAAGGTTCTTGAATACGTAACCAATAAATATGGGAAAGATTCTGTTGCGCAAATTAGCACTAGAGGAACTATGGCCGCAAGAGCAGTCTTAAGAGATGTTGTGAGGGTTCTTGGTAAGCCTTATGGCTTTGGAGATAGGTTAGCTAAAGCAATACCAGATGTTTTGGGCATTTCTCTTGAAGAAGCTTATAAAGAAAAACAATTCAAAGAAACTATTGATGAATCTGAAGAGGCTAGAGAAGTCTTTGATATGGCTTTAAAGCTTGAAGGGCTTTCTAGGAGCGTTGGGACGCACGCTGCAGGAGTTGTGATAGCCCCTACTGCTTTAACAGATTTTACTCCTCTAATATTAGATCCAGATAAAGGAACTGTAGCGTCCCAATTTGACATGGGAGATGTAGAGTCAGCTGGATTAGTTAAATTTGATTTTCTTGGTCTTAAAACTTTAACTATCTTAGATCAAGCTGTAGAAAGGATTAATTCTAAAAAACAAGATCCCAAAGATCATATAGATATTGAGAATCTATCGTTAAAAGATAAGAAGACCTTTGAATTGCTTCAGAGAGCTGAGACTACTGGAGTATTTCAACTAGAATCAAGAGGAATGAGAGATTATTTAAGACAACTAGTGCCTAATGATTTTGAAGATATTGTCAGCATGAATGCTCTTTACAGGCCAGGGGCATTAGGAATGAATATGGTTGATTCATATATCAATAGAAAGCATGGAAGGGAAGAGGTTACATATGGGCACGATGCTGTAAAGAAGATTCTTAGTACCACTTATGGAGTTATTGTTTATCAAGAACAGGTAATGCAGATAGCTCAAGAGCTATCTGGTTTTAGTTTAGGCCAAGCAGATATATTACGTAGAGCTATGGGTAAAAAGAAGAAAGAGGAAATGGAAAGACTGCGTTCTACGTTTGTTGAAGGAGCGGTAAGCAAAGATGTAGATAAAAGATACGCAGCTAATTTATTTGATCAAATAGAACAGTTTGCGGGTTATGGATTTAATAGGTCGCACTCAGTAGGTTATGCCTTGATAGCCTACCAAACTGCCTGGTTAAAAGCTCACTACCCTGCAGAGTTCATGGCATCAGTGTTATCTTGCGATTTGGGTAATACAGATAATATTCAATTATTTGTAGAAGATTGTAGAAATATTGGCTTGACTGTTAATAAGCCTGATATCAATAAGAGTTCTTACCAGTTTGAGGATACAGATTCTCAGACAATACTTTATGGACTAGGCGCAATAAAGGGCATAGGTGAGTCTTTGGTAGAAAAGATAATTAAAACAAGAAATGAATCAAAATATAAAGACTTGTTAGATTTTTGTATTAGAGTTGGATTTAATAGAGTCAATAAGAGAATACTGACAGCGTTAATAGGCTCTGGTGCCATGGATTGTTTAGGCGATAGAAGTTCCTTATTTAATAGAATAGATTCTGTATTAAAGAACGCAGAACAAACAACAGAAAGAGGTAAGAGCAACATTAAAGACTTCTTTGAGCAGCAAGAAGATAATTATGAGATTGAAAAAGAAGTTTTTGAAGACTTAGGGTTCGATCCTGTCTCGGCTGAATGGAGTGCTTTAGGCTTTTACTTAGATACACACCCCTTAGACGACAAGAAAAAAGAAGTAAGAAGAATGTGCGGCTTTTTTATATCGGAATTACAAACAGAATCCCATACTCAACGTGTTGCCGGAACCTTGCTGCATCTCAATGTTAGGCAGGGCAAGAGAGGTAGGTTTGCATTTGCTACCATAGATGACTCCTCGGGAAAGATAGAAGTCTCTATCTGGGCCGAAATATTTGATAAATACAGAAATATTCTGAAGAAAGGGCAAGTTTTAGTTTTTGAAGGGGTTATTGAAAAAGATAGTTACTCAGAGAAACAATCATACAAAATGATAGCTGATAAAATCCTCACCTTTAATCAAGCTAGAAACGAATATATTAAGACCATTAAGATTAAGTTAAACCAGGATATGGAAGGACATTCCAAAGCTGTTACTTTTATTAAAGAGATGACTAATTCTAATGAAGGAAACTTGATTACTATTAGCTATAAAGGAAATGATGCTGAAGCAGATATTTTGCTACCTGAAAATTATTCTATTAAACTCGACGATGAAAACTTAAGACTATTGGTAAATAAGTTTGGAGAAGAGAATATAGAGCTAGTTTATTTTTCTCAATCTCACGTAAATTAATATTGTATATGGTAAAAAGTTATTTAGATTTTGAACAGCCTATTGCTGAAGTAGAGAATAAGATTCTGGAATTAGAAAGCTCTGATTTATCTAAAGAAGTAATTAAGTCTGAAGTTATTAGCTTAAATGAGTCTGCAGTTAAGCTTACTGAAAAAATATACTCTAACTTAACGCCATGGCAAAACGTACAAGTAGCTAGACATCCTGAAAGACCTCACTTTATTGATTATATAGAAAGAATTGCGGATTCTTTTGATGAGTTACATGGAGATCGTCATTTTTCAGATGATAGAGCTGTTTTGGGAGGTATAGGTTCAATAGGCGACTATAAAGTAGTATTAATAGGTCATGAAAAAGGAAGAACTACAGAAGAAAAAATTGAACATAATTTTGGAATGTCTCAACCTGAAGGATATAGGAAAGCTTGTAGGCTAATGAAGTTAGCTGAAAGGTTTAAGCTCCCTATAATTACTTTGGTGGATACTCCTGGAGCTTATCCTGGAATAGATAGTGAAGAAAGAGGGCAGAGCGAAGCAATTGCTTACAACTTACAAATTATGTCTTCTTTAAAAACACCCATCTTGGTAAACATAGTTGGAGAGGGGGGTTCTGGTGGAGCTTTAGCCTTAGGTGTAGGTGATCATATAAGTATGTTGGAACACGCAACCTACTCTGTTGCTTCCCCTGAAGCTTGCGCCAGTATTGTATGGAGAGACTCCGCAATGGCTCCTCAAGCTGCAGAAGCAATGAAAATAAGTGCTGAGAGTATATTAGGATTAAAACTCATTGATGAAATTATAAAAGAACCTTTAGGAGGAGCTCACAGGAATTTTGACCAAACTAGTGAAAATCTTAAAAATTCTATCCTTCTTAGTCTTGATAGACTAACTCAAGAGTCGATACCCAGTTTACTTGAAGCTAGATATAAGCGTTTGATGGATTACGGTTCTTTATAACTAGATGAAACTTATTAGTGAGATTTCCTTTAGTGAATTTACTTCATATGAAAGAATTGGCGTAGCTTATTCTGGTGGTTTAGATTCTACTGTTTTACTTCATCTCTTAAGTCAGAGTATTAAGGATAAATCTACAATATTTGCATTACATGTGAATCATTCGGTGAGCCCTTCTTCTAATAAATGGGAAGAATTCTGTAGTAAGACCGCCTCTGATTTAGGAATTCAATTTATTCCGTGGAGGTTGGGAAACATAGATAATAAATCAGAGGAAAACCTACGTAATCTAAGATACAAAAAGTTTATTGAATGGGGTAATGTCAATGATTTAATCCTTACTGCTCACCATCAAGAAGATCAAATAGAAACAATATTATTTAGGATAATGAGGGGGACAGGCATAAATGGGCTTGAAGGCATCCCGGTTTGGAGAAAAGAAAAAAACTTAAATATGTATAGGCCCTTATTAGATATTCCTAAAGATCAAATAAAGGAATACGCTTTATCAAATGAATTAACTTGGATAGAAGATGAATCGAATAAAGACATAACTATATCGAGGAATTTCTTAAGGCAAGAACTTATTCCGAAGGCTAAGACTAGATGGAATTCTTTGAACAAGTCCATCTTACATTTATCCGCTGAGGCCATTAAACAGAATAAGATCTCTCTTGAAATAGCAGTAAGTGACTTGAATTCCGTTAGATCTGGTTTAAATTCTTTAGATCTAAAAAAGCTTTTATCATTATCGAAGGAAAGAGTAGAGAATCTTTTATTCTTTTGGCTCAATTCAGAATTTAATATAAAAATGAGAAATCAATTTCTAAAACAAGTAGTTAATACATTACGGAATTCTAAATCAGTAGATACACTAAAATTTCCTGTAGCCGGCAAGGAAGAGAAGAGGCCCTTTGTATTGTATGTAAAGGGAGAAGAAATCTTTATATCCGAAGAGCTTTCTTTAGATAGATTAGATGCTAATTTTAAATTGGACTGGGACTTAAAATCGAAAATAGAAATACCTTCAGGTCTTCTCTTTACTGAGAGTTCTTTAGGTCACGGAATAAGCAGTTCTTACATAAAAAACAAAGTGATTATAAGAGGTAGAGAAGGTGGAGAAAGATGTAAGCCTTATGGAAGAGATAAGAGCCAAAAATTAAAGAAACTTCTTCAAGAATATCAGATACCGCCTTGGCAGAGAGATCGGTTACCTTTAATTTATATAGGAGATAAGCTTGCAGCTGTAAGCAGTCTTTGGGTATGCGAAGAATTCCATGCCAAGCCAAATGAGAAAGGAATATTAATTAATTGGAACGATAATAATATTGTGAGTTAGGTTTTTTTAATATACTTACTATGTGGTTTGCTGTTCTAATTCCTCTCTAAGCTCCCGATGTTTTTCTTTGGTTAAAGGGTAAAACCATGTTAAGAAGAGTGCGGGTAGAAAGAAAGCAGCGCATCCAAGACAGTAATAAACTCTTAAAGCGAGCATAGCTGAATCACTATTTTCAGTTCCTGGAACGAATCCAGAAGCATCAACAAGTATTGCTGCAGCCCAAACTGCCAGCATAGCAGAAACTTTAGCTATCATTCCATTTAAAGCAAAGAATGTCCCAGCGCGCCTTCCTCCCGTCTTGAGCGAATCTAAATCAACTACATCAGCAAGCATAGAAGCAGGCAAGAATTGGAGGCCTCCAAAACACGCTCCTTTCATCAAGAAGAGGATATGAAATAGCTTATAATCTCCACTTTCCAAGAAGAAGCATAAAAAGCTAACCGAACCAGTTCCAATAAGTGTTATGCAAAAAGCTTTGTGTTTTCCAATTGTTTTACCAAGCCAAAGCCAAAAAGGGATAGCAATAAATCCAGCTATGAAATACCTCGCATAAGAAGCACCCACTGTTTCTATTCCAATAACATCTCTTACAAACCATAAAGATAAAGTATTTCTAAATGATTCGCCTGCAATAACCAAGAATATTATTAATAAGATTCTAACTAGAAGAGGATTTTCAGCAGCGTACTTTAAACCTTCTTTAAGAGGAATTTTCTTTTCTACTTTTGGCATTGGATCAGGAACCTTCAAAAGTGCTATTGCAGCAAATATAGGCAATAAAAAGATAATTCCCATACCCATATTTGCAAGTATGTCTGCCATTTTTCCAGAGGTAGAGAAGTCCTGAAATAAGAAGATTGCTGAAAGCATCCTTTTTAAAGATTCCGATAAATTAATTCCTTGACCTGAAACCTCAATCGCAAGAGGTATAAGCGCCGATATTAATAAACCTATAAGAGTCCATCCTTCTCTGCCACTAACGATCCTAGACCTTTGATGATACTCCGGAGAAATTTCAGCTCCCCAAGCACCATAGGGTATACCAATAATTGTTGACCCTAAATACATAAGCATCATCCAAGTAACAAAGTATATAACTGTGACCTCAGTGCCAGGAATAAATAATTTATAAATAGCCAACATCATTAGAGGAACGCCTAAGATTATCCAGGGCTTTCTTCTTCCAAAAGAAGTTTTCGTTGAATCGCCTAATTGACCAAGAATGGGGTCAGTGATTACGTCAGTGAATCTCGCAATTAGTAATATATTAGCAATGACGTAAAGTGGAATTCCTACAACTTCAGAGTAGAAAGGAATTAACCAAATAGCTATAGGATA
>PCBA01000024.1 GCA_002730855.1 Gammaproteobacteria bacterium
CAAGACAGGATTAATCAATTTGCTGATGCAACTCTAGATCATCAGTTTATTCATGTGGATTCAGAAAAAGCTACGCCTTTGTTTGGCTCAACAATTGCTCATGGATTTTTATCTTTATCTTTGATTCCGCATCTAACAGCTCAAGCTGTACTTGCTCCTGAAAATCTAAAACATGTTTTTAATTATGGATTGGATAAAGTTAGGTTTGTTAACCCTGTTAATGTTGGCTCTAAGGTAAGAACTCATAGCAAAGTTATATCCGTGGACGACAAAGGTGATGGTCGTTACCTGATGAAAACAGAAGTAGTGATGGAAATTGAAGGACAAGAGAAACCCGCCTATGTTGCGGAAACCCTGTCTATGTTTATAACCTAATTGAATATATAAGTGTATGGCTAAATCCCCGTCTAGGCTCAAAGACAGGGCAGTTAAAAGAGCAATAAGTAATCTTAGAGAAAATAAGAAAGACAGAAAAGCAATTCTTAATGATTATATCAATATGCTTAATTTGCATTTACAAGATAGATTATTCTTTTAATTTTTTCTTTAAAATCTCATTTACTTGAGAAGGGTTAGCTTTGCCTTGTGACTCTTTCATCACTTGCCCAACAAAGAATCCAAATAGTCTATCTTTTCCTGAAAGATATTGTTGTAGTTGCCCTGGGTTTTCATTAATTACTTTACTTACCATGGTCTCAATTTCAGATAAATCAGTAACCTGTTGAAGTCCTTCTTTTTCAATGATGGCATCTATTTCATTGCCGGTAGACCACATCTTTTCAAACACATCTTTAGCTATTTTTCCTGAGATAGTAGAATCTTCTATTCTTTTAATAAGCAGACCTAACTGTTTAGCAGAGACCTTAGAATTTAGGATATTTAAGTTTTCTTTATTCAATTCTGCAGAAAGTTCTCCCATAATCCAATTAGCTGAAAGTTTAGCTGATTTAGACTCGTCAGCTACTGTTTCAAAGAAATTAGCTAAGTCCTTATCTGAAGCTAGGAGTGAAGAGTCATATTCGCTAAGACCATATTCTTTAATGAATCTTAGCTTCTTTTCAGTAGGCATTTCAGGCATATCTTCATGGATTTCTTTAATAAATGAATCCTCTAAGACGACAGGTAATAGATCAGGTTCAGGAAAATACCTGTAATCGTTCGCGTACTCTTTAGTTCTCATGGGTCTAGTGGTGTTTGCTTGAGAGTCATAAAGTCTAGTTTCTTGAGTAATTGTGTTCCCGGATTCTATTTCGCTAATCTGCCTTTCAATTTCATACTGAATTGCTTTTTCAACAAATCTGAATGAATTGACATTTTTAGTCTCTGTTCTAGTTCCTAATTCTTTAGAACCTAACTTTCTTACTGAAACATTTGCATCACATCTCATAGACCCTTCCGCCATATTTCCATCAGAAATCTCAAGATATCTGATAATTGAGTGGATTGATTTTAAGTAAGCTATGGCTTCTTTAGGGGAACTAATATCAGGTTCTGACACAATTTCAATAAGAGGAGTTCCTGATCTATTTAAATCTATTCCTGATTGACCTTCAAAATCTTCATGTAAGGACTTGCCGGCGTCCTCTTCTAAATGAGCCCTTGTTACTCCAATTCTTTTTGAAGTTCCGTCTTCTAACTCAATATCTAAAAACCCTCCTTCAACAATGGGTTTATCCATTTGACTAATTTGGTACCCTTTTGGGAGATCAGGGTAAAAGTAATTTTTTCTTGCAAAGCTTGTTGGACTATTGATGTTTGCGTTTAAGGCCTTACCAAGTTTAACGGCCATCTTAAGTACCTCTTCATTGAGAACAGGCAAAACCCCAGGGAGAGCAAGATCAATATTGCAAGCCTGAGTATTTGGGAGTGCTCCAAAATTTGTACTTGCACCAGAAAATAGCTTTGAATTGGTTGCAAGTTGAACATGAATTTCTAATCCTATTACTGCTTCCCAAGATTCGTTATAAATAGTCATTATCAAACCTCAGGGAATTTATTATGCCAATCAGTAACCTTTTGGAACTGATGTGCTGCTTGAAGCAGCTTAGCTTCTTGTAATGAATTTCCAACAAGTTGGACTCCTAGAGGCAATCCATCGTGATTTCCGCAAGGGAAAGATATTCCAGGTAGTCCAGCAAGATTAGCTGGAATAGTAAATATATCTTGCAAATACATCTCTATAGGGTCATTGCTCTTTTCACCAGATTTAAAAGAAGTGCCAGGTGTAGTGGGGGATAAAATTACATCAACAGACTCAAAAGCTTTCGAGAAGTCATTAGCTACCAATCTTCTACATTTCTGTGCTTTTAAGTAGTAGGCGTCGTAATAGCCTGCTGATAGAGCATAGGTTCCAATTAAAACTCTTCTTTTAACTTCAGAACCAAAACCTTCTTCTCGGGTCCTCATGTATAAATCTTCTATATCTTTAGGGTCTTCACATCTATACCCATATCTAACACCATCATATCTTGATAGGTTTGCTGAGCATTCTGCAGGGGCTATGATGTAATAGACTGGAAGAGATAAATCAACGTTTGGTAAAGAAATTTCATGAATCTCAGCACCTAAATTTTTATAAGTTTCTATTGCTTCTTTTGTTGAAGACTCAACATATTCCGGAAGGTCTCGTTCAAAAAATTCCTTTGGTAGACCTATTTTTATGCCATTTATAGAAGAGTCTATACTATCCAAGAAGCTAGGAACTTCTTCTTTCAGACTGGTTGAATCTTTAGGATCATGCCCTGACATTGATTCAAGGAGAATTGCAGAGTCTTCCGCAGACCTAGCTAAAACACCACCTTGATCTAAACTAGAAGCAAAAGCAATCATTCCATAACGAGAAACTCTCCCATATGTAGGCTTTATACCTGTTAAGCCACAAAGAGCTGCAGGCTGTCTAATAGATCCACCTGTATCTGTTGCAGTAGCAGCTGAAGCTAATTGAGCTGAGACGCATGCCGCAGAACCTCCAGAAGATCCCCCAGGTACATACTCTTTGTTCCAGGGGTTTTTTACAGGACCAAAAAAGCTCGTTTCATTAGAAGATCCCATCGCAAATTCATCCATATTGGTTTTTCCTAGAATCACAACACCTTCAGAAGATAATTTATTAACAACCGTAGAAGAATACGGTGCTTTAAAATTTGATAACATTTTTGAGCCGCAAGTTGTTAAAACATCTTCAGTACAAAAGATATCTTTATGAGCAATAGGTATACCATCCAGCGGCAAAGCTTTACTGGACTTATATCTTTCATCAGATAGTGCAGCCTGTTGAAGTGCTAAGTCTGCTGTCACCGTTATATAACTGTTTAAGTCTTTATCTAAATTTGAAATTCTATTTAAATAATGTTCAGTTAGCTCAGTAGAAGAAAATGAACCTTCTATTAATCCGTTTAATTGCTCTTTTAGAGACAGTTCATGAAGCTTCATCTTCTAACTATCTCCTTCAATGACTTTAGGAACTAAAAAAAGTCCAGATTTAACCGATGGGGCCGTTTCTTGTAGCTTTTCTCTTTGGTCTTCTTCAGTAATTTCATCAGGTCTTGTCGGTTGAGATAAGTTAAGTGGATGAGACATAGCTTCAATTTCAGTTGTGTCTACTGAATTAAGCTTATTAAATAAGTTTAATATCTTCTCAAGTTCACCTTTCAAAGAAGGGAGCAACTCATCGTTTATATTGATACGAGCTAGATAAGCTATTTCTTTTAACTCTTTATCGCTTAAGGCCATATGTCATTGTAATATTTTCTATGAAAAAAGGTGCGTAATGTAGCACATTGTAGCTTGCTCAAAAACACTGCTATTGTTAGAGTTATGGATTGTTTATTTATCCACTAATTATCTTATAGAGTAATATTTAATGCTAAAGCGATTAAGAGGGAAGTTTTCTAACGATTTATCTATAGATTTAGGCACTGCGAATACGTTGGTGTACGTCAAAGATAAGGGCGTTGTTCTGGATGAGCCTTCGGTTGTAGCAATTAGAGACAATGCAGGGCAAAAAACCGTTGTTGCTGTTGGTGCTGAAGCAAAAAAGATGCTTGGAAGGACTCCAGGGAACATCACGGCGATTAGGCCTCTTAAAGATGGGGTTATAGCAGATTTCCAAGTCACTGAAGAAATGCTTAAGCATTTCGTTCAAAGGGTTCATGAAGGTAGTTTTGTGCGTCCAAGCCCTAGAATCTTGGTTTGTGTCCCTTGTCAATCAACTCAAGTAGAAAGAAGGGCCATACGAGAGTCTGTTTTAAAGGCAGGTGCAAGAGAAGCGCGCTTAATAGAAGAGCCAATGGCTGCAGCTATAGGTGCAGGATTACCTATTGAAGAAGCAACTGGATCTATGGTGGTAGATATTGGTGGTGGAACTACTGAAGTTGCTATTTTAGCTTTAAACGGTGTTGTTTATGCTAACTCACTGAAAACCGGTGGAGATAAGCTAGATGAATCTATAATTTCTTATGTAAGAAGAAATCAAGGCGTTCTGCTAGGAGATGCTACTGCGGAGAAAGTAAAACATGTCATTGGAACAGCTTCTCCAGACACTGAAGTTATGGAAATGGAAGTTAGAGGTAGAAATCTTGCTGAAGGGATACCAATTACTTTTACTATGAATAGCAAGCAAGTTTATGATGCTATGCTTGAGCCTTTGTCTGCAATTGTCCAGGCTATAAGAACTTGTCTAGAAGCTTCTCCTCCAGAGTTGAGTGCAGATATAAGCGAAAGAGGTATAGTCCTAACAGGAGGCGGGGCAATGTTAAAAGACCTTGATGTCTTAATCTCTAGCCAAACAGGCCTTCCAGTAATTGTTGCCGAAGATCCATTAACCTGTGTAGCTAGAGGTGGAGGAAGTGCCCTAGAAATCATGGATAAATACGATATAGATTTATTATCAACTGAATAATTTATTTAAAAGATTTTCACATACGCTTGTCTTGGGTATTATTGAATGATGCCTAAAAGAGAGTATAAAGTTTCATACATTAGCAGCGAAGCAATCTTTGCTGTTCCTGCTATGAAGCCTTCAAAGGTTATTTTGGCTATGCTTCTTTGTTTTACTTTGATGTTATCAGATATCTACTTTGGAGCTTCTTCAAAAATTAGGACCTATGCTCATGATGTATTTATGCCTTTAAGTACTTTAGTAAACCTGCCTTTAAACTTAATAAGTAAGTCTGGAGATGTTTTTAAAACAAGATATACATTAAGAAAAGAGCTAGATGAATTTCGGATTGAAAATAAAAAGCTAAGGGTTACAAATCAATTCCTTGAAAAGGTTTCTAAAGAAAATGAAGAATTAAATAGACTTTGGTCTTCAGCCAGATTGAACCTAAACAATTACTCTTTAGTAAAAAAAAGAACTATATCTTCGAATGAGTTCCAGCCATTATTAATAGTAGATATAAGTTCTGATAGCTCAATAGATTTAAATGATTCTTTAATAACTGACAAAGGCCTTATAGGGAGAGTAATTGCTTCAAGCAAATACAGTGCAGAAGTTATGTTGTTGCATGATGTCAGGTCCTTTGTACCTGTAATTTCTGAAAAGTCTAAGCTTCATGCAAATATAAAGGGAGGAGGTTTAGGTAGGAGTGGAAAATTACAATATGTGAAAAAGACTGCAGCTTATGAATTAGGAGAGAAAGTTTATAGCTCTGGTATAGCCGATACATTCCCAGAAGGAGTTTATGTAGGAGAGATTGTCTCCATAAAAGATTTATCTGATAGTGAATTTTTAGAAGTTGAAATCTCTTTCTTACAATCTCCTCTTAATCAAGACTTTTATTTTGTTTACGAGAATGAATAGAGAGTCTAAAAATCAATTTTTAATCTATTTAACGCTTTGTTTGTCTTTGTTATTAGATGTTTACGTCTTTCCTGTTAGCTTTATGGCCATCAAACCTTCTTTAGTTCTGTTGGTCTTAATATATTGGAATATGGCTTTACCGGATAGAGTGGGGATAGCTGCGGCATTATTATTTGGAACATTGATAGACTTATTAGAAGGATCTTTGCTAGGATTGCATGGAACCCTTTTCCTTCTGATAACTTATATGTGCCAAAGATTTTTTTATCAATTTAGAGTTTCAGGACTTTGGCAGCAATCAATAATTATTTTCTTTTTATGTATTTTATACAAACAAATATTAGCTTTAGACCTTCTTAATGTTAATGAAAGTCAAACGAATTTGTCAGATGTTTTATATTTTACTCATTCGCTCTTGTTTGCATTATTCTCAGCCTTATTATGGTCTCCTGTACTACTAATTCTTAGGTATTATCGAAGAAGGTGGATTAAAATTTAACTAACGTGAAAAGGTATATTTTCATTTTCTTTTCAGCACCTGCATTATTAGTAGGATTAGTTTTGTTACTCTCATTTTTTTTGATTTCTGAAAATGGGTTGAATTTTGTTAGTAAATTTAGTCAAGACTATCAAATAGACTTTGAAGTAAGAGACTCTCATTGGCACCCTTATCAGCCTTCTATCACATTAAATTCATTTGTTCTTAAAAACAATTCTAATAAAGAGGCAGTTCTAGAAATGAACGACCTACATCTGGAATTTGATTTAATAGGCCTTCTTATTGGAAGGCCAATCAGTGCATTGCATGCCAAAAATACAATTTTATATACAGGAAATAATGTAGATACTAATACACAATACTCTTCTTATTTTGCCACTACACTTCTATCAGCCAAGAATTTACTAATTGAGAACTTTGTTTTAAAACTAAAACAAAATGATATTCCTCTTCTATCAGGCAATTTAATAATTCAAATATCTCAACAAGACGCAAAGGCTAGATTTTATACGGAAAACATTGAAGGTGGGTTCTTAGATATAAAGATAAACTCTAGTTATAACTCCGTCTCATCTAATTCTTATAAAGGCTTCTTAGAAACTAATAATTTCAAAGTGAATAATGAGATGCTCTCTGCTTTTTGTTTTGACTGTAGTAATGATTTTAAGATTGATAGTAAATTCTGGTTTTCTTTCGTAGATAGTAAATTAGTCTCCTTTGAAGGAGAGACTGAACTGCAATTTCAAAAGATGTTAGGGTTTATTGACAACCTAAAAACAAAAATAAGATTAGAAGACCCAACAATTAATTTATTCAAATTATCCTCATACATAAATAAAGACAAGCAATTGATTGCTCCTGATGCCTTTATTTCACTTAATGAATGGAATCCTAAAGTAATTATTCCTCAAATAGATCTCCAAAGTAGTTTTTTATTAAAGCTTGTGTCTTCTCAATTTAAGTCTATTAAAAACATAAATTTAAAAGGAAGAATTAGTGATGTTCTAATTAACTTAGATTCGTTTTCGTTGAGTTCATTAAATGGAAATTTTAACGAAATAAGTTTTCAAAAAGAACAAAGTATATTAAAGGGATTAAAGGGCTCTTTTATTGTTATTGACAATAAATCAAAAGTGTTAATTGACTCTCCTTATGTTGAATTAAACCTAAGCAATACTCTAGATGAACCTTTAGTATTTAATGAGTTATACGCAGATCTTCTCATTGATGTTGTTGATGGGAAACTCCTATTATCAAGTAAAAATTTAGAAGCGGTATTCAATAAAAATTTGATTATAGGAAGTGTAAAGATAAAGCCGTCTCCTTATGATAATTCGGGAGATATTTCTACTTCTCTAATAGCTACTGGTATGAGTTATGATAATGCTTTTTCTTTATTTCCAAATTTATACTACACAAGCAATACTAAAGATTTCCTTAAGAAATCTATTTCATGTGGAATCATTCAAGAATTGGGTTTAATTTATAGGGGTCCTATTAATAATAAATTCAAGCACTCAACCTCTTCTTTTCAATTAAAAGGAACTCTTAAAGATTCCTGTTTAGATATTTATGGATCATCTATAAGAGATATTAGTATTTTATCTGTCATAAATAATGATTCTTTTAAAGGAGAAATATTTAAAGGAGATATTTACGGTTCTGTCATTGAAGCTAATATAGAAACCAATAAACAAGATGATTTCTTTCAGATAGAAGTTGAAGGGAGTTCGTCTGGGCCTCTTTATTCAATTGTTCAATTAATAGACAATCAGTCTAACTCAAGTTTTTCTTCTAATATTTCAGGAGAACACGATACTAATTTTTCTTTTATTTCTCCTCTTTCAAATTCGATTGGCTTACTAAGCAAAGGTGCCGAGTTAAGATTGAATACCAAAGTAAAAAATGGCAGTTACATTAATAAATCCAGTCCTTTCATTGTTGAGAACGTATTTTCTTCAATAGATTACGACAGCCTAGATGGAGTTAAAGAAGGATTTCTTTCTTTTAAATATAATTCTGAACCAATTAGACTAAATATAAAAGGACCTTCTCAAAAAGGAAAGCCTCATACTTTGTTAGTAGGTGAAGAAAATCTATCCGTTAAAAACTTAATTCCTTATGCTTCTTTAAAACGCTTTGTAAAAGGATCTTCTACATTCAATATTGAACTTAAATTACCTGCTTTTACTAGAGGGGCAATGTTTATTAGCCCTGAATTAAGTATTGAGTCAAGTCTAAAGGGAATTGAATTGTCTTTAGCTGAGCCATTCGTAAAGACTAAGAATAAGCAGGTCAGTTTTAACCTTAGTTATTTCCCTATTAATCGCGCTGATAGCTCTCAAATAGTTTTTAAATATGGAGATATATTAAGGGGTAAGGTTAATTTATTGGAAGAATCGTATGAAGGGTTCTTAATCGCAGGAAGGAAAAAGCAAAGTATTACTATTGAGAAGAATAAATTATTACTGATTGGCGATCTGAATAAATTAGATCTAGGAAAACTAATCAATTCTGGTACTTTCATCTCTGGTCAAGCTGAAGGAAATTTCTTTATAAAGAGTTTGAATGTAGCAGAGACTAGTTTCTCGAATCTTACTTTATCTAACACAAGGTACACTTCTCTTCTTAATGATAAAGGAAACGAGATTAGGTTTGAGAACTCTGATGTTACTGGCACTTTTACAATTCCTAAGGATAAACAAAGAGATTTATCTATTCAATTAGACTTTATTAAATTAAATCAATCTAAAGAAACTTCTCAGCAAAGTTTTCTAACTCTATTTAATAATATAAATACGACTATAGAATTTAAAACAGATGCGCTCATTTTTAACTCTACGGATTATGGAAATTGGAAGTTTCTTGTTGTTCCTAATAACAATGCTTTAAGTTTGATAAATATGGAAGGAAAGTACGGGAAGTGGGGCCTCAAAAGAAACAAAGAAAATAACTCAACACTGGAAATAATAAAAACTCCATTAGGTTGGGCCTCTTCATTGGAAACGCAAATTTATTCTGGTTCGCCGGAGAAAGGTTTTAAGCAAATTGGATTAGAGCCTAATTTTGAGTTAGATAAAGTTAGCCTCTTTACTGACATAAGATGGAGTTCTTTGCCTTGGAACTTTAATTACAGTTCATTTGTTGGAGAAATTTCTTTTGAATTAGACGACCTTACTATTGAAAATGATGAAAATATTGAGATGCCTAACAACTTTCTAAGATTGATTAATATATTTAACATAACTGATTCTTTTGAGAAAGTAACAAATCTTGATTTTAGAAAATTATATAAAAGAGGCTTCAGCGCCGATAACGTCAAAGGTTCTATAAAGATAAGGCCTAACAGCCTAGAAATCAATGACCCTATTATATTTACAAGTGGTTCTAGCGAATTCAGATGGAAAGGCACGATAAGCAGAGCCAGCGAAGGTAGAGTAGGAGATATTGACCTTGAGGTTATTATGACATTACCTTTAAGAGAATACCTTCCTGCTTATGCACTCATATTGGGAGGTCCTATTACAGCAGGAGTTGTCTATATAGCTGGTAAGGCTTTTGAAAGAAATCTTGATAAGTTAAGTTCGGGAAAATGGTTGGTCACTGGGTCTATTGATAATCCAAAGACTGACTTTCAAGGATGGTTTGAGAAAGAGTCTAAGTAAATAGCAATGTAAATTTTTTTGAGATTTATACCTTTCTTATTCTGGAAGACTCATAACCCGACTCAATCCTATACTTCGTTACTGTCCTCCTAGCTAAAAAGATCGAATAATCTTTTGATAAACAATTTTTTATAAGCTCGTCACTTAAAGGTCTCTTTTTATCTTCTTCACTAATAAGATCCCCTATATATCGTATGAGCTGTTTTGGAGTTACATCTTCTCCTTTTGCATAAATATTAACTCTTTTTTGCAGTATATTTTTCAGTAAGATTAATTTATCTGGAAATTGGATATATTTATTATTAACAATCCTTGAAACTGTAGATTCGCTTATTTGTAGAGACTTTGCTATCTCTTTTATAGATAAGGGCCTTTTACTAGACTCTTTGCTAAGAAAATCAGACTGAATGCTTACTATATATTGAGCAACTACTAAAAGGGTTTGCTGTCTTCTCTCAAGGCCTCTTAAGAATGATTTAGCTTCATGATTTTTATCAATCTTTTCAGAACCAATCTTATCTCTAATTCTTTGGATAAGCTCTTTAGGCATGAAGTTATCGTTTAGTGACACATGCCAATTTCTATTTTCGTACAAAGCTATTAAATCCGGTCTAATGTAAGATTCATTATTCGAACCAAAATTTAATCCAGGATCAAAATTTAGAATCTTTATGTTCCTTCTTGTTTTTTGGTCAAGATCTTCTAATGCAACTTTTTCTTCAAGTAGTAATTTAAGAGCATGATTTAACTCAATGCCTTCTTCTTGGCTTATATCTAGGCAGTTAATTTGAACCTTTAAAGATTCAAAGATAGATCTATAGCCACAGCCCGGCGGGTCAAAATGTTGTATTTCTTTTAAAACCTTTTCTATCTCTTTGGTACTTATAGTTAAATTAAAATCTTCTTCAACAATCTTCGTAATATCCTGAAAATCTATTTCAGGCTCTAATCTTCCATTTTCTTGTATCGAATCGATTAGATATTCGCCTATTAACATTTCAAAATCTTTTAAGTTAGAAATCATTAATTGTTCAATCAATTTCTCTTTTAGATTAATACTTGAATCAATAGGTATTTCAGCTAAATTATTTCCGGCTTGCGAATTAATAATATTTTTGTATTTATCAATTAATAGCTCATCTTGGAAGAAAGCTATTTTTTTATCTTCTTTATCATTACAAAACTCTAAAATTAAATCCTCTAACTTAGATCTGATTTCAAACCCGCTGAGGGATAAGAGCTTTATTTGATTCTGAAGATTTACAGTTAAGCTTAAAGATAACTTTTGCTTTTGTTTGAGACTTTGCTTCACTTTAGTCTATAAAATCATTGCCTAGATAGACCTCTTTAACCAAAGGATCAGTCCTAATATGTTCGGGTTTGCCTTCAGCAATTATTTTACCTTGATTGATTATAAGAACATGGTTGCAGATTTGCATAGTATCTCTCACATTATGATCGCTTATAAGCACTCCAATGTCTTTAGAGTTAAGTGTTTTAATACTTTGCTTTAATTCAGATACAGCAATAGGATCAATTCCTGCAAAAGGTTCATCAAGTAAAACAAATTTGGGATTAGATCCAAGAGAACGGGCAATCTCTGTTCTCCTTCTTTCACCGCCAGACAGTTTAATGCCTAATGTATTAACAAAATCGTTTAGATCAAACTCTTCTACCAACCTATCTAGTTCCTTTTGAATAGATTTTTCATCTAGATCTTCTCTCTGTTGTAAGGCAGATAAAATATTTTCTTTAACAGTTAGTTTCCTAAAGATAGAAGGCTCTTGAGGTAGATAAGATAATCCAAGAAGGGACCTGGTAGAAATATTAGTGTTTCCTATATCGCTACCATCCATTTTGATGGTACCTGAATTACTGCTGAGCAAGCCTACTATCATATAAAACAGAGTTGTTTTTCCGGCTCCATTTGGGCCCAGTAATCCTACTGTAGAGCCAGATTCCATTTCAAAAGACACGGAATCTACAGCAACTTTCTCAGCATAAGTTTTTTTTAGTTCTGATACAGATAATTTCACGAGTTATTAAGGATCTTAGCATTTAGAGATTCTATAATTTCACCATTTCTTAAATTATAGAGTATATGGTCAGATAAAATCTTCATGTCTTTTTGTACGATTTCTGCGTTGCCTTTTAACAGAATTAAACCCTCATCAGGAGAGTATTCAATATGATCTGCCTTTCCATAGTTTGGCAATTCTTTTTCGTCTTTAGGGGTATGGCTAAAGTTTCCTTGAGAAAATGAAATATTATTATCGGTTTGATAGTTATTGCTTGTCTTAAAACTTGATGAACTGATTTCAAATCTGTTAGATTTCAGAATAGCTTTTTCGTTTGAAAGAATAGATTTAATTTTTAGATCAAGATCCAACTCATTTGTTTGTAGCAGGTAAGCATCATCGTTGATGAAATAGTTTATTTTTACATCACCAATAAAACGTATTATTTCTTTATCGGCGTTGAGCCAAGCCTTTTTAGCTTTAATCTTATTAATAAAACCATCTTCATTCTGTATTTCCAAGACAGCTTCATTTATTTCCATAAAGTTCTTTAATGGATTAAAAATATCAGTTTCTATGTCCGAATAGCCCATCAAAGGATTCTGATAAATAATTGTTAGGAAAAGAAAACAGGAAGTTTTCATAGATTCATACTAATCCAGCTTCAATAAGGTCATGCATTCTTAGGATTCCAACTGGTTGTCCTTGATTATTAATTGCTACTAAGGAATAAATCTTACTTTTTTGCATGATTTCAATAGCTTGAATAGCTAAGTCTGAACATAAGATTGTTTTTACCTTGGTTGACATTACTTTAGAAATTTGAGTTGTTGATAGATCAGTGTTGTTGTTGATAGCTCTTCTTAAGTCTCCATCAGTAAATATTCCTTTTAGTTTAGATTTTTCTACAACTAAGGCTGATCCCAATCCTTTGGAGCTTATTTCAATTAGTGTTTTCGCTAATGAATCTATAGGCGACACTATTGGAAGTTCTTTCCCTTTTTTCATAATGTCTTCTACTCTAAGTATTAATCTTTTTCCTAATTTTCCTCCAGGATGAGATTTAGCAAAATCATCCGTTTTAAATTGTTTAGCCTCTAATAAAGCAACTGCAATAGCATCTCCTAAAGCAAGAGAAGCTGTCGTGCTTGTCGTGGGAGCTAAGTCCAAAGGGCACGCTTCTTCAGAAATGCCAGTATCAATATTTTTATTGGAGCTAGTGGCAATGGTAGATTTTTTCGAACCAGTTATTGAAAAGAAATCGCATCCAACATTCTTTAGATAAGGAATAAGGTCTATGATTTCCTTACTTTCTCCTGAATGCGAAAAGATAATTATTTTGTCCGCTCTATTGATTCCTCCGATATCACCATGTAGTGCTTCTGCTGCATTAATGAAATTAGAAGGAGAGCCAGTGCTGGATAGTGTAGCGGATATTTTTTTTGCTATGTGTCCAGATTTTCCTACCCCTAATGTAACAATCTTGCCTTTTGTTTTTAATAGGCTATCGCAAACCTCATTGAACTCTTTTCCTAAAGAATTTGCTAGATTTTCTAAACCTTTAGATTCAATCCTAATGGTTTTACGGCCTATTTTAAGATGATTAGTTTTTTTCATTGTTTTTCTATAAGTTAGTATGCATATATTAATGAAACAAAGTAAGTACTTAAGAATAAAAGACTTAATAACAGGCTTGCCTTCCGTCCTTTTTTAGAAAGGCTAAGGATGTAAAACGAAAATATTGAAGTTATGCAAAATAATATAAGTAATAAATTGGACCAGTCAGAATAATTCCAACTCACACCCATTTCATTATTAGAAAATAACCCAGGTATAGCTAAAACACAGAGTCCGTTAAATATATTGGACCCTATTAATGTCCCTGCTACAGTTTCATATCTTCCTTTTAGAGCTAATGAAATTGAAGCAGCAATTTCAGGTAGACTAGTTCCGATTGCTAAAACAGTAAAGCCTATAAAGAGCTCTCCAAGATTAAAATTTTGTAGAATTAAGTTA
>PCBA01000025.1 GCA_002730855.1 Gammaproteobacteria bacterium
ATTGCTTTAAATGTACCGTCCTCAATTAAATAACCTTGTACTACCACGCCTGCATTTTCTGTAAATAGATCGGGGAGAATTCCAGAATAATTTATGATTAAATCACTATTAAAGTCGGTCACAATAAATTCAACATTTAATGAATTCTTGCTTCTTTTAATAGAACCTTCCCTAACCATCCCACCTGCCCTAATTAATGTCTCTGAAGATAGTTCGCTATTCACTAATTCAGTAGGGGAATAAAATAGATTTAAATTCTTAGATAATGCAGAAATAACAAGATAAATTGCTACGATTGAAGCGACTACAATAGCCACAAGAGCATAAATTCTTTGCTTTCTTATCGGATTCATAGGCCGTTAGTTTTATTCTCTTTATAGATTTTCTTTAATCTTCTGCTTGGCAAGTATATGTTTATACCAAGTATAAGAATCAATACAAGAAGACATACCCATACATATAAACCATTGCCATCCATATAAATAATTGCAGATAAGTTATTTATCATTCTTCTGCCTGTTTAAGTATTGTTTCGAAACCCAAGTTTTATTTTTTTCTCTAAACACTATTTCAGCCCTGAGATTCATAGTTAATAAGAACGCGAATATTAGATAGAAGCCTAAAACACAAACTAAGAGAGGTTGATACATATCAGGGGCCATGCTTGGTGCTGAAGACAGAGTGAAGGTTGAAGGCTGGTGCAATGTATACCACCAATCTACTGACTTCTTGATTATTGGAATTATAGCGATCCCAACCAATGAGAGTATTGAAATTGCTCGATCAGCTTTAGTCTTATCATCAAGCGAGGAATGTAACCCTATAATTGCTGTATAGATAAAGAAGAGAATTAGAGTTGAAGTTAATCTTGCGTCCCAAACCCACCAAGTACCCCATGTAGGTTTTCCCCAAATTGAGCCAGTAATTAAAGCTATTAAAGTAAAACTTGCTCCTATAGACGCAGCAGATTTTATCAGCATACCTGATATTTTCACTCTCCAAACCACTGTGATGAAACCACAGATTGCCATGAACATTAAGATAGATTGACCTAATATCGCTGAAGGAACATGGATGTAAATAATGCGATATACGTCTCCTTGCTTATAATCTGTAGGAGAGTAAAAAATACCCCACACCATACCTATTGAGAAAACAATTATTGAAATTATTGCAAGCCAAGGTAATGCTTTTGAAGACCATTGAAAGAATAATGGGGGTGAACCCATCTCTACAGTCCAGCTTTTAATAAAATTCCAAATTCTACTCATAATTTAAAAGTATTGCCTCTACGGTAAGTAAACATAGCCCGGGTATGCCTATTGCTAACATTGCCCCCATAATTAATAAAAAACCTGAATAATCTTGATTATTAATTGCTGAGGAAACAACAGCCGTCCCCATTAACAGAGTAGGTATAGAAAATGGTAATACGATAATTGAACTCAATATTGCCGACCTCCCTAATGAAAGAGCCGCTCCCATGGCTCCCAAAAGACTCATAAAAAATGTCCCTAAGATCAAACTACAAATCATAGGTAAAAAGCTACTTGCAGGTAAATACAATATTATAGAACTGATAGCAGAAGCTAATAAAATAGGAAGTCCTGTAATTAACCAATGGCATAGAACTTTTGCAAACACCAGCACGAACGAAGGTTCATTCGTAACGAAAAACTCATCTAGTGTGCCGTCTTTGAAATCTTCACTAAATATAGTCTCAACTGCCAACAATGAAGACAATAACGCTGCTATCCAAATAACTCCTGGTGCTAATGACCTCAAGAAGTCTTGATCAGGGCTTAAAGCTAATGGGAAAAAACTAACTACTATTAGAAAAAAGATTAGCGGAGTGATGTACGTTGAAGACCTTCTAAAGGCTATCAATAAATCCCTCTTTAAAATTAAAAAGAACCAATTGTATATATCAGACTTCATGATCTAAAAAGATTTGATTAGAGATAACATCAGAAGCTCTATGGCCGGTTATAACAAAAGAGGCTCCTTTAGCATTTAGTTCTTCAATTATTTCTATAATTAAACTTGTGGCCTGGTCATCTAAAGCAGAAAAAGGTTCATCTATAAAATAAATACCGAAATCTTTTAATAACCATCTAGCAATTGAAATTCTTTTCTTTTGACCAACGGACAGCTCCGAGGTAAAAGATAAATGATTTTTAATTCCAACCCTATCTAAAGCGTAAGCGATTTTTTCTTCAGAAGCTCCAAAAGAATAGCTAGATAGACTTAGGTTTTCATGAGCACTTAATAAATTCTTTATTCCCAAAGAATGACCTTGATAGAAACAATCTATAGATCTGTAGTGATTATAGTTCTCTTCATTATCTAACCACTCTAACTTTCCTTCGCCAATATTGATTAAACCAAGAAGGATTCGTAGCAAAGTAGTTTTGCCAGAGCCATTTGATCCAATAATTTCTATATTTTTTCCGGCAACAACTTCAAAATTTAAATCATGAAATAGCAAATTATCCGCTCTAGAGCATGATAGATTCTTAACTTTTAACTTTGGAAGCATTTGAAAGAGCTATTTTATCAAATATTTGAATTGAACTGAATGATGCTGATCAGTCTTTAGCAATAAGAAAGTTCTGATAAAATGCTCATCTTAAATTTGAGGAAAACTGTGATCAAAATAAATTTTGCTAAAAGGGAAAGTATAGAACAAGTTGAAGAAGGGAATGTGCTCGCTCCTAAGTTCGATTCAAGTGGAACCCTCCCCGCTATAGTCACAGAAACGTCATCTGGGGAAGTCTTAATGTTAGGCTATATGAATGAAGAATCATTGAAGAAAACAATTGAAACGAAGAAAGCTCATTATTGGAGCAGAAGCAGAGAAGTATTGTGGAAAAAAGGTGATTCCAGCGGAATGATTCATGAAGTAGATGAAATTCTAATTGATGATGACCAAGACTCGGTATGGTTAAAAGTTTCCATAAAAGGCTTAGGGGCAAGCTGTCACGTTGGATATAAATCTTGTTTCTACAGGTCTGTTCAAAACGTAACAGAAGACGGAGTTGAGCTAGAATTCACTGAGGAAGAGAAGGTCTTTGATCCAGAAATTGTTTATTCTGGATCAGAAAACCCCACAAAGCTATAGACTAGCTAGCAGCAAGTAAAGCCTGGTCAATATCGGCAATAATATCTTCAATATTCTCTATACCTATAGACAGTCTTACATAACCTGGTGTCACTCCAGCTGATAATTGTTCTTCAGGAGAAAGTTGACTATGGGTTGTTGAAGCAGGGTGTATAGCTAATGACTTAGAGTCCCCTATATTTGCAACATGGTAAAGCAATTCAAGAGAGTCTATAAACTTCTGCCCTGCTTCAACACCTCCAGGCAATTCAAAGCCTATTAGTGCGCCGTAACCACCAGATAAGTATTTATCAGCTCTTTCTCTTTTTAAGCCCTCTGCTAAACCTGGATAAGTTACTGAAGACACATTTTCATTAGAATTAAGATATTCAGCTACTTTTAAAGCATTCCTTCCATGCTCTCTCATTCTTAAAGGTAGAGTTTCTAACCCCTGAATAAAGGCCCAAGCGTTAAAAGGACTCATTGCACCACCTAGATCTCTCAATAAGGTGGTCCTAGCTTTCATAATATATGCTATTGGCCCCATAGGCTTTATAGCCTCGGTCCAAACAATCCCGTTATAGCAAGGGTCCGGTGTGTTTAGATTAGGCTGTCTTTCAGGGCCAGCTCCCTCCCAGTCAAAATTACCTCCATCGATTATTAAACCTCCAATTGATGTCCCATGACCTCCAATATATTTTGTCGTGGAGTAAGTAGCAACAGCGGCCCCATGATCAAAAGGTCTGCAAAAAATTGGGGCAGCCGTGTTGTCAACAATCAAAGGAATTCCTAATGGTTTTCCAATATCTGCAACCTCCTGAATAGGGAAAACTTGTAATTTTGGATTAGGTAAAGTTTCACCAAAGTAAGCTCTGGTTTTATCATCACTTGCCTTAGCAAAATTTTCTGGGTCTGTAGGGTCTACAAACCTAACCTCAATTCCCATTTCAGATAGATTGTTCTTGAATTGATTGTATGTTCCTCCATACAAGTGCGATGAAGAAACGATATTGTCTCCAGTTCTTGCAAGATTCTGAATAGAATAACAAGAAGCAGTCTGACCTGAAGAAACAGCTAAGCCAGCGGCTCCTCCATCAATCGCTGCCATTCTTTCTTCTAAAACAGCATTTGTGGGATTCATTATTCTTGTATAGATATTTCCTAGCTCAGCCAAACCAAATAGATTAGCTGCCTTTTCAGTGTTTTCGAACAAATAACTTGTGGTTTGATGAATGGGTACCGCTACGGAACCTGTTGTTTCATCTGATCTCCATCCGGCATGCAATGCTATTGTTTCTAAATTTTTACCTTCGTAACTCATTTTATTTCTCCTAAAAAAAAACCTGCCAACTTTCGCTAAACAGGTTAATCCTTAAGAGATCCTTATTTAGCAGTATTTATAAAGCACCCGCAAGCTGGGTCAAATCGGTGCTGACGAAAATTATATAACTAATTTCACTTAATGCAAATCTTTACTTCTCAATCCAATTAATACAACTGTAAAAATAAAGAAAAGAAAAGTGGAAATTAATATTACTGTCATTTACTAAAATACCCAAGTTAGGCCGATCCCAATAGTTACAGGATCTAGTGGAGTATCAAAACTCAAAGTTGCAGGCAATACATCCACCAATGAAGAATTATCAATATTAGTTACATTAGCTTTTGTCTCAAGGTTAAATTTTCTAACGTCTAAATTGAAGGTAACATTGTTTTCTAGTTGCCAATCTATTCCAAATTGATAAACCAAACCGGTAGAAGACCCTAGGTCTAAAGAGGCTCCCGAGAGAGGACCGCTAGTTTCTTCTTTAAAGAAAAAAGTATAATTCAGCCCCAAACCTATATAAGGTCTAATTTTTGCTTTTGGAGTAAAGTAATATTGGAGCGAAACAGTAGGCGGTAAATGCTTTCCTGAACCTATCTTTAGCCCAGTATTTAAGGCCTTATCATAAATATCGTGTTCAAATGGCAAACCGGCTAAAACTTCTATGCCTACATTGTCAGAAACTAAATAAGCAAATGTAGCAGTTAAGTTTGACTTGTCATGCACAGATACAATATCGCCGTTATCAGAAACAGGGTCTATGTTCGTATAACCTGCCCTGATAATCCAATCACCTTTCTCAATTGCATGTAAAGGAGCTGCTAGAATAAGAATAGACGCAAAGAATCCTAAAGCTCTTATGTTTAATTTTTTCATAATTATCTCCTAGATAAATTTTAAGTTTTTAATAACCTAAGTTATTTGACTAATATCAACTAGAGATAAAAAATTACCCTTTTGCTGCAAGCCGCATTCTAAACCACCTTATAGGGTCACAGGTTGGCGAGAGAAAACTCTACTCTTGATGCTTTAATAAACTTAGTCCGCTTTGACTAAAGAGATTTTAGAAATCCTGTTTAGCTGTATTTATAAAGCACCCGCAAGCTGGTCAAATCGGTGCGGACGCAATAATAAACAAAGAAAATAATAAATCAATAAAAATTGTTAGAATACTTTAAAAGGCCCCGTTAGCTCAGCCGGATAGAGCGCTGGATTCCTAATCCAGAGGCCATAGGTTCAAATCCTGTACGGGGCACCAGAAAAATGAATTGGAAGAAAGAGACAGTAGAATTAAAAAAAAGAAGAGCTCTTGCTAAACAGCAAGGGGGTGATGAAGCTATTGATATTCAGCATTCGAAAGGGCGGCTTACTTTAAGAGAAAGAATAGAAAGATTACTAGATAAAGGTTCTTTTCAAGAACAAGGAGAAATTGCTGGTGGCTCTGAAACCAATGAGAAAGGAGAAATAGAATCCTTGACCCCGGCAAATTTTATTTTGGGGTTTGGAAAGATCAACGGAAAACAAGTTGTGGTGGGTGGAGAAGACTTTACTGTTAAAGGTGGCTCACCAAATCCAGCGGGTTTAAGAAAAAGCGTTTACACAGAAGAATTAGCTCTTAAATACAAAGTTCCTTTAATAAGACTTCATGAAGGTGGTGGCGGATCTGTTGCGGGACCAGGGAAAAAAAGTAAGGGATATGGGGGAGATCCTGTTTTCTCTAAATCTAGATTTAAATCAGTTGCAGATACTCTAAGAGAAATCCCAGTAGTTTCTGCGGCGCTAGGTCCAGTAGCTGGAATGCCTGCAGCTAGATTTGTTGCTTCTCATTTTAGGGTCATGACCAAAGAAACTGCACAAATCTTAGTAGCTGGTCCAGCTGTTGTTGAAAGAGCTTTTGGAATAAAAATGACTAAAGAGGAACTAGGCGGTTCTCAGATCCATAAACTTAATGGAGTAACAGATAATGTTGCAGAGACTGAAGAAGACGCTTTTAATCAAATCTCTAAATTTTTATCTTACTTTCCTCAAAATGTATACGAGCTAACGGCGAGAATAGAGACAGATGATCCGTACGATAGAGAGGAAGAAGGCTTAATCTCAATAATCCCCAAAGAAAGACAAAAATCATATGAAATGAGAGATATTATTGATTTAGTTTTTGATAAAGGCTCTTTCTTTGAAATGACTAAATTCTTCGGTAAAGGAATTATTACAGGTTTTGCGAGAATAAACGGTTTTGCAGTTGCTATTTTTGCCAATGACTCAAACTTTTATGCTGGCTCAATGTCTGCAGAAGGAGCTCAAAAGACTACAAGATTTATCAAATTATGCGATACCTTTAATATCCCTATAGTAAGTTTGGTTGATGAACCAGGATTTCTTATAGGTCCAGATGCTGAGAAAGATGGGACCATCCTCCATGGCACTCAAGCAGTCTTAGCTTGTACAGAATCAACAGTGCCTTGGACTACCGTTATGATAAGAAAATCCTTTGGAGTTGCGGCAGCAGCTCATTATGGCCCTGATGGGTATGTTTTAGCATGGCCATCTTCTGAATCTGGCCCTCTTCCATTAGAGGGAGGTGTTGCAGTAGCTTTTAAGAAAGAAATTGCAGAAGCTAAAGACCCTGAAGCAAAAAGAAAAGAGCTAGAAAGTAAGATGGCGAAGAACCAGAACCCTTTTCCAAGAGCTGAAGCCTTTTCTGTCCATGAGATCATCGACCCTAGAGA
>PCBA01000026.1 GCA_002730855.1 Gammaproteobacteria bacterium
GAATTAAGTTAGCTCCATTTGTAATCAGCCAAGCAGCTGAAACTAAAACTATCAAGGATAGGAATAACTTGAAAGAAATATTCTTTTCTTCAATTATTTCTTCAATAGTTGATTCATTAGAATTTGTTTTATACCAATAGGAAATTACTCCTATTAAAGAGATTAATAAAATTACTGAAGATGTAACATTAAATGGATCCGTAGCGATGATAAGCCATACCAATAAGCTTGATAATAAAAGAATGATAAGATTTCTATATATAGTTGGATCTTGCTTAATCACTTGCTTTTTTAGAGAGACAACTAACAACATTGACCCAAAAACTAAAGATAAATTAGCGACATTAGAACCTACGACATTACCGATTATCATAGGTCCTCTATTCTGAAGAGCTGCAAAGAAAGTTGTTAACATCTCAGGAGCTGATGTTCCGAAAGCTATTACTGTAGAACCGATTAGGAACGGGGAAAATCCAAACTGTTTAGCTGCTATAACTGAGTACCTTTCTAATTTTTCAGCACTAGCCCAAATTAATAAGATTCCTGAAGTGATAGATAAGAATGCAATTGTCATAAGAGATTTCGATAAAACAATAAAGAGAGATAAAACGCAAGTGTTATAATAATGCTAAAACTAAACTTATTCATAATTATCTCCTATGACGCTTAATCCATTAAAGATAACCTTTCTTATATTTATCTCTTTGTTTGTAATAACAATTAATGGGCAAAGTTTCTCTGCACATGATTATGCCAATAGAGTTCACGCCAATATTATAGACGTTCTACACACGAAAGATGGACTCTTTACAGAAGATCCTGAAGCTTTTCTCGAAGAAATAAGTAAAGCTTTTGCCCCTATTGTAGACTTTGAGAGAATCTCTAGAAACGTTATGGGGAAGCATTTTAATAAAGCAACAAAAGAACAACAAATAGAGTTTTCTAAAGCTTTTAGAACAAGTTTACTTAATACTTACTCCAAAACTCTAATTGAATTTAAAGACGAAAAGATTGTAGTTCTACCTCCAAATGAAGGTTCTAATTCTTTAAACAAAACAAGAGTAGAGATAAAGATAATCACTTCTTCAAAGAGTTACCCAGGAGTCTACAGTATGTATTTAGATAAAAATAAAGAATGGAAAATAGTTAACATTGTTATAAACGGAATAAATCTTGGGTTGACTTTTAGAAGTCAATTTTACTCTCTTATGGAAAAGAATCAGAACAATATAGATGCTGTGATTAACGAGTGGGTGACTTCTCTGTAAGGCATGGATAAGTTATTAATTAAAGGGAAAAAGCCTCTATCTGGAGAAATATATGCCTCAGGAGCAAAAAATTCAGCTTTGCCTATACTTGCAGCCTCTTTGTTGTCTGACTCCCCCCTAACAGTAGGAAATTTACCCCATTTGAATGACGTAACAACGATGTTAGAGCTCTTGGGTTCTATGGGTGTAGACGTATTACTTAGTGACGATATGGAAGTTAGGGTTGATGCTTCTACAATAAAAAACCTCGATGCAAGATACGAGCTAGTAAAAACAATGAGAGCTTCTATATTGGTTCTGGGCCCCCTATTGGCTAAATACCAAAAGGCAACAGTTGCTTTGCCCGGAGGTTGTGCGATAGGTAGTAGGCCTGTGAATTTACATATTGAAGCAATGAGATTGATGGGAGCAGACATAAATATAGAAGATGGATACATTAGAGCCTCTGTAAAAGGGAGGTTAAAAGGAACCAAAATAATATTTGAACCCGTGAGTGTAACCGCAACAGAAAATGTGATTATGGCAGCTACCTTAGCAGAAGGAGAAACTGTTATTGAAAATGCGGCTAGGGAGCCAGAAGTCATTGATCTGGCCAACTGTTTAATTGGAATGGGAGCTAAGATTAAAGGAGCTGGAACAGATACCATTGTGGTTGAAGGAGTTAAATCCTTAAAAGGAACTAGCTTTTCTGTTATGCCTGACAGAGTAGAGGTAGGTACTTATTTAACGGCTGTAGCTATGACAGGAGGAAAAGTTAAGATCAAGTCTGCAAAACCAGAATACCTCTCTTCAGTAATAACTAAACTTGAATCTTGTGGAGCTGAAATAGAAAGTAGTGAAGACTGGATTCTAATTGAAATGAAAAAAGAAAGGCCAATCGCTACAAGCTTAACGACGGGACCTTATCCTTCTTTTCCAACTGATATGCAAGCTCAATTCGTTTCTTTAAATTCTATAGCAAAAGGAAATTCGACTGTGACGGAAACTGTATTTGAAAATAGATTTATGCACGTGCAAGAAATAGCCAGAATGGGAGGGAATATAACCTTAAAAGGTAATACAGCAGTCATACAAGGGATTAGTAAATTGAAAGGTGCACCGGTAATGGCAACTGACTTAAGGGCTTCAGCAAGCTTAGTTTTAGCTGGCCTTGTTGCAGAAGGATCAACAACTATTGATAGAATTTATCATATAGACAGAGGGTATGAGCGAATCGAAGAGAAGCTAAAATTATTAGGCGCTGACATCGAGAGAATTTCTTAATTAGCATGTCAATTAATAAGCAAGAATTAGTTCTAGCTCTTCCAAAGGGTAGAGTATTTGATGATTTATTGCCTTTGTTGGAGGGAACCGAATTCGCTATTAAAGATAATCCTAAAAATACAAGAAAATTATTACTGAACACTAAGAGTAAATACGTAAGAGTGCTATTGATCAGAGGATGGGATGTACCTACATACGTTACGTCTGGCGCTGCAAACCTTGGCATCGTAGGAAAAGATATATTATTAGAAAAAGAATCAGAAGAATATATTGAATTATTAGATCTTGGGATAGGACAATGTAGATTGTCGCTTGCAGGAAAGAAAAATCTACTAGAGGGCTCTACTAGGATGAAAATTGCTACAAAGTATCCAAAGAGCTCTATAAGGTTCATGGAGTCAATAGGAATACAGTCTGAAATTATTTATTTACATGGTTCTCAGGAGATTGCGCCAGCTCTTAATTTATCAGATGCCATAATTGATCTTGTGGATAGCGGAAACACATTGAAAGAAAATGGATTATATGAAATTCAAGTAATAAGAGAAATTTCTACTCGACTGATAGCAAATAAAGCAGCATTGAAAACGAAATCCAGCATAGTCCAAGAAATAAAAGAAGTTCTTAGTTAATCTTATGTTTAAGAATGAATTAAATACATCCGACAAAGACTTTGATTCTGACTTGTCTAATTTTATTGACAATAGGGGTACTTTTGAAAGAGAAGTGGTTACTAAGGTAGCTGAAATAATCTCAGAAGTCGAAAGAAAAGGAGACCGGGCTCTTATAAGTCTAACTAAAGAACTAGACAGGCACCAGATTGAAGACTTCTTTATTTCAGATAATGAAATAGACGCATGTGTTAAGAATGTAGAGAAGGAGGTTTTATCAGCTCTAGAGTTTGCTTGTAAAAACATAATTGACTATCACTCAAGTTGTAGAGATTCTCTTCATTTGGAATTAAGTGAATCTCAAATTCATAGGAAATTTAGACCCATAAAAAGTGTATTGATGTACGTTCCGGGCGGAAAGGCTTCTTACCCTTCTTCTGTCTTAATGGCGGCTGGTCCAGCTATAGCTTGCAATATTAATGATTTATATTTAACTACCCCATGCATAGGTGGAGATTTAAATAATTTAACGATTGCAGCAGCCAAAATAGCCGGAATAAGAAAAATTGCCAAGCTGGGTGGTGCACAAGCTATAGCTGCCTTTGCTCTAGGGACAGAGTCAATTCCTGAAGTAGATAAGATAGTGGGTCCTGGCAATTCTTATGTCACTGAAGCAAAAAGACAGCTCTTTGGGAGGGTAGGAATTGACGGTATTGCCGGACCTTCAGAGATTCTGGTATTAGCTGATGAAACATCTTGCCCTGAGACGGTTGCATGGGATCTTATGGCGCAAGCAGAGCATGACGAAGAAGCAAGCTCTATTTTATTGTGCTCTTCTGAAAAAGTTATTCAAGAGATTAAGGCAATAATTGATAGCCAAATAGATCGGCTAGAAAGAAGTGAGATAATTAGATCAGCTCTTAAAGAAAATGGTTTGATTATAAAGATAGACAGTCTTGACCAATCTTTAAGATTAATTAACATATTAGCACCAGAACACTTACACATAGCCTTTGCTAATAACAATAAGATCGATACCAGCCAAGTTGTTGCTGGAATAATCCTTGAAGGACCTGATTCAGCTGTGTCTTTATCTGATTATGTTTTAGGGCCAAGTCACATACTTCCTACTAATAGTTCTTCAAGATTTAGTTCGCCTTTGTCAGTGGAAGATTTTATGGTCAGTTCTAGTCATGTATCTCTTAAGTATGAAACTAATCCAGATCTCTACATTAAATACGTAGAAAATACTTCCATTATTGCTAGGGCAGAAGGGCTAACTGCGCATGCCATCTCCGTAGAAAAAAGAAAAAAGGTCTAATTCGATTGGCCAGAAGTAATTTCTATACTCAAGATCTGCTCCTCTCTCATAACTTCCAATAGGATTTTGTCGCCAGGTTTTGATCTTGCAAAAGTTTTGAAGAGATTCTCATAAGAAGAGACTGAACCATTGATTGATAAGATTAGATCTTCAGGCAGCAAACCAGCTTTATTAGATGGGCTTTGATCTATAACTTGAGTAACAACAAGCCTTCCATGCCTAAGCAAATTTTGTTGGTCAATACTAAAACCAAGCCATCCTCTTCTTACTTCACCATATTGTATTAAGTCACTAATTATATCTATAGCGTTAGAAGAAGGTATTGCTAATCCTATCCCTTCAGAACCACCAGAGCTTGTTCTGATAAGTGTATTAATTCCGATTAGTCTTCCATTTATATCTATTAAGGCTCCTCCTGAGTTTCCTTTATTAATAGAAGCATCAGTCTGTAAATAATTAGAGTAAGGGTTATCAAATTCTCTACCTGTAGCACTTATTATTCCCATACTTACTGATTGTCCTATTCCATAAGGGTTGCCAATTGCCAAGACAACATCACCTATTTTTACTTTATTTGAGTCTTCTATCTCTATAGAAGGGTATATCTCTTTCGAACTATTAATTTTTAGCACCGCAAGGTCTGTACCTCTATCAATTCCTATTATATTGGCCTTTAATTTTCTCCCATCAGACAGCTCTACAGTAACTTTTAGGTTTACATCTCCAATTACATGTTGGTTAGTTAATATATATCCATCAGAACTAAATAGGACCCCAGAACCAAGACTTGTTTTAACTTGTTTTTTCCTATTTCCAAATATTGAATCAAATCTTCGCGAGGAATTTATTGACCTTCTATTAATAAGTTGATCGCTATAAATATTTACTACAGCAGGAGAGGCTTTTGCAATTGCCTCATTATAAGAAGATTGAATAAGCGCCTGACCCTCACCTATTTCTTTTTCAAATTTAAAAAAATCAAATATATAAATTAAAAGAATTCCAAAAAAGATCCCTATAAGAAAGGAAAAAGTCAGCTTGTAGATTAATTTTTTTTCGTTAAGAATCATAGATAAGAAGTTAATTTAACTAAATAACTCTTAAAAGGATATTATTTGTGCAATCTTAATATAAATATCGGTAGAATTTTTAAACTTCTAGTTGAATAAGAGGTTTGTAAGCATTAAAATGCGCGCGCTTATAAGATTATTACCTATACATACTTTATCTTAGGCGTATCAAATGAATACACAAAGCTTTAAACAATCTGACATAAAAGAATCTTGGGTTTTGTTGGACGCAAAAGACAAGACACTAGGGAGATTTGCCACCAAGATAGCAGTTATACTTTCTGGAAAAAATAAACCTGAATATACCCCAAATGCTGATATGGGAGATTATGTGGTAGTTGTTAACGCAAAAGATATTAAGGTAACTGGAAATAAGATTGATCAAAAAAAATATTATAGACATACAGGTTATCCTGGAGGAATTAAATCTAGGCCTTTAAGTGAAGCGATTGAGAATAATGCTAGTGAGGTATTAAAGGGCGCAGTAAAAGGTATGCTACCTAAAAGCAAACTTGGGCGTAAAATGTTTACGAAATTGAAAGTATATGATAATTCAGAGCACCCACATACAGCTCAGAGTCCCGAATTAATGGAAGTATAAGGAGATAAATTGGATCAAATTGTAACTGTAGGTAGAAGAAAAACTTCAACAGCAAGAGTTTTTCTCCAGAAAGGGACAGGAGACATAACTGTCAACAAAAAGAAACTTGAAGAATATTTTGGTCGAGAGGTAGCGCAAATGGTTGTGAGGCAGCCTCTTGAGACCACTGAACTTACCGATGGAGTTGATATTAAAGCAACTGTGTCAGGTGGGGGCAGTTTTGGTCAGGCAGGTGCAATAAGATTAGGAATAGCTAGAGCTCTAGTAGAATATGATGAGAACTTAAAACCTGCTCTAAAGAAAGAAGGTTTCCTTACAAGGGATTCTAGAAAAGTTGAAAGAAAAAAGGTAGGTTTAAGGAAGGCTAGAAAGAGACCTCAATACTCAAAAAGGTAATATGCAACCAAAACCTCCTCCTAACCCAGGAAGAAGAAAATTTCTTATAGGAGCAACCTCTGTAGTAGGAGCTGTTGGAGTAGCTGGTGCGGCAATTCCTTTCATAGGGTCATGGAACCCTAGTGCTAAAGCAGAAGCAGCAGGAGCACCTGCAATTGCTGACATCAGTAAATTAGCTCCAGGAGAAATGATGATTGTAGAATGGAGAGGAGTTCCAATCTATATTGTTAAACATTCTGAAGAATCTTTAAATCAGATAGATAAAAACTTAGAAAGACTTGCAGACCCTGACTCTGCTACTGAACAACAACCTGACTATGCAAAGAATAAATACAGATCCAGAAAGAAAGAGATTTCTGTTCTAACTGCTGTTTGTACTCATCTTGCTTGTGCTCCTAAATTCTATCCACAGCTTGGCACTACAGATTTTGATTCAAACTGGCAAGGTGGTTTCTTTTGCCCTTGCCACGGTTCAAAATTTGATTTAGCAGGTAGAGTTTATAGCGGTGTACCTGCTCCAGATAACCTTCCTGTTCCTCCTCATTACTATAAGACAGATGGTTTATTAGTGATTGGTGAAGATGGAGAAACTGCCTAATGATTACTAAGATAATGAATTGGTTTGATGATAGGTTGCCTATTACCGCGACTTTGGAGAGGCATCTTACTAAGTATCCCGCACCTATAAATATGAACATTTGGTATTTAGCAGGAGTTTTATTAGTTGTTGTATTGGTTATACAGCTTTTATCTGGAATTTGGTTATTAATGAATTATGAAGCAACTGCTGAAGGTGCTTTTGCATCAATTCAATACATTATGAGAGATGTTGAATATGGATATATTATCAGGTATATGCATACCACAGGAGCTTCAGCTTTCTTTGCTTTGATATATCTACATATGTTTAGAGGGATGATGTATGGCTCTTATCAAAAACCAAGAGAACTTCTTTGGGTGGTTGGTTGGTTAACTTACCTTCTACTTTGTATGTTAGGTTTTACTGGCTATGTTTTGCCTTGGGGTCAAATGTCGTTTTGGGCAGCTCAAGTAATTATGTCTCTTTTCGGTTCTATCCCTTATTTTGGAGAGGATCTTTTGACTTGGATTAGAGGAGATTATCTAATTTCAGGAATAACTCTTAATAGACTGTTTGCACTTCATGTTGTATTGCTTCCTTTAGCTTTAATTGTAGTTATTTTTGTGCACATTCTTGCACTCCATGAAGTTGGATCTAATAATCCTGACGGAGTAGATGTTAAAAAATTTAAAGATAAGGATGGTGTCCCATTAGATACAAAACCTTTCTTTCCTTACGACGTAATGCATGACCTTTATGCGATAGGAGTTTTTCTTATATTCTTTTGTACCATTATGTTCTTTTATCCTGATGGGGGAGGGTATGTAATTGAATACGTGAACTATGAACCAGCTGACAATCTGAAAACCCCAGACCATATAATTCCTGCTTGGTATTACACGCCTTATTATGCCATGTTAAGAGCTATTACTTTTCCTCTGTTTGGGCTCTCAGCTAAATTCTTAGGTTTTGTAGTAATGGCAGCTGGTATAGCAATATTCGTTGCTTTACCTTGGCTAGATAGAAGTTCAGTTAAATCTATAAAATATAAGGGAATATATAGTAAAGTTTTTCTAGTCCTGTTTGTAATCAGTTTCTTTGTTTTAGGTTATTTAGGGTCTGTAGCTCCAAGTCCTATTAGAACAGCAGTAGCCCAATTTTTTACAGCAACTTATTTTGCTTATTTTCTCCTAATGCCAATTTATTCAAAGTATGAAAGGTGCAAACCTGTTCCAGATAGGGTACAACTATCATGAAGAGAATTACGCTACTAGCATTTATAGTATCTTTCATAATAGCTTTTTTGGTTTCAAATAATCTAAGTGCAGCTGCCGGCTCTCCTTGTGGACATTACTTATCTGAAGAAAGCATGATTGAAGGACAGTGTGATTCAGCTCAAGTTGATCCTACTGATATACCATCACTTCAAAGGGGTGCACAAATCTATATGAATTATTGTCTAGGTTGTCATTCGCTCAAATATGCAAGATATAAAAGAGTTTCTGAGGACTTAGGGATACCTCTAGATATGTTTCAAGAAAATCTGATTTTTGGAGATCAGAAAATAGGGGAACTTATGCATATAGGAATGGACTCTAAAGAAGCTAAAACTTGGTTTGGTAATACACCACCTGATTTAACTTTAGAAGCTGGATTAAGAGGGACTGATTGGATTTATACTTATTTAAAGAGTTTTTATATTGATCATTCCAGGCCCTTAGGAGTAAATAATAAAGTGTATGAGAATGTGGGAATGCCTAATGTATTAATTCATTTGCAAGGGGATCAATATTCTGTTTGTAAGCAAGTCTCTATGATTGCTTATAATGGTGGTATTAAACAAGACCCTCTGAGCGGTAAACAACTGAAGGAAGAAAAGTGCGGCTTTCTTGAAGTACAAAAAGGAACAGGGACACTTAATAAGGAAGAATTCGATCAAAGCATGAGAGACTTAACAAACTTTCTTGGGTACATGACTGATCCTATGAAGAAGGAAAGAGAGTCGATAGGGGTCTATGTGCTTTTATATTTATTCATTTTTACAATTCTAAGTTATTTACTTTATATAGAATTTAAGAAAGACCTTCACTAATTTATTGAGGAGTATTTATGGTATCTCTAAGCAACAGAACATCAATGGCATTATTTTCTGACCCTTTAGATCATTATAGCCATAGAGTTAGGATTGTTATGTGTGAGAAAGGTGTGACTGGAGAGATAATAGATATGGATTCTAATAACTTAACTTCTGAGATATTAGAAGTCAGTCCATATTCTAAGTTACCTGTACTAGTTGATAGAGATGTATGTCTGTATGACTCAGTTATATTAATGGAGTATTTAGATGAAAGATTTCCTCATCCACCTTTATTGCCAGTATACCCAGTATCTAGAGCCCAAATTAGATTGTTTATTCAGAGAATAGAAAATGACTGGTGTGAGATATTCGATAACTTAATAGATGGCGTATTGTCTGAAGCAAAGGCAAAGAAAGCTAGACAAGAATTAAAATCTCAAATCATTGCAATGTCACCAATTTTAAAAGAAAAACCTTACTTTATGTCAGATGAATTTAGCCTAGTTGATTGCTGTATTGCACCAATACTATGGAGATTGCCCCTTATTGGAATTGAACTTCAGAAAGATGCAAAGACAAAGCCTATCTACGAATATATGCAAAGAGTGTTTACCAAATCCTGTTTTATAGATAGTCTTTCTGAATTAGAGAGAGACATTAGGTCTACTTAATTTCCTAATTTGCAGATTTATATTTTCCATTCTTAATTTGGAAAACAGAAGGTATCCTATTAACCTTGCCTTGTTCAAAAAAGATACTACCAGTTAAGCCTTTGTATTCAATGCCTTTGAGGTTATTAACTCCATTTAGAAGCATTAATATTTCATATGAATCATAGCCAATAGCAAAACCTCTTGTTCTGTTATCAATATTAGGTATTTCTTTCGGAAGAATAAGATCTAACATATAAGGCATATCTACTATAAAAGCTCCTTCTAAATCTTTCTCTATTTTTGAATAGTTCAGGTTGGTTTGCCAGCTATTGATAAAATAGACAGGTAACGAATTACCGTAAGTATATTCGAAAGCAGGTTTAAGATTTCTTGCCTCTTCAAGACTAGCTGAAAGTATTAAAGCAGTCACATCATTTCTAGGCCTTTTTTGGTAGGCAACTTCTTCAGAAATAACTCTAGATAATTTTCTCTTTCTTTTGGCGCTTTGATTAAGAAGTAATATATTATTAAATAGTTGTTGGCTGCTTTCTTTCTGAGTAAAAGAAGCTTTATGAGTTGTTCTGATCTCAAGTTTATCAAGATACTTTGCAATTTCTTCTTTATCGTTTACTGTTAAGTTATCAACAATTATCACACTAGAATTATTATTCTTTTTAAGAGTGTTCAATAAAGAATATTTATCCTTATTTCTATCAACAATTAACTGGTTACCACTATTAGGTGTTAACTTAGATTTGTGGCTAGAAACATAAAATAATCTAGAATCTGAGATTCTCTTCAAACAGTTGTTAAATCGGGTATTATTTTCTGGTGAATGCATCAAATTAAAGATTATAGTGAAGGAGTTTTTGGTATTTGCATCCCTGCACGACTTATCCTTAGATAGATTTATTAGTTTTACCCTAGGAAAATAGTTAATCTGATTAACATAGAAGTAATGGTTAGAAAGAAGTCCTTTGATATGGTCTGGTAAGATAAGCTCTTCCCCCTCTTCGGAAAAATAAATTACATTTATATCCTTTGGTAAGGAGTTTAGTTTATAGTCTATTCTAGGTTTTTCTATGTAGAAGTTTTCTTTGTTTTCGTTAATTAATTTAGGATTGCTAGAACAGCTATAAAGAGCTAACAAGATAAAGACTAGTGTTATTTTTTTCATTAAGAATGTATGGATATAAAAACAGGTACCTTATATTTAGTATCTACACCTATTGGTAATTTAGGAGATATTACCAGTAGGGCAGTAGAAATACTTAATAAAGTTGATGTTTGTGCTGCTGAAGACACAAGAAAATCTAAGGTTCTTTTTAATGCCTATGAAATAAAAACTAAATTAACTTCTTATCATAAGTTTTCAGAAAAGGCTAAAGCGCCTTCTCTAATCAAGAGGATAAAAAATGGAGAAGATGTAGCTCTCATAAGCGATGCGGGAACCCCTTTAATTTCTGACCCTGGAAGGCATTTAGTTAATGAAGCAGTAAAGAACGATATATTGGTCGTACCTATACCGGGTGTATCATCTGTTGTAGCGGCATTAAGTGTTTCTGGATTTAACCTAGATAATTTTTCGTTTTATGGGTTCCCTTCTAGGAAGAATAAAGAAAGAAAAGCTCTAATAGATAAAATCTGTAAATCTTCTGGTACTTCTGTTTTCTTTGAATCAGGAAAAAGAATAGAGGACTTTTTAAGAGATTTATCTCAGTCTTTGCCAGATAAAGCTGAAGTTCTAATTGCTAGAGAGATTACGAAACTACATGAAACTTTTTATAGAGGAAATATTACGGCAGTTATCAACAAAATAGGTTCATCTAAGTTTGGAGAGAAAGGAGAATTTGTTATTGTTGTTTCAGGGTCTACAAGAAATACAGATAATCAATTTTCTGATGAAGATAAGAGGGTCCTGAATATCCTTATAAATTCAGTTGGGAAAAAAGAAGCTTTGTCTATTGCGTCAAAAATCCTTAATAAAAAAAGGAACCTTCTTTACAAGATCGCTTTAGAAGAGCAATAAAACCATTTTTTTATTCTTTATTCTAATTTCAATATATAATTTGTTTTGAGCTAGCTGGATAATCGCTCTTTATTGAGAGGAAAGTCCGGGCTCCAATGGACAAGACGCCAGGTAACCCCTGGGAGATGTAAATCTACGGAAAGTGCAGCAGAAAATAAACCGCCTACAATGTGGGTAAGGGTGAAAAGGTGTGGTAAGAGCACACCGC
>PCBA01000027.1 GCA_002730855.1 Gammaproteobacteria bacterium
AAGACTGTCGCCTTTGATTTAATGTAATAGATTTTTCCAGTTTCTATCTCAAAAGCTATGACTCCGACAACCGCACCATCGCTATTTAATACCATATCAACAGCAAACCATTCATTTAAGAAATTAGTTCCAGCTTTTAAATTCGCTTGATAAAGAGTGTGCAGTAAACTATGACCAGTTCTATCTGCAGCTGCACAAGTTCTAGTGGCCTGCCCTCCCTTCCCATAATCTTTAGATTGACCCCCAAATGGTCTTTGGTAGATTCTTCCTTCTTCAGTTCTAGAAAAAGGCAATCCCATATGCTCTAGTTCGAAGACTGCCTTAGGACCTTCACTACACATATATTCAATAGCTTCCTGATCTCCTATATAGTCTGACCCTTTAACTGTATCAAACATATGCCATCTCCAATCATCATTAGGATCATCGCTTTGAATAGCACAAGTTATCCCTCCTTGAGCAGAAACAGTGTGGGAACGAGTTGGAAAAACTTTAGATATTACAGCTGTGTTTAGACCTGATTCAGCTAATTGAAGAGAGGCTCTCATGCCAGCCCCGCCGCCGCCAACTATAATTCCGTCAAATTCTATTACGGGGAGGTCTTTAGCATTTATTATTTCATTAACTAACATATATTTACCAAATTATAAAAAAGGACCAGGTTAAGACCAAAGCAATTACTGCGGCAACAAACAATCTAAAGACTAAGTATGCGTATTTGTCAAAATTTCCAAAGAACTTAGGAGTTAAATAATCAGTAGCGATAGCCCATGTTCCTCTCCAGGTATGAATAGCAAACGCTAAGAAGAAAGCAGAAGTTAAAATTTTATTTATTGGACTTTGAAAAAAAGAAGACCACTCTTTGTAATTAATTCCAGCAGCTGAAACAACAGATGCTGTTAAATAAATTGAATATATCAATATAAGAACAGCGCTGAGTCTAATGATTATAAAATCTTTTGTACCTGGTCCAAATTTTCTCATTTAAAGTACCAAATATTCATATAAATTGAATATATCAATTAAGACAATTATAGACACAACAAATGTAAGGCTAAAAATTAACCAAGTCAGTAGATTCCCTGATTTTATAGTTTCTCCAAGACCGAGTGTTTCTACTAAGAGTTTTTTTACACCTGCCAACAAGTGATAAACAAAACCCACAAAAAGAAAAAAAATGATCAGCTTAAATAGAATCAATTCTTGAAATGAGTTTTGCAAATTAGTGAATCTTTCTTCAGATTCCAAGGAAATACTTAGCAACCAAACTACTAAAGGGAAGCAAATGAAGACAGCCAATCCTGAAACTCTATGTAAAATAGAAGAAACTCCGATAATTGGAAGATTTGTCGTAAGTAAATTTAGATTTACTGGTCGTTTGTCTTTTTCTATCACTTTTCCTATCAAGAATTTGCTTTCGCGGGGCATTTAAAGCGCTCTCATTATAGTTTCAGAGGCCTTCAAATACCAATATCTTTTAGCTTGGTTTAGGTGCCTCTAGTTTAGATGAAATAAAGTAAACAGATATGAAAAGAGGCAAGATAAACAAAAAAGGTAAATCCATAGAACTTGAATACAGCAAACCGCTTAAGAAAGGCCCTAAAGCAAAACCCAAACCAGGTGCAACCATTGCCAAGCCAACAGCAGCTCCTTGACTATCAGGATCTGCATTCAAAGAGGCTGAGGCTGTATACCCCGGAGAAGCTAATCCCATACCAAGACCCATGCATGCCATGCCTGAATATATATAAATATAAGACGGTGAGAACAGAATAAGAAGACTACTAGCAATAAACAAAGGTATAGAGTATTTGATGAGATCTAGCGAAGGCCCCTTAAATCTTTGAACGAAAGTAAGCTGAACTATTATTGCTGTAAATGCCATGGTTCCTAATAATAAAGCTGTAGACCTAGCTGTTTCATCTAAAGATAAAGAAAATCTATCTTGAATATAATAAGCAGTCACTGACTGCACAATTGCAAAAGCGGTAAAAATTATCACACCTATAGAAATCAACAATTTCATGTTGTAATTCAACGTTGGTCTTTTATTTTCTACTGCATTAGAGACAGTACTTTTTTTATTGGGTAAGAATAATAAAACAAACACTATTGCAACAATCATAAGAAGAGACATTACGACTAAAGGAGTTAACAAACTAAATCCCTCAATTTTTGAGTTAAAAACATTGATGCCTATAATCGATCCAACAAGAATAGGTCCTAAAATGGTACCAATATTATTTGCAGCTCCGAATTTACCCATTCCTGAAGACCTCTCTTCTAACGAAGTAACATCAGCCACATAAGCACCAGTTGCAGGACGAGAAGCTGCCCCTACTGCAGAATTAATAATTCTTGAAACTAGTAAGACAAACAATAAAGAAAATCCTGTTATATAGCCTAGTAGGCCAATCGAAGCTGAGAATAAGAAAATAATGTTGGATAAAACATATCCTGTCAATCCGATTAACAGTACAGATTTCCTGCCTATCTTATCGCTAAGCCTACCCCAAAAAGGTGTAAAGATGATGAACATTGTTGCAGAGATAGATACAACTGTATTAATTTCCATCTCAGAAAATCCAAACTCCCTTCCAATGATTGGCATTGTTTGCCAGTAAACAGACTGCCCCATACTGACGAAAATTATTGTCAACATTAAGCCATATAAAATCTTAGAATCTTCCTTTGAAGCTTCATGGCTTTTGTTTTTCATTTATCAGTATCTACCCTCAGTAAAAAAGCATACTCCATAGCAACTTCTTTAAGGCTCTCGAATCTACCACTAACTCCTCCGTGCCCTGCACTCATATTAACCTTGAAAAGAATTGGGTTCTTGCTTCTAGTGTAGTCTCTTAATTTTGCAACGTATTTGGCAGGTTCATAATACTGGACTTGAGAATCCCAAAGCCCAGCAGTAACTAAAATACTTGGGTAAGTTAAATAATCAATATTATCGTAAGGCGAGTACTTCATCATATACTCAAATTCTTCCTTAATTTCTGGATTTCCCCATTCATCATACTCTCCTGTGGTGAGAGGAATAGAAGGGTCAGACATCGTTGTTATAACATCAACAAAAGGAACGTTAGATATTATTCCTTTATATAAAGATGGCTCCATATTAACTATAGCCCCCATTAATAACCCTCCAGCACTTCCTCCTCCGGCATAAACTCTTCCCTCTTCTCCATATCCTAAATTCAGCAGACCTTTAGTCACATCAATAAAGTCATAAAAAGTATTTAATTTATTGAAAACTTTTCCATCCTCATACCATTCTCTTCCTAATTCTTGACCTCCTCTAATGTGAGCAATAACAAAAATGTAACCTCTATCCAAGAGCGACAATCTAGACGAACTGAATCCAGCATCAATTGAATTACCATAGGAACCGTAACCATAGACAAACATAGGGTTATTTTTCTTTCTAAATTTTGTTCTCTTGTAAACCAAAGATACGGGTACTAGTGTTCCGTCTCTTGCTTCTATTAACTTTCTCTCAACTTTATAATCACTACTTGAAAAATTACCTTTAACTTCGGCTTGCTTAAGCAATCTTTTTCTTGCCGTATCCAGTTTTGCAGAAAATAAACTATCGGGCGTTCTCAAACTAGAATATCCAAAATAAAACTTATCAGCATCATATTCAGGGTTAGCTGCAAGATAAGCACTATAGGTAGGATCATTAAAGTTTATCTTCTTTTCAGAATTATTTATTTTATCAACTATTCTTAAGCTCCTTAATCCATTCTCTCTCTCCATAATTACCATGTGCTCAGGAAAAGGTAGTACGGACTGCAGTAAAACATCCTGCCTGTGGGCAATCAATTCTTGCCATTTATCTTTACTTGAAGAATCATCGATTGAAGAAGCCATTAATCTAAAATTCTTTGCTAACCAGTTGGTCTCTACCAGAAACCTATTATCCTCTGGATCATGCTCTATCGAATAAAGATGGTCAGGCTCTCTAACTAAAAATGCTTCTGGCTTGTTATTCGGACTATTAGCTTCGATAAGTTGAACCTCCGAGCTAGTTGTAGAGGATATATATATCTCTATATATTCCATCGACCTTGAGTTACCAACAGAAAGATAGAAAGTAGAATCTTTTTCTTCATAAACCAATATATCTTGGTCTTGACTGGAACCAATCTCATGTCTAAATACCTTAAAAGGTAGAAGTGTTTCATCATGCCTTAAAACATAGAAGAAGTACTTTCCATCTGCAGACCAGGCCATGTCTCCCGAGGTATTTTCTAAAATAAGCTCCGATGTCTTACCTGAAATTAAGTCTTTAAACTTAATCTTGTATTGGCGCCTTCCACTAATGTCTTCTGCGAAAGCTAAAAGGTTTTCATCTGGAGAAACACTCCAATTGGCAAGTTGATAAAATTCACTTTCCTTGGCAAGTTCATTTACGTCCAAGAGAATAATTTCTTTAGAATTCTTATTCTTCCTTCTTATATAAATTGCATGTTCTTGTCCTGGTTCATATCTTCTAAAATATTCATAATTCTTTAGTCTAATTGGAACAGAATCCTCCTTTTTTGGGATCCTGTTAGTTATTTCTTCAAACAGTTGGTCTCTTAAGTCAGACCCAGAATTAAACCAATTTTCAAGATATTTGTTTTCGGATTCGAGATGTGAAATTACCTGAGAGTCCTCTCTCGTGTCATCACGCATCCAATAATAATTATCTACTCTCTTAACTCCATGAGCTTCGAAAGTTACAGGGACTTTATTGGGGGAAGGAAGTTTTAGATTACTCAATTCTTCTGTATGTATAGGGTTTATTAAAGAAATGGTGAAATAGATTAACAGAATATAATGAATCTTCTTAAACATAGTTTATTTTTTCCTTTTCTTAACTAATCTCTTTCTCTTCTTTATTTGCCTATCAGTTAATTTATTTGGCTTATTCTTATATGGGTTGTTCTGCTCCTTATAAATAATAGATAAAGGAGTTGAATCTAGATCAAGCTTACTTCTAAAGAAGTTTTCTAAGTATTTTGTATAGGAATCTTGTAATTCTTTTAAATTATTGCCATGAATTAAAATCTTAGGAGGGTTCTTGCCTCCGGCGTGAGCGTACCTTAACTTTGGCCTAAACCTTCCAGACATTGGGGGCTGTTGATTCATTAGTGCTTCTTTGAGAACTTTATTCAAAACAGAAGTGTCTAGCTCTTTGATGCTAGCTCGATATGCCTTTTCTGCTTTACTTATAAGCTTCTTTAGTCCAATCCCTTCCTTCGCAGATATAAAATGAGGTTTTAGATGACTAGCAAATCTAATCTTTCTATTAATATTCTTTTCTAATTCAGCCTTAGAAGTTTCGCTTAACAAATCTAATTTGTTAGCTGCTATGACAATTGGCCGTCCCAAGGTTAAAGAGAGCCCTAATAGATGTGCATCCTGATCAACAATATTTTCTGAAGAATCTATAAGCAAGATAACAACATTAGCTTTCTTTATAGACTCTACTGATTTTGAAACTGAAAACTTCTCAGTTTCTTCTTTTATAGATCTTTTCCTTCTCATTCCAGCAGTATCAATGAGAATAATTTTTTTTGAACCCAAATATAATGGCACTTCTATTGAATCTCTTGTTGTTCCTGACTCTCTAGATACCAGAACTCTTTCTTCTCCCAACAACTGATTTACCAAGGTCGATTTTCCTGCATTGGGACGTCCTATAATAGAAATTCTCATAGAATCTGACTTAGAAATATCAGATTCAGATATCTCTTCTACATCGTCTAATTCATCTAAAAATTCGGTTAACTCGTACAGGCCTCGATTGTGAGCTGCAGACATTTTGATAGAAGTCTTAAATCCTAAACCTTCAAATTCACTTGCGAAGTCTGATATCCTCTCGTTATCTACTTTATTAATTAGTAGAATAATTTTCTTATTGTGCTTTCTTAAAGAGCTTGCAATTACCTTATCTAAAGGCATTAGGCCTTCTATTGCATCAACGATAAAAAGGATAGTATCTGCTTCTTGGATAGCACTTTCAGTCTGATTCCTTATAGCTTCAGACATGTCACTACTCTCTAAACTAATACCGCCTGTGTCAATTAGAACTGAAGAAGAATTTCTTAGATTTCCGTATTGCCTATCTCTCGTTAAACCAGAAAAGTCTGCTACTAAAGCTGATCTAGAGCCAGTAAGTATGTTAAAAAGTGTAGATTTTCCTACATTCGGACGGCCTACTATTGCTATTACGGAAGACATTTTTCTAGGAACAACAAATTTGCTGTTGTTAATTTAAAGAAATTCTAAATAATTTTCCTGCTTCATCTACTACAAGTAGATAATTTCTTTCAGATGTTATTTCTTTAATGGGTTGCCTTGAAATTCTTTTTCTACCTTCAAACTTACCATTTTGGACATTTAGTAGATGGACATAGCCTTCGAAGTCTCCAACCACAATATAATTATTGATAGAAACAGGTGAACTAAGTTTTCTTAATTTTAATCCTGACTGTTCCCAAATAAGTGCACCTGTAGCTGTACCAAAAGCTTTTACTGTATCGTCTTCAGAAACTGCTACAACTCTATTTCCGTTTGATGCTAGATCTTTGACTGTTGATAACTCTTCTTGCCAAACTGGTCTTCCCTCTCTCAAACTTATTGCAGTTATATTTCCTTGATAAGTGGCAGATATCAATAGGTCATTTGTTATTAAAGACTTACCATCAATATCAATTATTCTCTCTAATTCCGATTTTCCTTCATTAATTGTTATTGGTATTTCAAGCCTTACAGCGCCTGAATCTGGGTAAAGCATCGCTATTTTTCCATTGGCAAAGCCTGCAAAAATGAACCCTTGATCAATAAAAGGTATGGAAGTTCCTCTAAGAGTTAATTTGGGAAGTATGGTTTGATGAAACCATTGCCTTTCCCCTGTTTTAAAATCGTAACCAGCTATCCTTCCATCTCCGGTTTGGGCAACAACCATATTGCCGTTATTAACTGGAGGGACAAGAACTTCACTGGAAGTTTGTGATCTCCATAATTCTGCTCCATCTTCGTAGTCTAAAGCCACCAAATGGCCGTCTAAAGTTCCGTAAGTTATTGTTTTAAAATTTACCGTAATCGCACCGGATACTGAGTCACCTTTATCAATGGACCATAAAGTACTTCCCGTTTTAGAATCAATTGAAGCTAAATATCCTTCTGAACTTACAAAAAAGATTTTTTCCTCATAAACCGAAGGGATTAATCTGCCAAAATTATTTTCAGACCCAAAATTTGATGACCAATCTTCTAATAAATCTATACTTGATTCGATTAAAACTAACTTAGCAGGTCCTACTTCTTCTTCATCTCCCCAGAACTTCATCCAGCTTAAAGAAGAGCATCCACTTAGGATTAACAAAATAGTTAGCAAACAAATAAATTTAAGCTTATTCAATTTCAACTCCTGGAAGGTCGGATATTTTCATAGCCAGTAAAGCTTTAGTTGTTTGGCTTGGAGTGCTTTGCATAGCTTGCATATAGCTTATCTTTGCTAAATCAAACATCTCCAATCCATTTTCGGCATCTCCCTTTAGCTCTAACAAAGTCGCCGTTAAATTCTCTTGGCCATTGAATAAATTAAGAGTCTCTTGATATTCTGCATTTGATAAGTAAATCTTACTTAAGCGCGTTTGTGCTGCATTAACAATAGGATTAAATTCAGAAGAATCTACTCTTCTGTTAATTATAGTTTTAAGAATATCTTTAGCTTTTTGATTATTGCCTTCTGCAACACTAACTTTAACTTCATTAAATCTAACCAAATCAGAATATAAACTTTCAGGGTAGGCATCTAATAAAGCCTGACCGCTTAAAGAACCCCCCTCTTCTGATTCAAGATATCTTTCAAATAAAACAGCTGACTCATAATTTTTAGTATTCCTTGTATCAGTTAGGTAATCTCTAGAGACTATAGAAGCTACTACTAATATTAATAGTCCTATAAAGCCATATTTATACTTATCCCAAATAGAAATTAATATTTCTTGTTGTTCTTCTTCTGTAGCTGAAAAAAAGTTAGCCATTTATATTCCAAATTTATTTATAGATTTCTTTTAATCTTTTGTCTAAATCTACGTCAGTTAAATTTTCTTGTTTAGACTTAGATCTTAAATCTTTAAGAGATAATGTATTAGTTTCTAACTCTTCTTCACCTAAAATAAGTGCAAAACTAGCACCTGATTTATCTGCTTTCTTAAATTGAGATCCGGCACTCTCCATACCCATATTTATCTTTATAGTGGCAGAAGGGAACTTGTCTCGAATAGATTCAGAATACATTATAGCTTTTTCAATACTATTTTCTGCTAAACAAATAAAATAAAAGTCTATATTTCTGATATTACTTTCTTCAAAAGATGTGCTCTTCAAAGAAAGAATTAATCTCTCCATGCCTATCGAGAATCCGATAGCAGGACAGGGTCTTCCTCCAAGCTCTTCTACTAAATTATCGTACCTACCTCCCCCGCAAACAGTATCTTGAGATCCAAGGACATCTGATTTCCATTCAAAAACAGTTTGATTGTAATAATCTAATCCCCTAACGAGTTTAGAATTTATAAGGAAATCAATTCCGTTATTATCAAGCATAGTAGTAAGTTTAGAAAACTCATCCTTAGAGTCCTGAGAAATGAATTCTTCTATCTCAGGCGCGCCTGTTAAAATCTTCTTTATAGCAGGGGACTTGGAATCAAGAATGCGAAGAGGATTATCCTTAAGTTTTCTTACTGAATCATCATCCAAATCTGATTGATGGGTTTTAAAATAAGACCTTAATGATTTGACATAACTTTTACGAGCTTCATTATCTCCTATATTATTTATTTCTAGCCTTATGCTTTTTTCTAAGCCTAACTCTTTCCAAAGTCTAGCAGTAAGAAGGATTAATTCTGCATCGATCTCAGCAGACCTTATTCCAAAGACTTCTGCGCTGAATTGAATAAATTGCCTAGATCTTCCTTTCTGAGGTCTTTCATACCTAAACATTGGACCTGAATACCAGAGCTTAGGGTTATCCGTCCTGAGCAGATCATTATCTATAGCAGCTCTTACACAGCCAGCTGTGCCTTCAGGTCTTAAGGAAATACTTTCACCTCCTTTATCTTCAAAAGAATACATTTGCTTGGTAACTATATCTGCTGCCTCATTAGATCTAACAAATAGATCAGTTCTTTCAATAATTGGGAATCTGATTTCTTGATATCCATATGCAGAAAATACTTTTTTTATTTTTTTTTCTGCGTACACCCAAGCTTTTACTTCATCAGGTAGTAAATCATTCATCCCTCTAACGGGCTTAATTTTCGACATGCTTCAATTTTTAACGATTAGGTTATCTTCTTCTAGTTTAATTTCTTTAATCTTTTTTCTAATTAGACCTTCTAAGTGTTCTGCTAGTTCACTACTTTCAACTTTATGGTCTGGTTTCCCATCAATATATATTAAATTCTTTGGAGAGCCCCCTGTTACTCCTATTTGAGTATGCTTAGATTCTCCAGGACCATTGACATAACAACCTATCACAGCAACATCTAAATCTTCTATAACATCCTCAAGTCTAGATTCTAATTGATTCATGGTTCCAATCACATCAAAATTCATTCTAGAACAACTAGGACAAGCTATAAAATTTATTCCTCTTGATCTTATTTTTAAACTTCTCAGAATATCCCATCCGACTTTAATTTCATCAACCGGATCCGATGCAAGAGAAATTCTTATAGTATCTCCTATCCCATCCAACAATAAAGAGCCTATACCTATCGAGGATTTAACCGTTCCTGATCTAAAACCTCCAGCTTCAGTAATACCAAGATGTAGGGGCTGGTCAATTAAAGTAGATATTTTTTTATAACTTTCAATAGTCAAAAACACGTCTGAAGCTTTCATACTTAATTTGAAGTCTTCGAAATTTAATTGCTTTAGTATGTTTATATGGTTTAGAGCTGATTCAACCAGGGCATCTGCATTTGGCTCCCCATACTTAATTTGGAGTTTGCGTTCTAAAGATCCGGCATTCACCCCTATCCTAATAGGGACACCATTATCTTTTGCCATCGAAACAACTTCTTTGATCTTTTCTTCTTTTCCAATATTGCCTGGATTAATCCTTATGCAATCAGCTTTTCCTTTAATTGCCTCTATAGCCATCATGTGATCAAAATGAATATCAGCAATTAGCGACAATGAAGTACTTTTCTTGATCTTCGCAAAAGCGATGGCAGATTCTCGATCTGGAACAGAAACCCTAACGAGATCGGCTCCACTATCTTCTAACTCTTTTATTTGCTTCAAAGTGCCCTGTATGTCGGTCGTTAGAGTATTTGTCATACTCTGTACTGATATAGGTGAATCTCCACCAATAAGGACATTGCCAACCTTAATTTGTCTAGACTTCCTTCTTTTTATATTATTATGGGAATTCACTGTATTTCTTGCAGGTAAAACTAAAATTATCTTGGTTCTCTTATTAGCCTAAGTTCATAAGTTAATATTTTATCATTAATTGCTATGAGAGCCTTGTTGTAGGCCTCCTATACCAAATCTAGATACAAAATTAAGCTAACCAAAGAGAGTAACACTAGACTACCAACAATGAGATCTCT
>PCBA01000028.1 GCA_002730855.1 Gammaproteobacteria bacterium
GCCTCCTCTGCAGGTTTTTCTTCAACAGGAGCCTCTTCAGCTGCAGTCGGTGCAGGTTTTGATTTATTACCGAAACGTTTTCTAAACTTATCAACCCTTCCACCTGTATCAACAAGCTTTTGTTTGCCCGTGTAAAAAGGATGACAATCCGAGCAGACATCTAACTGTAGATCTTCTGCTAAGGTTGACTTGATCTCAATTATATTTCCACAACTGCAAGTTGCTTTAATTTCTTTGTAATCAGGATGTATACTTTCTTGCATCTTATTAAGTTTCAATTTTAGATCGCGCACTATACCAGACCAAGAAAACAAGGCAAATGCCAATATAGGGTCAATAGGTTTAGAATAAGTTTATGTCTATAGAACAAGTTGAAGTTTTAGTACCTGTACCAATACTAGAGAAGTTTTCTTACTTGTTACCAGATCAATTTAAAGAGAAACCTCCTATGCCAGGATCTAGAGTAATAGTGCCCTTCGGCAATAGGGATCTTTCCGGAGTTGTATGGAATGTTGGAAAGAATAATGCTCCAAAAGGCAGAAAATTAAAATACCTAATAGAAGTCTTAGATTCTAAGCCTTTATTGGATAAAGAGTCTTTGCTGTTAGCAGATTGGGCTTCCCGTTATTATCATTACCCTTTAGGCGAAGTTATTTCTTATTTTTTTCCACCTTCTATAAGAAAGGGAAAAGAAGCTAAGTTTGCTGAAGTAAAATTTCTGGAACTGACTAGTAAAGGTGAATTCTTAAATGTTGAAGACCTTTCTAAGGCCCCTAATCAAAAAAAACTAATTGAACTTATAAAAGAAAAGAAAGACCTTTCTCAAAAAGCCGCTACCGCTTACGGAGTAAATACTTCTTCGATAAACGCGTTAATCGATAAAGGTTTCATTTCAAGATATATGCGGGAGCTTTCTCCTTACAAGAAAGTAGAAACTCCAAACAGAAATAGGACGAGGAAAAAACTAAATGAAGAACAAAAATTTGCAGTTGATTCAATTATCAAATCTGAAAATAAGAATAAAGTTTTTCTATTAAATGGAATTACGGGAAGTGGAAAAACAGAAGTTTATATTCGGGCCATTCAAGAAGTAATCAAAAAAGGCAAACAGGCTCTTATATTAATTCCTGAAATAGGCTTGGCTCCACAAGCTGAAGAAAGGTTTAAGAAATACTTTGGCGAAAGAGTTTTGTCATTCCATTCAGCTAAAAATGATAGAGAAAAGATTGATGCATGGCTTGGAGCTTCTAAAGGTCTAATAGATATAATTATTGGCACTAGATCAAGTGTATTTATGCCCATGAAAGATATTGGAATAATTGTTATTGATGAAGAGCATGATTTGTCTTATAAACAAGCAGATAGGTTCAGGTATTCAGCTAGAGATATAGCTCTTTATAGAGCTAAGATAAAGAAGATACCTGTAGTTTTGGCTTCAGCAACTCCTTCTTTAGAAACCCTTAATAATTCTTTGCAGGGAAAATATGAGATGTTGAATTTAACTAAAAGAGCAACAGGAGCGAGTCTACCAAGATATATACCCGTAGATTTAAGAGGTAAAGAGTTAAAAGAAGGATTTAGTGACGAACTAATAGAAAGAAGCGAAGAAGAATTAAAGAAGGGCAACCAAATCCTTATTTTTTTGAATAGGAGAGGGTATGCGCCTTCTTTAATTTGTAAAACATGTGGGTGGTTATCAAACTGTGATAGATGTGATGCACTTATGACGTTACATAAAAGACCTCCGAAATTACAATGTCATCATTGCGAATCTCAAAAAGATAAACCGAAAGTATGTCCTTCATGTCAATCAGATGATTTCTTATCTTATGGATACGGAACAGAAAGAGTAGAAGAATTTCTGACCCAGCGTTTCTCTAAGTTTCCTGTTCTTAGGATTGATAGTGACTCAACAAAAAAGAAAGAATCTATGAATGAATACATCGATTCGATTAACTTGGGTAAACCAATGGTTCTTTTGGGAACACAGTTGCTGGCTAAGGGTCACCACTTTCCTGAAGTAACACTTGTTGGAATACTAGATGCTGATTCTGGATTGTATAGTGCTGATTTTAGGGGCAGTGAGAGGGTCGCTCAGTTAATGACACAAGTAGCCGGTAGGGCTGGTAGGGATAAAAAACCAGGGAAAGTTTTACTACAGTCTTATAGTCCTGATCACCCCCAAATAGAAGAACTTATAAACGGTAGTTATGAGAGCTTTGCCAAGAATTTATTGAAAGAAAGGAAGTCAGTAAAGTCTCCACCATTTGCTTTTCAGGCGAAGATACAGGCCGAGTCAGCTAATAGTTATATTAGTAGAGATTTTATAAAGAATCTCATAAATAATCTTAAGAAATCTAAAGCTTTCCCGAAAGATATAAGAGTTGTTGGCCCTCTTCCTGCAATAATGGAAAAAAAATCTGGTGTTTATAGGTGGGAGCTAAACACTCTTTCCGGCAGCAGGAAATCGTTACACCAATTCTTAGACTTGGTACAGGCTAGTTTATACAGTCCAAAAACAAGCAAGAAAGTTCGATGGTCTATTGATGTAGACCCTTTGTCTTCAATTTAAATCTACACCCGTTAATTCAGAGCTTACAGACCACAATTTTTCAGCTTGCTCTGCACTTTTTACCGAACCTATAAGTTCATCAATCTTGCAATCGACAAAATATTCACCTGAGATATTTTCTACTTCTGGAGAAGAGCAAAGATAAATAGATGTTTCTGCTCCTTTGTGCGTTTTTTTAGCAAAAACTGAAGCTAATTTAAAAAGAAATTTCCGTATACCTTTATTGCTAGATCCTATCCCAGTATCTACAAAACCTGGATGAAGGCAATTTACAGTAATACCCTTACTTTCGAGTTTATTTGCCAAACTTTTAGTAAAGAGAATATTTGCCATTTTAGATTGACCATATACCTTCATGGGTGCGTAACTCTCTTTTGACTGAAGATCATCAAAATTTATTTCTTTTATAAACCTATATGCCATTGAGGCAACATTCACAATTCTTTTACCGCCAGACTCAATCATTTTTTCAATTAATAATAATGTAAGGGTGAAATAAGCTAGATGATTCACGGAAAATACTTCTTCCAATCTATCAACAGTCTCTGCTCTCTCTCGATTCATAATCCCTGCATTATTCAAAAGTATATGCAGAGGCTTATCTAGAGATAGAAATTGATCTGCAGCTTTTTTTACCTCACTAAGTGAAGATAAATCAGCAATAATAGCCGTAGCTTCTCGGCCTGTCTCAGACATTAGCTCTTGCTGTAATTTTTCTGCTTTCTCTTTATTCCTGGCAATAAAAACAATCTCAGCTCCCATTTTATTTAGAGATTTAGCTGCTTCAAGTCCAATTCCATTGGTTGCTCCAGTTATTAAACAAACTTTATTTTTTAAATTTTCATTCATGGCCTTTGCCTTTTTTTATTCTAAGTATAAGATTAGAGTGATGAGTTTATATGATAAATACATACTCCCGAAATTTTTAAATTGTGCGTGTGGTTCTAAGCCAATTACTTACCAAAGAAAAAAAGTTGTTCCTTTGGCAGAGGGCAACGTATTAGAAGTAGGTATAGGGTCGGGTCTTAATTTGCCCTATTACGATCATTCAAAAATAGACCAAATATGGGGTCTAGATCCTTCAGATGAACTAAGCCTCATGGCAAAACAAGCCGCAAAAGAAGAAAATTTAAATATTAATTTTATATCATGTGGCGCTGAGGAAATTCCTCTTCCTGATAATCATTTTGATAGCGTTCTTGTAACTTACACTATGTGTACTATTCCTGAGGTGGTAAGAGCGAATATAGAAATAAAAAGGGTTTTAAAGAATGGCGGAAAATTAATCTTTTGTGAACACGGAGTAGCGCCTGATGCGAATATCATTAAGTGGCAATCTAGAATAAACCCATTTTGGGGAAAGATAGCTGGTGGTTGTAATATTAATAGAAACATTCCTCAGATAATTGAAGGTTCTGGATTTAAGATTGAACAGATGGAAGAAATGTATCTTCCCAGCACACCGAAGATAGCTGGCTACAATTATTGGGGATTTGCTGTAGGTAATTGATATTCTGGAAGTGTATTTCTTTTCTTAATACTTCTATTTCAATATTAGGTAATAGATGATTAAGCAAATAACAATTCTATTTTTATCTGCTCTTTTTATTTCATCTGTTCTATCGGAAGAAGGAACTTTTTCTCATCAAGGGCTGGACAGATATTATTATTTACACCTTCCAGATAACATTGGGCCAGAAGCGCCCTTGGTTGTTGTCATACACGGTTATACAAGCTCAGCGAATACGATTATGGCTTATTCAAAGATGAATGAGGTTGCTGACAGAGAAGGTTTTGCAGTTGTCTATCCTCAAGGAACCATTGATGCCGAAGGCAACACTTTTTTTAACGTAGGTTATGAATTCAATGTTGAATCAACAATTGATGACGTGTCATTTATAAGGGAGCTTGTTCTTTATCTAAGAGAAAAATATAGATTCAGTACAGAAAAAACTTTTGCAACAGGAATGTCTAACGGAGGAGACATGAGCTACCTACTGGCTTGCACTTCATCAGACCTATTTAGGGCTGTAGCACCTGTAGCCGGAGTGATGATGAAGGAAACCTTAGAGAATTGTAACCCTGTTAAGCCTATACCTGTTTTTGAAATTCATGGCACTAACGACAATGTTTCTTATTTTGATGGTGATATGGAGAATACTGCAGGGTGGGGCGCTTATTATGGCCTGCCGAAGACGATTGAGTTTTGGGTCACCAAGCATGACCTTAACAAAAAAGAAGAGATACAATTAACTTCTATAAGCAAAGGTGATAAGAATGACATTATCTTTGAACGTTATTGGTCAGAAGAAAAACTAGAGGAAGTTTGGTTCTATAAAGTAATTGATGGAGGTCACATCTGGCCCGGATTTACATATAAATGGTGGAAGAATCCTTTAGCTTGGTACTACTTAGGTTCTGGTAATGATGACATCAATGCCAGTGAAGAAGTATGGTCATTCTTTAAAAAATTTCTTAGTGAAGAAGCTAAATGAACTGAGGTTTAATTTTATAGAAATTGGTTATAGATTCAAAAAGATGAGCTATCTTAAGCAGCTCTACATCCCCTCTAGGTTTTCCGACAAGCTGTATACCAACAGGAAGGCCTTCGTTGGTAAAACCGCCCGGAACAGAGATTGCGGGCAAGCCAGTAACTGAAATCATGCAACAAACAGACATCCAATCTATATAAGTTTTTTGCTTTTCTCCTTCAATCTCTTTTACCCATTCGTTTGATAGATCAAAAGGAGGTACTTGTGCTGAAGGTAGAAGCAAAACATCATAGTCTTCAAAAAAAGTAGATATACTAGAGTAAATATTAGTCCTAATTATTTCAGCTCTAATCATCTCTTCTATAGTAAGAGACAATCCTTTTTCAATGTTCCACTTGGTTGAATCTTTGGCATATTTTTTCCAATCCTTTACCGATTGATCTAGCATTTTGCCTAAACCTCTCAGACCAACAGCACGTTGGATTTGAAAAGATTCCATGGCTCCTTCTAAAGGGGGGTCTATATAAGTTATTTGCGCATCAATACCTTTAAAAGTATCGCCAGCTGATTTGATAATCTCTAATACTTGACTATCAACGGGCAGAGTTCCGAGACATGGACTAATAGCAACTCTAAGTTGGTTATGACTCTTTATTTTGTATGGGATCATTGCCTGCAAGAAATCTTCTTCTGAGTCTGTAAGGGTTAAAGGGTCTGTTCTATCTTCTCCTGAAATTATAGACATTAGAAAGGCTGTATCTTTAACTGTCTTTGCCATAGGTCCTGTTGTTGATAACCTTCCATACCATGCAGCGCCTAACCCTTTAGGCATCCTCCCAATAGATGGGCGAAAACCAACTACATTACAGAAGCTTGCTGGATTACGAAGAGATCCGCCCATATCACTTCCGTCAGCTAGCGGTAGCATGTCTGTAGCTAAAGCTGCTGCCGAGCCTCCACTGCTTCCTCCGGCACTCTTACTTAAGTCATAAGGATTACAAGTAGTTCCAAAAACAGAATTAAAAGTATTAGATCCTAATCCAAATTCAGGCATATTGGTGTGACCTATGAAAATTGCCCCTGCCTTCCTTAATCTTTTAGCTAATTGGTCATCATCTGTTTCAATCTTATCCGCAAAGGGTTTATAGCCGAGTGTGGTTGGAAATCCTTTAACGGCTACAGCATCTTTTGGTGCCATGGGCAGTCCATGCAAAGGCCCTCTTTCTGAGATCGACACCTTGTCAGAATCCTTTGCTAAGGCCAAAGCCTCTTCTTTCGATAACAAATTAACGATAGCATTTATTTGTGGATTGATTGACTCTATTCGCTCATAAATATTTTCCATCAATTTTTCAGAAGAAACAGAGCCCTCTTGGAGATTTTGACAAATTGTATAGGCATCCGACCAGATTGGTTCTGGAGTATTAGTACCTTTCTCAGGTTCTTTATTCATTACTTATTACGGAAGCCTGCCCCAATCTTTTTATTCGACCACAGAACCTCGTTGTTTAAGGCACTAATAAATTCATAGGTTGCTATATTGGGCTTTATAATCTTAAGTTTTAAATAACCTGGTGTTTCTATATTAAATTTTCCTTCAATTGTGTCTTCAGGTGATCCGCCAGGCAAACTTCCCGTGGCACTTATTAATTGAGTTGTTCCTTCAAGATCTCCTTCATCAGCAAGCACATGATTATGTCCAGTTATGTACATATCAAATTTCCCAAAAACTTGAGACTCTAAGAAAGAAGCTAATTGAGGACTTGCTCTCTTCCTATCTCCAGAACTGAAAAGAGGATGGTGTGCAACTGCAATAGAAAATTTACAACTATCCTTAAGCTCACCAATAGAAGAGGTAAGCCAATTAACATGGTTTTTTCTCTTATAGAAAAGGTATAACTTATCAAATATTGTTGTATCCAAAGCTACGAAACACAGTGATTCAAATTTTTTAAAGTAATAATTATTTGGGTAATTTATAAGCGGATTTCTTTTACCAATTTCAATGTAAGCATCTGGATTTTTTTTATAATCATGATTGCCTAGGGTTAAGTAAAAGGGCACTTCACTTTCTAATATTTTTTTGAACGGGACGAGGAATTTATTCTTAAATTCAGGATCATCCGGACTTTCTATACCTGAAGGGTAAATAATATCACCTGTGTGCCAAATCATACTGCAATCAGATCTAGATAAAGATTCGGCAACCAGGCTTTGAGTTTTTGTAATTTCACCTGTGTCTCCAACAAAACAGAAGATTAACTCTTCTAATTTTTCTGAGCTTACGGGGCTTAAGTATGCTAGAAATAATAAGGAGATAAGAGTTCTTTTAATTTTCATGCTGATTTTATAGTTAATTTTCTTAAATCCATCTGTAGAGAATTAATATGTTCAATTTCCACAGTAAAATCAGGTTTAGGGAGAATAGATTCTGCGTTCTCTGGCCACTCAAATACGCACAGAGAGCCTTTTTCATTTACATATTCTTGAATCCCTATTTCCTCCAATTCCTGAGCATCATTAATTCTATATAAGTCAAAATGAAAAACCTTTAACATCTCGGTTTCATGTATTTCAACAAGATTATAGGTAGGACTCTTTACTAAGCCTTGATAGCCTAGCCCTTGCATGATGCCTTTTGTGAAAGTTGTTTTGCCTGCTCCTAGATCTCCTTCTAAGTAGACAATAATGGACCTATCTATATCGCCTTTAATTAAATTCTTAGAAAATAAGATACCTTCTGTTATTGTTTGGTTTTCTTTAAAAGTCTCTATTTCTTTAGTCATATTTTAATAAAAGTCTAACTTCGTTCAACACATCATTAGGTAGAAGTCCCACTTCTCCAATTTCAAGTGCTTTTAAGTCAGACGATTTAGCGTGTATATCTACACCTGTTTCTGCAGCTTCATGAGGCAAAAGGCCTTGAGCCAAGAAACTTGCTATTATTCCAGTAAGAATATCTCCCATGCCTCCCGTTGCCATTCCAGGGTTACCTGCACCGCACACCCCTATATGCTGTTTACCCGATTTTTTATACCCAACCAATGTTCCAGAACCCTTTAATACTACTACGGCATTAAATTTTTCTTGCAAAAGAGAGACTGCCTTGAAGCGATCCGCTTCAATTTCCTTGATACTTTTACTTAATAATCTCGCAGCTTCACCAGGGTGAGGTGTAATAATAAGGTTTTTTGGTATTCCGGCTGATAATTTCAAGCTTGATAATAGATTTAATGCATCTGCATCAAGAACGACTGCAACATTCCTTTTACCAGATTCTAAAAATACTCTTTGTAAGAGTTGTTCAGACCAGGCGGTCTGACCCAGGCCTGGACCTATTGCTATGACATCAGGTTTTTCAAGATAAGTTTCTAGATCTTGTCCAGAATGGATTCCCACCGCCATTACTTCAGGGCAAGAAACAAGACTGGCGTTTATATGTTCAGGTTTTGTTGCCAATCCAATAAGACCAGCTCCAGAAAATGCAGCTGCTTTGGCAGCCAAGATAGCTGCACCTCCAAAGCCATTGTTTCCACCTATTATTAGAGCATGCCCAAAGTTTCCTTTATGAGAATTTTGATCTCTTAAAATAAGCTTATGTAAATGATCTTCCATATTTATCAAATGACAATTAGATTTAATCTTTCTGGAAACACTTTTTGGTATTTTGAGATCTGAGTAAAAAATCTCTCCTGACATTGCTCTTCCTTGTGAAGTAAAACAACCTCGTTTTTGGGCAACAAAAGTAGTGGTAATATCTGCTATTACACAGATATCTTTCGTAGTACCACTATCTGGACAAATTCCTGAAGGTATATCCAACGAAACAACAGGATACTTAACGCTCAGCTTATTAATAGCAAGAATAGATTTCTTAATGTTAGTTCTTAACGTTCCTTTTAATCCCGTTCCAATTAAAGCATCAACCAAAACAGCTTTTTTTGAAACTTTTATTCTATTTAATGAACCTAAGTTTATAATCTTTACACCGCTATCTTTGGCAGTTTGAAAAGCTTTTTTACAAACACCCGAAAGATCTTTGGTAGGAGCACACATCACAACGTAACTGGATAAACCAAATTCTTTAGCAAAACTCGCAAGTAAAAAACCATCACCTGAATTTTTACCTTTGGCGCAGAATACGATAATTTCATTTGTATCGTTATATTCTTGCATTAATACGTTAAGAGAAAACTCAGCCGCCTCTTGCATTAAAGAATATCCAGAAGTGTTTTTTCGCTTTATTGCTAAATTATCTATTTTTCTTGTCTGATCAGCGGTATAAAGTTGCATAAGTTTTTAAAAAATAACTAATAATTAAAATTATAGCCTTTGCACAGTGTCTCCACTAATTAATAGATGAATAATTTATCAAGCAAGGAAGATCTTTCTATATTGGCAAACAAGATAAAAGAGTGGTCTCTTGAATTGGGGTTTAGTTACGTGGGTATAACTGATGTAGATGTGTCTTCTGATAAAAGACATTTAGATGAGTGGTTGAAAAAAGGTTTTCATGGAGAAATGTCTTATATGGAAAGACATGAGGCCATGAGGGGCTCTCCTGATAAACTCGTAGAAGGAACAAAAAGAGTTATCTCTTTAAGTATGAATTATCTGACAGAGAACTATAACGGACTAGAGTTATTAGATGATGACAAGAAAGCTTTTATTTCAGGATATGCTAGAGGGAGGGATTATCATAAATTATTAAGATCACGACTAAAAAAACTTGCTTCAAAAATAAAAGAACATTCATCCCATGAAAATAGAGTATTTGTAGATAGTGCTCCTGTTCTAGAGAAGGCAATTGCACAAAAAGCTGGTCTAGGCTGGATAGGCAAGAACACGCTTCTTTTAAGTAAAGATTCTGGTTCATATTTCTTTCTCGGCGAAATATATACGGATTTAGAGTTGCCTTTGGATAAACCTAAAGATACAAATCACTGCGGTTCTTGCACTTCTTGTATGGACGTATGTCCAACTAAGGCCTTTGCAGGTCCTCATCAGTTAGATGCAAGAAAATGCATCTCATATCTCACCATAGAGTACAAGGGCTCAATAGACTTAGAATTAAGACCCTTAATGGGTAATCGCATTTTTGGGTGCGATGATTGTCAGATATTTTGTCCATGGAATAAGTTCACAAGACACACTGAAGAAGCTGATTTTAAGCCAAGAAATAACTTAGATGACGTTGACCTTTGCGAATTATTTTTATGGTCAAAAGAAGAGTTTATAACCAAAACTGAAGGGTCTCCAATTAGAAGAGCAGGTTACGAAAGCTGGCTAAGAAACATCGCAGTAGCACTGGGCAACGCTGCATCTTCAGGTGAGGTAATAAAAGCACTTAATTCAAGAAGAGATCATCCTTCAGAGATTGTGAAAGAGCATGTAAACTGGGCGCTAGAACAACACAATAATTAAAAATATTTATGAGTGATATAGAAATAAGACTTGAACCTGAAGATGAATACAATCATATTCCAGACGAAGCATCGAATTACAACGAAAGCATGTACTTTAATGTATTTGACCACCAAAAGAAGATGGGCGGCTGGTTTAGATTGGGAAATAGGCCTAATGAAGGATACGCTGAAATGACCTGTTGTATTTATCTGCCTGATGGAAGAATTGGATTTATGTTTGGTAGGCCTCAAATAACTTCTAATGAGAAGTTTTTGGCAGGCGGCATGAGCTTTGAGGTATTAAAACCATTTAAGGAGTTAAGGGTCAGTTATAAAGGTAAAATCCTGGTTTTGGATGAGCCAAAACAAATGTTAGATCCAAGTAAAGCTTTTAAATCAAATCAAACTTTAACATGTGAAGTTGATCTATTAATTACAGGAATCTCACCTATGTTTGGAGGACAAGCTGTAAAAAAAGATGGCTCTTCTATGGATTTAGACCCTGAAAAAAGTTTTTCGAAGGCACATTACGAACAACACACCGCCGGTAAAGGAAGCATAATAATTGATAGTGAAGAGTGGTCTATTGATGGTTTAGGTCTTAGAGACAAGAGTTGGGGGCCAAGATATTGGCAAGCAATTGAATGGTATAGATGGCTAACCATAAATATTAATAAAGATATTGGGTTTATGTTCAGTATAGTCCACCAAAGTGAAAATTCTGAGAGAAGGGGAGGGATCGTCTTAAAAGACGGAAAATATGAGTCAATAAGGGATTGTAAGATTGAAACGGAATACGATGAGGATAATTTCCAAAGAACTTTCACTGCGTGGGCAAAAACAGACGAAGATGAGTATGAAGTACAGGGAAAGGTTTTATCTCTAATCCCCTTAAGAAATAGGAGAAATACTCCAGAAGGTGATGATTTGGTTACTCGAATTACCGAAGGTATGACCGAGTACACTTATAAAGGTATTGTTGGATACGGTATGTCAGAATATCTTGACCAAGTAATTGATGATAAGCCAATTGGGCCTTAGATTTTTATGAAAATCAGCGCAGTCGATCAATCGCCTATTTTTTCTAATTCAAATGCTAATCAAGCTATAAAAGAGACAACCGAGCTAGCCAAGCATTGTGATTCAATAGGAATGAATAGGTTTTGGGTAGCTGAACATCATGGGTCTGCTTCTTTTGCAGGCTGCTCCCCTGAAATCTTGATACCTAATTTAGCTGCTTTAACTAAAAATATAAGGGTGGGGTCAGGAGGAGTGATGTTAATGCACTATAGTCCCTACAAAGTTGCTGAAAGTTTCAGATTATTAGAATCTTTATTTCCAGGCCGTATAGATCTTGGAGTGGGTAGAGCGCCTGGAAGTGATCCCTATCAAGCAGGAGCATTGGCTTACGGTTCTAAAACTACCGGGCCAGAATATTTCTCTACAAAGATGAATGATCTTAAATCTTTTTTGGAAGGTAGGGCATCTACCACCAATTCTTTTGAGAGCGTAAAGGTAACCCCAGGCTTAGGAGAGCTACCAGAAGTTTGGTTATTAGCGTCTTCCAAACAAGGAGCAGAGTATGCAGCTCAGTTTGGACTGCCAATGTCCTTAGCTTATTTTATAAATCAGGATTGTTTAGAATTTGCAAAATACTATAGAGATAATTTTAAACCTTCAGTTTTTTCAAAAAAGCCAAGAATTAGTGTGGGTATTTTCTCTATATGTGCTGATTCAGATGAAGAGGCAGAAGAGTTAGCCCTGAGTGCCTCCATGTGGAGACTAAACACTCAAAAGGGAGTGTTTTCTTCTTTTCCTACTATAGATGAAGTAAAAAACTCAATAAAGTCAAAAGCAAGTGAAGGAAATGAAAATAGAACTTTCATAGGAAGTCCGCAGACCATAAAAGAAAAGTTGCAGCCTATTTTAGATGAGGCTCTTCCAGAAGAACTTAAGGTAATTACAATATGTGAACCTTTTTCAGCAAAAAAGAGGTCTTACGAGTTGATAAACAATATTTTTTAATAGATTAAATGGAATTAATACATCGTCGCTCCCTAAGTGAAGGCTCAAACTGGCATTTAGGCTGTTTAAGCATCCTTTATCTATCTCAAGGTCTTACGGGAGGATTTCTTCTTGCTTTAACAACCTATTTAGCTTCAGAAGGAGCTTCTATAGTTGATATATCTTTACTCCTTTCTATAACAATGATTCCCTGGACATTAAAAGTTTTCTTTGGACCTGTAATAGACTCTATAACTATCAAAAAATTTGGCAGGCGCAGGTTTTGGATAATATCAAGCCAGATTATTATGATTTTGGTATTACTGCCTTTAATTTTTATGGAGGTAACATCTGTTTCAACTTCTTTAATTGTAATTTTTACAATTCATAATCTATTTGTAGCTATATGCGATATCGCTACAGATGCTTTGGCTGCAGATAGCCTTAAAGAGACTGATCTTGCCAAAGCAAATGGTTATATGTGGGGAAGCAAGATACTAGGTCGAGGCTCGGGAATGTTAATAGCTTCTAGTTTATTCTTTACTTACGGATTTAGTGTAGGGATCTTATTTTTAATTTGCTTTATGACGCTTGCTTTTATTTTTCCTCTGATTTCTTCGGAATTAGATCACAAAGAAGGGGCCGAAAATCATCATCAATACAAGAATGTGCTTGGAATTAAGGTCCTTTTTTCAGAGATATCTCAAGGCTTATTAAACAAGACCGCTATTGCTGCAATGTTATTCATGCTTCTTAGCAACATTGGAGGCGGTATTTTTGATGTTATCTATAATAAATTTTATCTAGAAGTTATAGGGATGACGGGAGAAGATATAGGTTCGGTTAGACCAGTTGGTATGTGGATAGGTGGGTTGATAGGCCTCTCTGTTGGAGTGCTCTCTTTGTATTTGGGAAAAAGAATGTTGCTAATTTTCTTTCTTGTAAGTCAGTTACTTATTTTTATTTGCTTAAGCACTTTCAGTTCAGATACTTCTTACCAGCTAGGATCTTCAGCTATTATTGGTTTAGATATTACGGACGCCGGTGTAAAAGTAATTATTTTTGCTATTCTCATGGCACTTTGTACAACTCAAACAAGTGCTACAAATTTCGGTATTTTTATGGGTTTTGCAAATTTATCAACCATTATTGGGAACGGTTTAGCACCTTTAATAATTCAATATGTAACCTATAACACTGCTTTTCTATTTTCGGCTCTAACGCTTATTCCTTGTATTGTTTTGGCTTATTATTTAACCGAAGCCAAGAATTAGAATTTCCTTTTATCAAATTTAACGAGTAAATTAGGGAAGAGCAAGAAGTCTATAATTAAAGCCATTATGAAAGAGATGGTCGAGAACCTAGCAAAGTCATGAAGGGGCATAAAATTAACTAAGTTAAGAACTAAAAATCCAAGAGAAATAACAATCGTCATAACGATTAGAGCAAAACCTACGGATTCAAAAGCAAACATAACTGCTTCTTCGGGGTTTTGACCCATCTCTCTCCTAGCTAAATCATATTTGCTTAATAAATGGACCGTGAAATCAACTATTATCCCTAGCGTCGAACCCATTCCTACGGCAACCATGAAACCAACCTGACCTTCATACAATGCCCAAATTCCAAATGCAGCTCCTATGGGCAAGACATTAGGAAATGCTGAAAGTACACCAAACTTAATTGATCTAAAAAATAGACCAAGAAGTATGGTTATTAGAAACAACCCCAA
>PCBA01000029.1 GCA_002730855.1 Gammaproteobacteria bacterium
TTCTCTTCTTCTTTTAGCTGCACCAGCAGCTATATCTAATCTTCTATTTATCCTCATCCTAGAAAGTAAAGAGAATTTAAGGGACTCCCAATAGCTATATAAAACTGGCTCTATCATAAATAATTTCTCTACTCTATCCTTCCTGATAGATGCAATCTTTGCAGCAATTACGGATCCCATAGAGTGACCTGAGCAGACAACCCTCCCTGATAAAGAGTCAATAAAATCCAACCCATCTACCAAGAAATCAGACCAAGAATTTAGTTCTGAAGGAATTGCCTCAGCTTGACTAAATCCATGCCCTCTTTGATCAAGGGCGTATAAGTTTATTTCTAAATTACTTTTATCACCCAATACTTTAAGTAAAATTTCATAAGTTTGAGCATTAAAGCCAGTAGCGTGAAAAAAAACAAAATTTATTTTATTTTGTTCTTTTTCATTACTTAAGTAGGAAAAATTTTCTCCTCTCTTATTAGTAAATATTTTTCTTTCCATAGAATTAGTGGGTATGCTCTCATATTAAGGTTATAAAATCTCTAGAATTGAATATAATCTCTACAGATTAAAAAAGGAGGGAAATGAGTTTTAAACTAGCAAACATAGTAGGGAGAGCTGCATTAATAGATGGTGAAAATTATTATGATCTTGAGACTATCTCTAATGGAGATTTTGATGAAGATACATCTAGTGCTTTAAATAACTTAGAAGGACTGAAGAAATTAAGCTCTGGTCTATCTGAAGCTGAACCTACTGGGTCATTAAAAGATGTAAGAATAGACGCACCTGTATCAGCGCCTAAGAATTGTTTCGCTGTCGGTTTAAATTACAGGAATCATGCTGAAGAGGCTGGAATGGATATACCTGTTGTCCCTATGATTTTCACCAAACATACAACTTGTTTAGTTGGGCCAAATTCAGATATTGAAATGAGAAGTGATCATGTAGATTATGAAGCTGAATTGGTTGTTGTAATAGGAAAACCTGGTAAAGATATCAATAAAGATAATGCTTGGGATCATGTGGCAGGATTGTGTATTGGTCAGGACATATCTGATCGAAAAGTTCAGTTTTCTTCAAAGCCTCCTCAATTTAATCTTGGCAAATCCTTTGATACCTTTGGTCCAATAGGTCCGTATTTAGTTTCTCCAGATGGATTAAAAGACAAACAAAGTTTACAAATTGAATGCAAAGTTAATGAAGAGATAAGACAAAAAGATAATACTAATGATCTCATATTTGATATACCTTCAATTATCTCTTATTTATCTGAGATTGTTACCCTAAATACTGGAGATGTTATTTTTACAGGAACTCCTGGTGGAGTTGGTGTCATGGAAGGTAAATTCTTGAAAGAGGGAGATATTGTAACAACCAGCATAAAAGGCTTAGGAGTTTTAAAGAATACTTGTAAAAGAATATCAAACCATTCTAATGTAGATAAGTCATAATGACTGAGTAGGAAATTTTATGAAATTAGATTGGTCACATACAGTAATAAATATTAAAGATAGTGAAAAGATACTAGATTTTTATACTAATACTTTAAGCTTCAAAATTAGCGATAGAGGCCCAATAATAGAAAACGGCCCAGAAATAATCTTCATGAGTCAGGATCCTAATGAACACCATCAACTGGCTTTTGTTGTAAGCAGAGAGGAGGTTGGGACTCAGACATCTTTAAATCATATTTCTTTTAGAGTCGGGACATTTGATGAGTTAAAAAAAGTTAAAGAAAGGCTTGATTCTATTAATCATGATTACTTGCCCTTATGCCATGGTAATGCCCTATCCTTTTATTTTAGTGACCCAGAACAAAATGGCATTGAAGTTTTTACTGATACACCTTGGGATGTAGACCAACCTCAAGGCGTACCGTGGGACCCTGATCTAGACGAACAAAGTGCTCTAGAATGGGTTGAGCAAGCTTTTATAGATGAACCTGGGTTTGTTAAAAGAGAAAAAAGTATTAAAGAATTTGTTAACAGGAAATAAGAAGGGACTTAAGCATGAGCAATAAATCATCAAATCCAGTAGCCATAATTACTGGTGGAAGTAGAGGTGTTGGAGCAGCTACAGCTAAACTACTTGCGTCAAAAGGATGGAATGTAACTATTACTTGTACAAGCTCAATTGATGATGCAAATTCAGTAGTTAAAGAATGTGAAGCTTTAGGAGCAGAAGCAATTGCATTATCTGCAGACGTTTCTGACGATAAAGCTTGTCGAAAAACTGCAGAAGAAACAATTAATAAATGGGGTCGAATTGATGCGCTAGTTAACAATGCAGGAACTACAAAATTTGTTTTTAATCACGCAGATTTAGAGGGTTTAGATGCTGAAGACTTTTTACATATATATAAAGTTAATGTTGTGGGCCCTTTTCAAATGGTAAGAACCTGCAAAGAAGCGCTTCTAAATAGTGAAAACCCTAGCGTGGTAAATATATCTTCAATTGCAGGTATTAAAGGCATAGGCAGTTGCTTAGCTTATGCCTCCTCTAAAGGTGCTTTAAATACCATGACAAAGTCTATGGCAAGAAATCTTGGCCCAATTAGAGTTAATGCAATATGTCCAGGTTTTATACAAGGAGATTGGCTAAGACAAGGCATGGGAGACGGTAAGTATGAAGCTGTAAAAGAAAATTTAACTAAAAGCACCCCTTTGGGTTTAACAGTTACCCCTGAAGAAGTTGCTCACGGAATTTATAATTTTATAGAAGTCTCTAAAGTAGTTACTGGCGAAACTATGCTAATGGATGGCGGGCATCATTTAATAATATAAATCTAAAGTTCTTATTTCCCCAATTCTTAACTTAAAACTATTAATACATTTTAAGAAAAAATATGAAGCAAGACTTTGATGTAATTATTGTCGGTCTTGGTCCTGTAGGAAGTTTAGCTACATTACTTCTAGAAGGTTACGGCTTGAAAGTCTTAGCAATTGATAGAGATAAAGATATTTACTCATTGCCTAGAGCAGTGACTATAAGCGACCAAGGTGTTCGCATAGCTCAAGAGGCTAATATAGACGATATATATCTTCAAAATAGTACTGAATTAGGAGGGGCAGGATTTGTCAACAAAGACCTTGAATTTATTGGTGGGGTACTTAGTTTAAAGGGTGTTATTACATCTAATGGCTGGACACCATCTAGAATGTTTCATCAGCCTTTTACTGATCAGGCTATAAGAGATAAATTACAAGAAACTAAAGCAACAATACTTCTTGAACACGAATTAATCGAAGTAAAAGATAAAGCAACTCACGTTAGTGCTTTTATTCAAAATTTAAAAGATGATAAGAAAGTTGAATTCTCCTCCAAATACCTAATTGGATCAGATGGTGGATCTAGTTCTGTAAGAAAGCTACTGCAAATAGGACAAGAAGATCTTGAATATAATAGAGATTGGGTTGTTGTAGACGTAAAACTAAATGGAGAAAACCGACTAGATGATAAAGCTTTGCAGGTTTGTGACCCTAAAAGAATATGCACTTACATTCCTTCTCATTTACCTTTTAGAAGATGGGAATTTATTATTAATGAAGGAGAGGATAAGAATGAATTTTTAGATATTAAAAAAATTCAAGATTTAATAAGCCGATGGCTAGAACCAAGTGAATATGAAATTATTAGGAAAGCTGTGTACCAATTCCATTCTGTAATTGCTAATAATTTTTGTCAGGGAAGTTGTTTCTTGATCGGGGATGCAGCTCACCAGAATCCTCCTTTCATGGGTGAGGGGATGATGTCTGGTTACAGGGATGCTATGAACCTTTGTTGGAAAATTGCTTTAACTTTAAAACACAACTTAAATGATAAATTGATAGAAACTTATCAAGAAGAAAGAAAACCTCACGCTCAATTTGTAGTTGAAAACTCAGCAGGTATAGGTGAGTTAATGGAGGCTTATGCTAAAACTGAAGATCCTAGTCAGGTTCCTAAAGAATTGGTAGCCAAAGGGTATGGATCATTTGTATTACCGAATCTTGATGAAGGTCTTTTTTATGGAGGAAAAGCTGATGATTCGATGAATGCAGGGCAGCTCTTTCCTCAACCAGTTATATATAAAGATAATGAAGTAGTTGAAAGAAATGATGAAATTCTAGGAAAAGGTTTTGCTTTAATATCTAAAAATAAGATTGAAGTTAATAATCAAGATAATGAATTCTTAAAAAAAATAGGATGTAGTTTCGTGACTCTGAAAGCTCATGTCATAAACCAAAATTATTGGATAGAAAAGATTATGGAATTAGGTGAGGTTTTTATTGTAAGACCTGATAAATATATTTTTGGATGTAGTTCAAATAAGGTATCGTTAGAAAAGCTAATTGATGATTTAAGAAAAAGAATTGAGAATAACTAATTAACCTCACTTAGTTAGCTAAATATTGAATAAGTATTATGGATTTAGGAATAAAAGGAAAAAAAGCTGTTGTCTGTGCTTCTTCAAAAGGGCTCGGAAAAGCTTGCGCCTTAGCATTAATGGAAGAAGGAGTTTCTGTTGTTATAAATGCAAGAGGAGAGGAAAAGTTAACGGAAACTTTTAAAGAGTTATCAAAAATAGATAAAGATAGAATCTCTATGGTAGTAGCTGATCTAGATACGGAAGAAGGAAGAAATAGACTCGTTGAGAGCTGTCCTGAAGCAGATATTCTAATTAATAATAATAGCGGCCCCCCTCCAACTAACTTTTTAGAAACTGATAAAGATCTATGGTTAAAAGCTTTAGATTCAAATATGTTATCTGCCATCTTCATGATAAAAGATCTTCTTCCTGGAATGAAAAAAAGGAAATTTGGAAGAATAATTAACATTACTTCCGCTATGGTTAAATCTCCTCATCCTTTAATGTTTCTCTCGACATCAGCTCGAACAGGTTTAACAGCCTTTTCTAAAAGCATCTCTAAGGACGTAGCCAAACATAATGTAACAATTAATAATCTTTTACCTGAAAGGTTTGATACAGACAGACAAGTATTCATGACAGAGATGCTTATGGAGAATCAAAATATTTCCAGAGAAGAAGCTAGGTCTCAAATTGCCAGCTCTATTGCTGCCAATAGATTTGGTAAACCAGAAGAATTTGGAGCTACCTGTGCTTTCTTGTGCAGCGAACAAGCCAGTTTTATATCAGGACAAAATATTCAACTTGATGGCGGATCTTACGAAGGCTTAATTTAATTATCACCCTGAACAGGCAAACACTCTTGAGCCAACAGATAACTTTCTATAGTTGAATCATCAACAGTTCCCCAAACTCTGCAAAAAGAAACTCCATCTTCTCGAGTGCCAAACTCAAGGTCAGTAACTTTAATTCTGTATATAACTTTTTCCGTTCCTTTCTTTAAAACCTCATAAAAACCATCTAGGTACATTTTCTGACCAATTACATCCACCGAGTAACTCATTTCCATTTTTTCTTTTGTGACGTACATAAAATCTGCCGGTCCTTTCCAAGCGGCACCTTTATTTTCATCTGAAGAGGAACAGGAAATTAGGAATACTAAGAGAGAAAATATTAAGTATTTAGTCTTTTTCTTTAGTTCGGTAATCACCAAATTCTTTATCTCTTTTAGTTAGAGCTTCTTTAAGACCAGAAGCTAATTCTTTTAAATGTTCTTGGGTAGATTTTGAATGCATTGCTAGAGCTTGCATCTCCGTTCCGGCTCTAATGCCATTACGCATTCCCATGGCTTCCATTTGTCTATGAACTGCTCGTTTATTTATAGCTTGAATGTCTGATGGAACTTTAGCTACTTTCTCAGCTATTTTTTTAACTTCTTCTGAGATCTTTTCTGGATCAAAGCTTTTATTGGCAAAACCTTGTGTGGCAGCTTCTTCTCCAGATATAGACTCTCCTGTTAGCATCATTTCCATAGCATTTCTCATGCCCAATAACCAAGGAAAAAACTGGTTATCTGGAGGGCTCATAGACCTGACAACGGGATAACCTATCTCAGCATCATTCGTTACATATACTAAATCACATGAAGCTGCTAACTCAGTACCTCCCGCTAAGCAATAGCCATGAACTTCAGCTATAACGGGTGTCGAAAGATCCCAAATCTTAAAAGCTCCATCTGTTACGTGCCTTGGCCAAAATCCATCTGTAGTACTTGTATGAAAAGGTAAATCTTCTTTATTGTTATAGGAAAGGTCGTAGCCAGCACAAAAACAAGAACCTTTTCCTGCAATGATGATGGCTTTAACTTCTGGATCTTTATCTAATTCTTCAAGACTATTAAAAAGTTCTTGTCTCAGTGGATTGCATAAAGCATTTCTTTTTTTTGGTCTGTTTAAATAAACCTTCCTTACGTGGTCTGAGATCTTTTCTATTTCTATAAATTCAAGTTTCATTTAGTTTTTTAGAGATAACTGTACTCTTATTTTAAGTTTTTAACACTTATCAAAGTTCCTTCAATCTTTAATTCAAATGCCCTTAAATCTTCAAATGCAGGAGGTGACTGAACTGATCCATCTGTTAAATCAAAAACTGCACCGTGTAAAGGGCACGTAATGTAATTGCCTTCTATTAGACCACCACAAAGAGGTACCATTGAATGGGTGCAAAGATCTTCAACAGCAAAAAAACCATCTTCTGTATGACAAATCAAGATGTCGACGCCATTCAAATGAACTGATACGGAATGTCCTAGATCTATATCCGTAGTATCACCAATTATTTGAAAATTATCTTCAGGCATCTAATTCTTTATAGAATTTGCTGCCTTGTAGCCTGTTAAAGATAAAAGTAAGGCAAGCGGTAAGGCAGCCCAAGAGATTGATAGAGTTATTAATCCGAAACCAACTATCCATCCACCGGTTAAATCTCCTGTTCTAGAGATAAAAGTATCTACTAATACTGTTGATTTATATCTATCATTTTTTTTCATATCAGCATAATAAGTTTCTCTGGTGGGTTTATTAAGTCCGTATTCAAAAAGTCTCTGCATGATGCTTATAGTAAATACCGCAGCTATTACAGGGAACAAGTAATAGACAGAAAAGGCTACAGCAAATAATAGACCATAGATCACTAAAATTATTGACGTGCCGAAACGTCTCATAAGGAAAGAAGAGAACAAAACTTGCATTATCAAAGTAAGAGGTATTACAACTTGCTCAACAAATGAGAAATATGAAGTTCTTTCACAAGGATCAGAGGACCATTCTCTAATAATATCCAAAGACATCATCCAGGCAATGGTTGCTAATGTTGTAAAAAGAAGTACGTAAAGGGCTATATTTCTTACTTCTGGAACAGAAATCAAACTTTTAATTGCATCACCAGCACTACCACCTATTTCTTCTCTTTCAGAAAAATTATCACTATCTTCAACATGAAGATCTCTAGCAAGGAAAATAGATATACAAAGACAGATGATAGAAAAAATAATTAAATAAATTGGTCCAATGTCCGTAATATCATTCCCACAGACTTCTAAAGCAAAATACTGAGTGACACTCGTTCCAAAAAAAGCACCTAGTGAGCCCCCTGCACTGATAATACCAAAAAGCCTTCTTCCGTCATCGCTATTAAAAAAATTGATTAAAGTTGCCCAAAAGATAGAAACTACCAATAAAGAATAAACGTTTAGCCATACATAAAAAATATAGGCAGTCCATATTCTCCCTTGGTCTTCTAGTAACGTCCATCCACAAAGAAATAGCGCAAAATTAACTATAAAAAAAGAATAACAATAAAGAACAACTTTACTACCATCTATCTTTGAAATAACGTAAGAATAAATAGGATTTACACAAAGCATAACAAAAGCGCCAACAGTAAGAAGAAGTGAAATAGGATTAACAGAAAACCCCAGAATTATTAAATCTTCATATCCAAATTCAACAGCTAATTCATTTCTTATAGGGCGCAAAGCATACCAAGAAGCTAAGACAAAAAAGAAAAAACCAAAAGCCTTTAGAAGAGGAAGGTACTCTTCTTTCTTTATAGAAGGAAAAAAACGTTCTGAAATAGTATTCATTTCGTTATTTAATTATTCCTCATTATAGCTAGGATGTTGAAAAAATAGTTTGTAAATTTACAATAACTTTATGGAGCCGCAGCCATTTATTATTTTAGGAACTTCCCACCTTGTTACTTTGGCCATTATTTTATGTTTGGCAATTTTTTTTCCTAGAAATTATAGAGATAAGCCAGTTTCCCAGAAAGAAAATATAGCAAAGATATTAGGCATTTCCATTATCGCACTTGAATTAATTAAACCTTTTCTCTGGCATTCCATGGACTATCCTTGGATAAGATTATTGCCAATACATATGTGCAGCTTATCAGGCTTTTTTATCGGCATATTTCTTCTTACCAATAGAAGATTATTCTTTGAAGTAGCTTTCTTTTGGGGCATAGGAGGAGGAATAAATGCACTGATCACTCCTGACGTTACTATGACATTTCCTGACCCAAAATACGTATTATTCTTTCTTGGACATGGCTTACTTATGGTAAATATTGGATATGCATGTATTGCTTTAAGCAACCGCCCTACCTTTCATTCAGTAAAGAATGGAATTTTCTTTTCATTGGGAGCGCTTCCATTCATTTACATAATCAATCTTCTTTTGGGCCCACCAGCAAATTATTGGTACTTAGGTGCAAAACCAACAGAAGGTCAAAGCATCATGGATTTCTTTCCTGATCCGCCGCTACATATTCCATTGCTAGTTATTATAGGAGCTTTTTTATTCTTATTAATCTATTCGCCCTACTGGGTATATGACAAA
>PCBA01000030.1 GCA_002730855.1 Gammaproteobacteria bacterium
ATTCCGTTTTACTTGCTGTGCGTTATCCATTTCTCTCCAAGCTCGACTAATCTTTAATAGAGTTATATTAAAGATTAAACTTATATAGACAATCTATTTAAGCCATTAATTACAGATACAAGGCCTGCAATAACTGTATTTTGGTGAATGCCAATACCCCAAACAGACTGATCTTTATAAGAAATTTCAGAATAAGCAACTGCTTTTGCATCAGAACCCGAACTAATTGCATGCTGATGGTAGTCGGCTATTCTTATCTTAAGATCTAAACTTGAACTTAAAGCATCTATCATGGCATCTATAGGTCCATTACCAGATCCTTTTATCATTCTAGTAGTTTCTCCTTCCTTAATCTTAATTTCTATTTCATCTTCTTGAAGGCCGTCTTTATTCGCTCTCGAGTTGATATGATGTTCAAGGAATTTGAATTCCCCTTCTTCATTAAAGTAAGTTTCCTGAAAAGTTTCCCAAATGTCTGAAGCAGATATTTCTTTACCAGTCTCGTCAGCAATTTTCTGAATGACCTGACTAAATTCTATTTGTAACCTTCTAGGCATACTAAGTCCATGGTCTTTCTCTAATAGATAAGCAACTCCTCCTTTGCCTGATTGGCTATTAATTCTGATAACTGCTTCATAGGATCTACCTAAGTCTTTTGGATCAATTGGGAGATAAGGAACCTCCCATATTTCTTGATTAGAATTTCTTAATTCATTTAATCCTTTTTTTATGGCATCTTGATGCGAGCCTGAAAAGGCAGTAAATACAAGGTCTCCAGCATACGGATGTCTTGGGTGCACTGGTAGTTGGTTACAATACTCTGTTTCCCTCATTATTGGGTTTATGTCTGAAAAATCTAATTCAGGATCAACTCCTTGAGTAAGCATATTTAAAGCCAAAGTAACTAAATCTACATTTCCGGTTCTCTCGCCATTGCCAAATAAAGTCCCCTCTATTCTATCGGCTCCAGCCATCACTCCTAATTCAGTTGCTGCAACTGCTGTACCACGATCATTATGAGGGTGAAGGCTGATTATAATATTTTCTCTATTATCAATGTTCTTACAAACCCACTCTATTTGATCAGCGTAGATATTAGGTGAGGCCATTTCAACTGTCGCAGGAAGGTTAATTATAGATTTCTTATTTTTAGAAGGTTCCCATATTTCATTAACTGCATTACACACCTCAACGGCGTAAGGAAGCTCAGTACCCGTAAAACTTTCTGGGCTGTATTCAAACATCCAATCTGTAAGGGGGTATTTTTCAGAATAATCTTTAACTTCTTTTGCTCCATCAATAGCTATTCTTTTTATACCTTCCATATCGCTGTTAAAAACAACTCGTCTTTGTAAAGTAGAAGTGGAGTTGTAGACATGTACTATGGCTCGAGGTGCGCCTTCTAAAGCTTCGTAGGTTCTTTTAATGAGCTCTGGTCGAGCTTGAGTTAAAGCTTGAATAGTTACGTGCTCAGGTATTAAGTTTTCATTTATTATTTTTCTAACGAAATCAAAATCTGTTTGAGAAGCAGAAGGAAAGCCAACTTCAATTTCGATGAAACCAATATCAAGAAGCATCTTGAACATTCTGAGCTTCCTCTCTTCTCCCATAGGTTCAATTAGAGCTTGATTCCCATCTCGTAAATCAACGCTGCACCAAATAGGAGCTTTGTTAATGCTTTTGGAAGGCCAGCTTCTATCCTCTAACTGAATTTGCTCAAATGGCTTGTATTTAGAAACTGATTTATTAATTATTTTAGTCAATGTTATTTAATCCTTATTAAAGTTTTAGATATTAGAATTATTAGGAAGTTTATTTAATAAACTTATAGATATAAACCCGGTAATCTCCTTCTTAAAGAGACCGGGTTGGTAAGTCGATTAATCAATTTTATTTTCATGACTAAAATTATTAATGGCTAGCTTATATATGCCAATGGTACCGGTCAAGTTGTGAGTTTTTATTCTAAGGGTAGAATTAAGAAAATGGAGCTATCAAAATATAATAAACTAGAAAAATTAGGGTTCACTTTTTGGACCAAGAAGCAAGAAGACGAAATAGAGCTTGAATTGTTTCTTATTGGAGTTTCTAGCCTAATAATCTCTTCTCCTAGAAGTTTAGGTCTTAATAAATTAGAGAGAGAAAGATTTATAAAATCAGTGGCATATTTCTTAAAAGAAGATTCTATAGAGAGGATAGATTTAGAGAAAGCAACTAAGCAGGACATAAAAACGGCATACCTTTTTGACTCACTTTTAATAGAGTCTTTATATCATGACCATATAAAAATTCTCTCTTTTCCTTCTTTAGAGAGCATTTGCAGTTCAGCTAATGCGAAGCAAGAATTTTTTATTGCTTTAAAAGGAGATTTAACTTTATGAATGCCATGATAGAAACTGAATACGATTATTTGGGAGTAGAAGATATAGAAACTGTTTTAGATATAGAAAGAGAATCAAACCCTTTCCCGTGGACAAAAAATAATCTTCAAGACTGTTTAGAGAAAGGGTATTACTCTTTGGTGCTTAGGCAAGATAAAAGAGTAATAGGATTTGCAATACTATCTGTATCAATTGAAGAATCTCATTTATTAAATATAGGTTTAACTTCTACTAAAAGAGGGCAGGGTCTAGGAAAGGATCTGCTTGGGAAAATGCTTCTGGCGGCAGAAGTCATGGGAAGTAAAAAGATTTTTCTAGAAGTGAGAAAATCAAATACTGTGGCAATTAATCTTTATAAAGCATTAGGTTTTAAGACAAATGGATTAAGGAAGAACTATTACCGATTAAAGGAAGGCAGAGAAGACGCCGTTTTAATGTCTAAATCTTTAAGAAAGAGTTTTTTGAGTAAGTCTTTTTTTTCTAATTAGTAATTAACTTTTCTATATCTTTAGAAATCTTATCTGGCCTTGTAGTAGGAGAATATCTAGCCACAGGTTCACCTTTTTTATTAATAAGGAATTTAGTGAAGTTCCATTTTATTTTTTCAGAACCCATCAGCCCCTTTTTTTCTGAACAAAGGAATTCATATAGCGGATGTGCATTTTCTCCATTAACATCTATTTTACTAAACACAGGGAAAGTAGTTTTGAAGTTAAGGGAACAAAAATCTTGTATATCACCGTCAGTACCAGGTTCTTGCCCACCAAATTGATTGCAAGGAAAAGCAAGCACGGAAAATTCCTCATCATCGTATTTTTCTTGAAGAGATTGCAGTCCATTATATTGAGGAGTAAAACCGCATTTGCTAGCGGTGTTAACTATTAATATTGTTTTGTCTCTAAAATCAGATAAATTAACTTCATTTCCTGATGAGTCTTTACACGAAAATTCGTAAATGCTTCTATTCATTTCTTTCTTATCTCTTTTATAATTCGCGTATTATATGCCTAATTCATTAGAAGAATAAATTCTATTAAGGAGATTAAAGTGGAATATAGGAAGCTTGGAAACACAGATATTGATGTAAGCGTAATTTGTTTAGGAACTATGACATGGGGCCAGCAAAATACTATGGAAGAAGGCCATGTTCAGATGGACTATGCTCTAGATCAAGGAGTTAATTTCTTTGACGCAGCAGAACTTTATCCAATCCCACCAAAAGCAGAGACTCAAGGTAGGACTGAAGAATGCATAGGGTCTTGGTTTAAAAAAACAGGGAATAGGGAGGAAGTCATTTTGGCAACTAAAGTTGCTGGAAGGAGTCCTATGAATTGGTTTAGAGGAGATGGAACAAAATTAGATAGAGAGAATATTGAAGAAGCTGTGAACTCCAGCTTAGAAAGGTTGCAAACGGATTATATAGATCTTTATCAATTACACTGGCCGGATAGACCATTAAGTATGTTTGGATCAGGTGGCATTGGCTATAAACACATTGAGTCAGAAAGTACCCCTATAAATGAAACGCTAAAAGTTCTATCAGACCTGGTAACTAGTGGCAAAATAAGATATGTAGGTTTATCTAATGAAACCCCGTGGGGTTTGTCAGAGTTTTTAAAATATTCTGAGATAAATAATCTCCCCAGGGTTGTTTCTGTTCAGAATGCGTATAATTTTTTAAATAGGACTTACGAGCAAGGAATGTCTGAGTACTTCCATAGGTCAAAAGTAGGTTTGTTGGCCTATTCGCCTTTGGCGCAAGGCTATTTAACTGGTAAGTATATAGATGGAGCCAGGCCCAAAGGATCCAGGACAGCACTTTTTGAAAGAGGAGATAGGTATGAGGTTCCAGGTGCAAATGAAGCTATAAAGTCTTATGTTGCATATGCAAATTCGATAGGTATGGACCCTTCGGTAATGGCTAACGCATTTGTGAATTCTAGAGATTTTGTTACTTCTAATATAATCGGAGCTACCACTATGGAGCAATTGCAATTAGCTGTCGGTAGTATTGAAGTCGACTTAAATGATGAGAATCTTAAGGCAATTGAAGCAATTCATAGAAACAACCCGAATCTCTGCCCTTAAACTTGAACACTGAAAGTCTAACTTGGGAATGGAAAGCCTATAAAGAGCTTAATAAAGATGAGCTGTATGCGGTTTTAAGATTTAGACAGGGGATTTTTGTAGTAGAACAACAGTCATGGTACCTAGATGCTGATGGTTTGGACCAATGCAGCTTGCATTTGTTAGTCAGAGATAAAGGAAGTCTAATAGGTTATTTACGGCTCATTCCCCCTGGTAAAAAATACATTGAAGCTTCAATTGGAAGGGTTTCAATTGATAAAAATTACAGAGGAAAAAAACTAGGTGACAGCCTATTGACTATGGGTATACAAAAAGGGAAAGAGGTATATGAGTCAAGCTTATATAGAATTTCTGCTCAAGAATATCTTATTGCTTATTATGAAAATCATGGATTTAAAGTACAAGGAAATCCTTATGACGAAGATGGGATTCCTCATGTTGAGATGTTATTAGATGGATAACTTAAGTAAACATCAATCAGTTCTAGGCTTAGGCTTAATACTAGGAATCGTTTTAGCTGCTATGTCTATAGTAGAGAAAAATAATATTTCTGATCAGAATTGGGCTGCTAAGATCGAAGATCAAGTAATTCCTAAAGAAAAGTACCAAATGCAATTAGAAGGGTTAGCAAAGGACAAAAGATCGCCATTAACTAAAAAAGATGAAGAGTACGTTCTTGAAAGAATGATAGAAGAAGAATTATTAATTAAAAGAGCTATAGATTTAGGGATGTTAGAAAATAATCCAATGGCTCGAGGAACTATTGTTCAGCAAATGATTAAGAATATTGTTGCAGAGGGTTCACGCAAAGAACCTAGGGAAAATGAATTAATAGAATTCTTTAAAGAAAACATTGGTTTTTTTACAAAAGCCAACAGGTTAAGAGTAAAGCAAATATATTTTTCAGAAGAAGAATTAGGAGATAAAACATTTGATAAAGCTGAAAATGCTTTCTTTAGACTTTTAGAAGGGGAAAGGTTTGAAGACGTTGCCTTAACTGGAAGTAGATCAGCGCTTATGATCCCTGACACGCTTATGACTTTAAGCAAGGTAAGAGAATACATTGGCCCTTCTTTGATGAGAGAAGCCCAACTGCTTAAACCTGGTCAGTTTACTGAGCCTAAGAAAGTTTCAGGAGGATTTAAAATTATTTTTTTGGTCGATAAAGAGAACGCAGTCCAACCCGAATATGCTGATATAAGAAATACTGTTTTATCCGAATTCTCTAAGAGAAGAGATGATCAGTCATTGAGACAATACTTAGATAATCTTAAAAAATGGTATGACATAACTAGAAATCTAAAAGAATAGAATGTATTTTAGGGCTTCTTTAGTTGTAGTAGTTTTAGTTTTCTGTACTTTGATTTATTCTCATCAGAGAAGTGAATCTTATTCTCACATCGAGATAAAGAATAGTGACAAAACCTTAATAGAGATTGATTTTAATATTCAAATTTCTGTCCTTTCTAAAATTAAATCCAATTTTGGTAAATCTTGGGAGAGTAATCTTCAAGAGGAAGTTTTAAGTAATTATATTATTGAAGGTTCTTGTGAATTAGATCAAGGTCCGTATTTTAAATCTTCATTAAGTACTGGCTACGTATCACTTCGATGGAAGCAGTCGTGCCATAAAGAGCCATTAGATATAATTTTTAATCTTTTCTTCGGTGAAGATTCTAGTCATGTTCATATAGCTACTATAGAGATAGACGGACAATCTTATCCCGAAAAAGTATTCACAGTTTCTTCAAGACGATGGAACGAGTCTTCTTTATTAAACCAAGATGAAATTTCTGCTTATTCATCATTTTCAGATTATCTTGAGTTAGGGGTTAGACATATTCTAACTGGCTTAGACCATATAGCTTTTTTATTGGGTTTGTTGTTACTAAAACTACAAAGAAAGAATTTAATAATAGTAATTACTGGTTTCACGATTGGGCATAGCATTACCCTTGCTTTAGGTTCCCTAAATTACATAACCCCAGCCTCTTTATTTGTCGAATCATTAATTGGTTATTCCATTGTGATAGTGTCAATAGAATGTGTTGCTTCATTAACTAAGCAGTACGATCTTTATAATAGATATTTACTCTATTCATGGATTCTATTCATCTTATTATTTATGCTGATGGGCAGTCAGAAGTATATTCTAGGCCTTGTAGGATTAGGTTTATTTTCTTATTGTTACTTTGGCCTTTCACAAAGATTTAATAATCAAAATCCTATTCTCATGTTGACCATTCTATTTGGGCTTGTTCATGGTTTCGGGTTTGCAGGAAATTTGTCTTCCATTGGATTAATGCAAGAAAGATTTATACCAGCCTTATTAGGTTTCAACATAGGAGTTGAGATAGGGCAATTATTAATTATCTTTTCCTTATTAGCTTTAATGTATTTAACCAATAAGTTAGTAAACTTCAAGACGGATATCCTTAGAGTTTATACAGCTTCCGGTTTAGCTTGTTTGGGAATTTATTGGTTTATAGAACGATTGTTTTAGATTATTCTAATATTTTCTGCTTGAGGTCCTTTTTCAGTATTTTCTACTGAAAATCTAACTCTGGTATTTTCTTTCAGTTTTCTTCTGTCCTGAGTTTGCACTGACCTAAGGTGAACGAAAAGATCTCCTCCCTTATCTCTTATCAAGAAACCATAACCCTTGCTAGGGTCGAACCATTTTATGGTGCCAGTTTCACCTCTAAAGTTTCTTTTAATCTTTCTTCCGTATATAAACCCCATAATAGAAAAGAATCCCATTGACCAAAAAATAGCCATAACCACATACATTTGTGTGCTTCCTAAGGGCAATTGGTTACCTGACAAATAAGCAATCAAAATTGTATATAGTATTGCTATAAATCCGCTGGTTATGAAAGATCTTAAGAACATGATTTATTATAGCTAATTTTATATACTAATGATCTAAGCCAACTTGCTTATTTCTTTTAACTGAGTTTTAAGGTTTATTAGTTCTGTTGAAATCAAATTCAATCTCTCTTGCTGGTCTTGCACTAGCTCTTTTGGCGCATTGTCAGTGAACTTTTTATTTTTTAGCTTGGATGAGAGCATTTCTTGTTCTTTGGATATCTTTTCGATTTTCTTTGTTAACCGTTTACTTTCTTCTTGAGGATCAATTAGCCCTTCTAAAGGCAATAAGACTTTTAAGTTCTCAATAACAACTACAGCAGAAGGGGGAGGGTCTAGATCTTCATTTATCCATTCAAGACTTTCCAACCCGGCAATTTCTATGATCAAGTTTGTTAAATCTCTAGATCTAATTTTA
>PCBA01000031.1 GCA_002730855.1 Gammaproteobacteria bacterium
GTACATGCATCTTTAAGTTTAAGAGAAGCTGGTTACGAAACTATTATGGTGAATTGCAATCCTGAGACAGTCTCTACTGACTATGATATCTCTGATAGATTATATTTTGAGCCTATAACTATCGAAGACGTTTTGGCCATCACCGATCTTGAAGCCCCTGTGGGGGTAATTGTTCAGTACGGAGGGCAAACTCCTTTAAAAATAGCAGAAGAATTGGAAGCAAACGGAGTACCTATATTGGGCACTTCTCCAGACTCTATAGATTTAGCAGAAGACAGAGGAAGATTTCAGGAATTTGTTAATAAGCTTAATCTAAAACAGCCTCCAAATGGAATAGCCACAAACCTAGAAGATGCTTTGAAAGTTTCCGATACTGTAGGATTTCCTTTAGTAGTTAGGCCCTCATATGTTTTAGGAGGCAGGGCTATGGAGATAGTTTATAAAAAATCAGATCTCGAGAACTATCTTATTGAGGCCGTTCAAGCCAGCTCCAAAAGCCCAGTATTATTAGATGGTTTTTTAAATCAGGCAATAGAGCTAGATATTGAAGCTGTATGTGATGGTAAAGATGTCGTTATAGGGGGAATATTGCAGCACATAGAGCAAGCAGGAATACATTCTGGTGATTCAGCATGTTCTTTACCTCCATACAATCTTCCACAGGGCCTTATAGAAGAGATCTCTAATATAGTTAAATCAATTGCTCTTGAGATAAAAGCAGTTGGGTTAATTAATGTTCAGCTTGCTTTTCATGAAGGGGAAATTTATATATTAGAAGTAAATCCTAGGGCCTCTAGAACGATTCCTTTTGTATCTAAATGCATTGGTCGTTCATTAGCAAAAGTAGGAGCCCTCTGTATGGCGGGAGTTTCTTTAAAAGATCAACAATTCACTAATGAAATAATACCTCCTTATTTTTCTGTTAAGGAGGCAGTGTTTCCTTTTACAAAATTTTTGGGAGTTGATCCTATTTTGGGACCTGAAATGAAATCAACTGGAGAAGTTATGGGTACGGGGGTTAATTTTTCGGAAGCATATGCTAAAGCTCAATTAGGAGCTGGTGAAAAAATTCCAGATAAAGGATCTGTATTTTTGAGTGTTAGAGATTCGGATAGGCCTTATGTAGCTGATCTTGCTCAAGAATTTCATGATCTAGGTTTTACAATTATTGCAACCCAAGGAACTGCAAGATCAATTTCTACAAAAAATATACCTGTAAAGACAATTAAAAAAGTTGCTGAAGGCAGGCCACATGTTGTTGATGCTATGAAGAATTCTGAAGTTAATTTAATTGTAAATACAACAGAAGGTAAGCAATCCATTCTTGATTCTGCTTCTATAAGGAGAACGGCATTAGAAGAAAGAATTTATTGTACGACAACTATTGAAGGGGGAAGGGCAGTTTGCTCTGTACTTCGAAATAAAGATCTATGGTCGGTAGAGCGCCTACAAGACCTTCATGCTAAAATTAGATAATTATGAATCCTATGACTGTGGAGGGTGAGTCCCTCTTAAGAGAAGAATTAAAGAAACTTAAAAATGAAGAAAGGCCTAGAATAATAGAGGCTATTGCCACAGCAAGAGAGTTTGGGGATTTAAAAGAAAATGCCGAATACCATGCCGCAAAAGAACAACAAAGCTTAACCGAGGCAAGAATAAAAGATATTGAAGCCAAGTTAAGTAATTCTCAAGTAATTGATATAAGTAAATTAGAGGTAACTGACAAAGTAATTTTCGGAACTACAATTACACTTTTGAATTGTAAGTCTGAAGAAATTTCAACTTATAAGATAGTCGGAGAAGATGAGGCGGATGCAAAAATAGGTAAGATTTCCTTCGCCTCTCCACTAGCAAAACAAATAATTGGAAAATTTGAAGGAGATGTTGTTAAGGTTGAAGCTCCAAATGGATCTTTAGAATATGAAATTGACAATGTAGAGTACATATAAAATTGCCTAATTCACAGAAATCTAATTACAAGGATGGCGACTCTTACACCAGGAAGTCTAGAGAAGAAGGTTATAGATCAAGGGCTTCTTTTAAACTGAAAGAAATTAACTCTAAAGAATCTTTGCTCAATAAAGGCATGTCTGTTTTAGATTTAGGATCTTTTCCAGGTGGCTGGACTCAAGTTAGTAAAGAGTGTGTTGGAAATAGAGGAAAAGTTGTAGGTGTGGATATTAAAGAAATAGTGAAAATCAATGAATGCCTCTTCATTCATAAATCAATTGATAAATTAACTAAAGAAGATTTCAATAAATTTGAACCGATATTACCTTTTGACCTTGTTTTATCTGATATGGCCCCCAATATTAGTGGTATAAGGGAGAGAGATAATGCCCAAATGATTTATCTAATAGATAAGACATTATTTGCTATTGATGCTTTTCTTAAAGTGGGGGGCTCTGCAGTTATTAAGGTATTCCAAGGAGAAAGTTTGGACTATACTAGGGAAGCCTTGATAGATAGGTTTAAGAAAATTAAAGTTTTTAAGCCTAAATCATCTAGATCAAACTCCAGGGAGACTTATATAATAGGTAAAAAATTGGTAAAAGAGAATGAGTGAACTAATAAAGAATTTGTTAATGTGGTTGTTTATAGCAATAACCATTTTCTCTGTTTTAAGTAATTTCAATAACGAATCTTCTGTTCAAGAATTGTCATATTCTGAATTCATTTCTCAAGTTGAAAGCGACCAAGTTTTAAGTGTTGAGTTTTCTTCAGACAACTATACTTTGAAAGGAAAAACTGTAGATGGTGAAAGTTTTGAGACTGTTAGACCTCCATTCCTGCAAGACGATTTAAGTGAAATACTTACGGACCACAGAGTTGCTGTAATTGGTGAAAAGCCAGAAGAACAATCTATTTTTAAACAATTATTAATAGCAAGCTTCCCAATATTAATTATTTTGGCAGTATTTATTTTCTTCATGAGGCAAATGCAAGGTGGTCTTGGAGGAAAGTCAGGACCTATGAGTTTTGGGAAAAGTAAAGCAAAAATGCTAGAAGGTGGAAAAGTCAAAACTTCTTTTGCTGACGTAGCTGGAATTGAAGAAGCCAAAGAAGAAGTCCAAGAAGTCGTAGACTTCTTAAGAGAACCATCTAAGTTTCAAAAATTAGGAGGCAAGATACCGACTGGTATTTTGATGACAGGTTCACCTGGGACAGGAAAAACCTTATTGGCAAGAGCAATAGCCGGTGAAGCCGGGGTACCATTTTTTAGCATATCAGGTTCTGATTTTGTAGAAATGTTCGTCGGAGTTGGAGCATCTAGAGTAAGAGATATGTTTGATCAAGCTAAAAGACAATCTCCATGTATCGTATTTATAGATGAAATTGATGCTGTTGGTAGGCATAGAGGGGCCGGAATGGGTGGCGGTCATGACGAAAGAGAGCAGACCCTTAATCAATTATTGGTAGAAATGGATGGTTTTGAAGACAATCAGGCAATAATTATCATTGCTGCGACCAATAGACCGGATGTATTAGATCCTGCATTATTGAGGCCAGGAAGATTTGACAGACAAGTGGTTGTTCCTCTCCCTGATATAAGAGGAAGAGAGCAGATATTAAAAGTGCATATGAAGAAAGTTCCTATTGCTGAAGATGTAGAAGCTTCAGTTATTGCGAGAGGAACTCCAGGGTTTTCAGGAGCTGATTTAGCTAATTTAGTCAATGAAGCAGCTTTAGTGGCTGCTCGTACTGCAAAAAAATTAGTTGGAATGGAGCAAATGGAATTTGCTAAAGATAAGGTGATGATGGGATCAGAGAGAAGATCTATGGTTATGTCAGATGAAGAGAAATTAAAGACTGCTTATCATGAATCGGGTCACGCCATAGTAGGCAGATGTCTCAAAGAACACGACCCAATATACAAAGTGACTATCATTCCTAGAGGCAGAGCTTTAGGGGTAACTATGTTTTTACCTGAAGAAGATAAATATAGTTTCAGCCATCAACATATTTTAGACAGAATTTGTGGCTTATACGGAGGAAGAGTAGCTGAGGAGCTTATTTATGGAGAAAAAGGAGTTACTACTGGCGCCTCAAACGATATAGAAAGAGCAACAGAATTAGCACACAACATGGTTACAAAATGGGGACTCTCAGATAAATTAGGCCCTGTAAAGTATGGAGATGAAAGTGATGAGCCTTTTTTAGGCAGGACTGCCGGGACATCTAAACAAGGAATCTCTGATGAGACTGCTTCAGAAATAGATAAAGAGGTTAAAAATATACTTTCAAATTGTTATCAAATAGCAAAAGATGTTCTAACTAAGAATATGGAAGCTTTACATAAGATGTCCAAGGCACTGATGGATTATGAGACTTTAAATGTTAACCAGATAGATGACATTATGGCCGGTGGGGAACCAAGAGCCCCTGAATCTCCAGAAGATTCATCAACAAAAGATCCTAAAGAGAGCTCTTTAGGAGGGGCTGCTGAACAAAATTAACACCTAGTTTTAATTTTATCTTATTTTTTAATGTAAAATTATCTTCCAAATGAAGAACCTAATTCCATTTAAAAAAATAGCTAAGGCAAACCAATCACCTTTAAGTAAAGATAGAAGGTTTGGAACTGACGGTATAAGAGGCCCGGTATTTTCGACAATGAACCCCATATTTGTTACTAAGCTAGGGTGGGCAGCTGGTTCAGTCTTAAAAGAAGAGGGTATTTCAAAAGTTCTTATAGGTAAAGATACTCGTATCTCAGGTTACATGCTTGAATCAGCACTTCAAGCAGGATTTATCTCTTCGGGAATGGATGTTACTTTGTTAGGTCCTTTGCCTACCCCAGGGGTTTCTTTTCTTGCAAATTCAAATAATCAAGTAGGTGTTGTAATAAGCGCTTCTCATAATCTTTTTGAAGATAATGGTATTAAGTTTTTTAATAAGAATGGTCAAAAGTTATCTTCAGAATTAGAGAACAGAATAGAAAGAAAAATAACCCAAGACATAATGCCAGTAAAGTCTATAAGTCTAGGTAAGGCAGATAGAATGAATGATGCTCAAGGCAGGTATATAGAGTTTTGTAAATCTAGTTTTTCTAATTTAGATTTAAGTGGATTATCTCTCCTTTTGGATTGTGCTAACGGTGCAACTTATTCAGTAGCGCCAAAAGTTTTTGAAGAATTAGGGGCTACAGTACATAGTGTAGGTGTAGACCCAGATGGTATAAATATTAATCAAAATTGTGGCTCAACTAACCCTGAAAATTTGAGAAAAGAGATACTAAAGGGTAATTTTGACTTAGGAATTGCTTTCGATGGTGATGGAGATAGGGTTACAACAGTTTCGAAGGAAGGAAAGATATTAGATGGAGACGATCTTCTTTACATACTTTCTCAGGGTGTAAATAAGCACGGAGGAATAGTAGGAACTTTAATGTCAAACAAATCACTTGAAGTCCACTTCGACGAGGTAAATATAGAATTTATACGAGCCAATGTTGGTGACAAGTATGTACTAGAAAAGCTTTTAGAAAAAGGTTGGAGTCTTGGAGGAGAGCCATCTGGCCATATACTCTGTCTAGATGCGGCTCCTACTGGAGACGCAATAATTGCTGCATTAAAATTATTAGATTCACTGCAAGTTAGTAATTTTGATATAGAAAGCTCTTTACGAGGTTTTAATAAATTTCCTCAAACTTTAATAAATTTAAATGTTGGAGATCCTAATAGGATTATTATTAATAGCAATTTCTGGTCTGAAGTGACAGAAATAGAAAGGAAATTATCGGATAAAGGAAGGGTTCTAATAAGGCCGTCTGGAACAGAGCCTCTTATAAGAATAATGGTAGAGTCTGAGTCTCAACATGCAGCGGAAGATTATGCTAATCACTTGGCTAAAGTAGCTTCCGAAATATGATTATTGCAAATTGGAAGATGAATGGCTCAAAAGATCTAATTAAAGATTGGATAACTTCTGTCTCAGAAAATATTAAGATTCAAGATGAAAAAGAGTGTGTGTTTTGTCCGCCTGTTGGTTATTTAAACTTATCAATTGAGTTAATAAAAGAAAAAGAATTGGGTATAAAGCTTGGTTCTCAACTTATAGAATCTAACCTTTCGCAACCTTTGACAGGCGGAGTAAGCCCAGAAATGCTTGTAGACCTGGGTTGTGAATATGCAATTATTGGTCATTCAGAACAAAGAACTTATTACAATGAAAACGATAGCCAATTAATAAATAAGATTGAAGCTGCAATAGAGGAAAATATAAAACCTATCTATTGTATAGGTGAAAATAGTGAGCAAAAGAAGAACGGAACGAAGCAAGAGGTTTTGATGAAACAGTTAGATTTAATAAAATCTAATTATCTATCACATTTAGTAGTAGCTTACGAGCCCATTTGGGCGATAGGAACAGGAGAAAACGCTGAAGTCTCACATATAAATGAAACACATGCTTTTATAAAAGAGTATATAAAAACAATAAGTAATACTGCTAACGAAATTCCAGTAGTATATGGAGGTAGTGTAAACTTAAACAATTATAAGGAGATATATTCCTCAGAGTTGGTAAATGGCCTATTGATTGGAGGTGCATCTCTAGAACCAATTAACTTTTCAATAATTTATAATCAGTCTTAATAATGGAAAACTTACTAATATTTATTTACATACTAATTTCAATTTCTTTAATTCTATTAATTCTTCTACAACAAGGTAGAGGATCTGATATAGGAAGTGCATTTGGAGCAGGCTCTAGCAACACAATGTTCGGTGCTTCGAGTTCTTCAAACCCTTTAACTAAAGCAACAGCTTTCCTCTCCGCTGTATTCTTAATTCTGAGTCTATCTATAACCTATATTTCCAGGAATTCTAGTGAAGAAGTCTTGATTGAAGAAGATACGCTAAAAGTAGAGGAGACAGGAATACTTCCTGAGAATCCTCCCGATTAGCTTATTGCCGAAGTGGTGGAACTGGTAGACACGCTACCTTGAGGGGGTAGTGAGCATTGCTCGTGGAGGTTCGAATCCTCTCTTCGGCACCATAATCTTTCTTGACCCTTTCTTGTCATAAATCTATACTTCGCTCCCTTTGATGCGGGGTGGAGCAGTCTGGTAGCTCGTCGGGCTCATAACCCGAAGGTCGTAGGTTCAAATCCTGCCCCCGCTACCAATAGTAAGCCCTTTATGGGCTTTTTTATTAAGTAAGAAATGGATACTAAATATATAAAAGAGATACTAACTAAAGATATAGGTTCTTTAGGGTGTGAGATTTGGGGAATTGAATTCTTTGGGAAGCATTCTAATCAAACATTAAGGATATACATTGATAAGACAAATGGTATATCTATACATGATTGCGAAAAGGTAAGCAGGCACGTAACTAAAGTGCTTGATGCAGAAGACCATTTTTCTAATAAATATCTACTAGAGGTTTCTTCACCCGGAATTGATAGGAGATTCTTTTTTAATGAACAGTATAGAAAATACCTAGATAATTACTTAAAGGTTAAGTTTATTGATAGTGAGGAAAATAAAAGGACCATAAGCGGGGTATTGACTAAGACTAATGAAACTAATATTTTTGTTGAATCTGGAGAAGAAATCATGGAAATCCCTTTTTCTTCTATTATTCAAGCAAATCTTATAATGTAAGAGGTTGAAGAATGCAAAATGAGATATTACTAGTTGCCGAGGCAGTTTCAGGAGAAAAAGGTCTTCCAAAAGACTCTATCTTCGAAGCTATTGAAATGGCTCTAGCCACAGCAACTAAAAAAAGATACGTAGAAAATTCAAATATAACTGTAGAAATTAATACAGTTACAGGAGATTACGAAACTTTCCGTAATTGGGATGTAGTATCTGAAGAAGAATATGAAGATGATGGAGTTCAGCTTCTTTTATCTGATGCTGAAAGTAAAGATAGCAGCATGGAAATAGGCTCTGTATATAGAGAGAAAGTTGAGAATATAGAATTTGGAAGGATTGCAGCTCAAGCCGCTAAGCAAGTAATAGTCCAGAAAGTAAGAGAAGCAGAAAGAGCTCAAGTAGTTGAAAAGTACCGTTCTGTTTTAGGAGAATTAGTCAATGGCTCTGTAAAGAAGGTTACTAGAGAATTCTTAATTATTGACTTAGGAGATGGCGCGGAAGCTATTCTTCCTAGAAGTGAACTTATACCGGGAGAAGTTTTTAGAATAGGAGATAGGTTAAGAGCTGTATTAAGGGAAGAAGAAAGAGAAAATAGAGGCCCTCAATTAGCTCTAAGCAGAAAATGCCCTGAAATGGTTAGTGAACTATTTAAGCTAGAAGTTCCAGAAATCTCTGAACAAGTTATAGAAATTAAAGCTGTAGCCAGAGACCCAGGTTCTAGAACAAAAATAGCAGTTAAAACAAATGATAATAGAATTGATCCTGTTGGAGCATGTGTTGGCATGAGAGGATCAAGAGTCCAGGCAGTTTCCAGTGAATTGGGTAACGAGAGATTAGATATTGTTATCTGGGATGATGACCCTGCACAATTACTTATAAACTCTATGGGTCCAGCAGATATAACTTCTATTGTGTTAGATGAAACAAAAGGAATTATGGATGTAGCCGTTACACAAGATACTTTAGCTCAAGCCATCGGAAAGAGCGGTCAAAATGTTAGGTTGAGCAGTCAAATAACAGGATGGAAGCTAAATGTTTTGGATGAAGAGACAGCTCAGAATCAAGATCAAGACAGGAGCCAAAACGATGTGAAAATGATAATTGATAGTCTAGATGTAGATGAGGATGTCGCTAATATTTTGATTAGTCACGGTTACTCTAATCTGGAGTCTATTTCTTCTTCTTCTCCTGAAGACTTAATTTCGATAGAAGGTTTTGATCTTGAAATAGGAGAGCTATTAATAAGCAGAGCAAAAGGTGCGCTTTTGACTATGGCGATGGAGATATCAACTGATACTAGTGATTCTGATGACCTGATGTCAGTTGAAGGTCTAGATATGGCTCTAGCACTTGAATTAAAGCAGAAGGGTATAAGTGGTAGAGAGGAGCTTGCAGAGCAATCTATAGAAGAGTTAATAAATCTAATAGAAATTTCTGAAGAAGACGCAGGTGAATTAATTATGAAAGCAAGGGCACATTGGTTCGAAGATTAAATATGTCAAACATAACTGTAGAAAAATTAGCTAGTATTATTGGTTCTGATCCAGGAACACTTCTATCTCAGATGAATCAAGCAGATTTAGGCCATAGTGCTTTATCGGATGAAGTTACAGATGAAGATAAAAAAATTCTCTTAGACTATCTAAAAAAACAACAAGACAAATCTTCTCAAACTATATCTTTAAAGAAGAAACCCTCTCAGCCCTTACAAGAATCTTCAGGTTCTATTGCTATAACTAGAAAGAAAGCAACAACAGATATATCGTCCTCTTCAGTTGAAGAACAGAAGAAAAGCTCTTCTTCTATAAATTTTGATGAAATAGAGAAAAAAAGGGTAGCTGGTGAAGCTCAAAAAAAAGCAGATGAAGTAAGAAAGAAAGAGGACTTAGAACAAAAGACATTAGTAACAAGAAGAAAAGCGAAATCAAAAGAAGTTCCAATAGTTAAGACAAAACCTAAGCAAAAAGGAAGTGTTAAACAAGCACAGAAAACCAGGGTTGAACTTTCGAAGAAAGAACAAAGAGAATTGGAAGGAGAAAGCTTCCTTTCTAATGTAGAAAAGCAAGAATTTGAGAAGCCTACAGAATTTGTAACTAAGACTATTCAAATACCGGAATCAATAACAGTTAGTGAATTAGCACAAAGTCTATCTGTTAAAGGTGCCGAACTTGTCAAGCAGTTAATGTCTATGGGTGTTATGGCGACATTAAACCAACCTTTAGATCAAGATACAGCAATTCTAGTAACTGAAGAACTAGGGCACAAAGGAGAACCAGCTATATTGGTGGAAGTAGAAGATAAGTTAATGGAATTAGTTACTTACGAAGGGGAGGAAGAGCCGAGAAACCCAGTCGTATCAGTTTTAGGTCATGTGGATCATGGCAAGACAACATTATTAGACAATATTAGAAAAGCAAATGTAGTTGATGATGAAGCAGGAGGAATCACACAAAAGATAGGTGCTTATCTAGCAAATACAGACCAGGGTACTATTGCTTTCATTGATACTCCAGGTCACGCTGCTTTTTCTGAAGTAAGGGCTAGAGGGGCTAATTCTACAGATATTGTTATTTTAGTTGTTGCAGCTGATGATGGTTTACAGCCTCAAACGGAAGAAGCAATTAGTCACGCTAAAGCAGCAGGAGTGCCGATCGTTGTAGCTGTAAATAAAATAGATAGGGAAGAAGCTGATATAGAGAAAGTCAAGACTGAACTATCAAACAAAGAACTTATTCCTGAAGATTGGGGAGGACAGACTCAATTTATTCCTATATCTGCTCTGAAGGGAGATGGAATAAAGGATTTGCTTGAAGCTGTAACTTTAGAGGCAGAGGTTCTAGAGTTAAAAGCTCATCATAAGGGCCCAGCTTTCGGAGTTGTACTTGACTCTACTACAGAAGTTGGAAAAGGTGCTGTTGCTACTGTTCTTGTCCAAAAAGGAACTTTGAAGAAAGGAGATATTGTTCTTGTTGGAGAACAGACCAAAAAAGTAAGAAGCATATCTGATGAGAATAATATGACTTTAAAGAATGCAGGGCCTTCAGTGCCTGCTTCTATAACAGGCCTCGATACTCCCCCAAAAGCAGGTGAAGAATTTGTTGTAGTTACTAGCGAAAAAATGGCCAAAGAGATTTCAAATGAACGTGCTGAGAAGGCAAGAGAAGAAAGGTTGGCAAGAAATCAAATCTCAAATTTAGAAATGTTATTTGATTCTGAGTTGGCAAATCATACCATTTTAAATATTGTTCTTAAGGCAGATACCCATGGATCTCTTGAAGCTATTGTTGGTTCTATAAAGAATATAGAGAACGAAGAGGTGAAGATAAATCTAGTTCATGAGTCGGTTGGCTCTATTAACTCTAATGATATTAACCTTGCTTTAACTACTGATTCTTTTGTTATAGGTTTTAATGTTAGAGCTGAAGGAGCTGCAAAGAAATTAGCTGATAAGGAATCTATAGATATACTTTACTATGGAATAATCTATGACCTAATAGACGGAATTAAAGTAGCCGTGGAAGGACATCTTAGACCTGAAGTGAGAGAAGAGATATTAGGTACTGCTGAAGTAAAAGATATATTTAAATCTCCAAAATTTGGTCAAATTGCGGGTTCAATTGTAATTGATGGAACTATAAAAAGAGACAAACCAATTAGAGTTTTAAGAGACGAAATTGTTATTTTTGAAGGTCAGTTAGATTCCTTGAAGCGTTTTAAAGACGATGCTAGCGAAGTTCCTCTAGGCACTGAGTGTGGGATTGGTGTAGCAAATTACAAGGATGTAAGGATAGGCGACAAAATTGAGGTTTTTGACCGGATAGAAATTAAACGAACTTTAGATTAAATGCCATCTCCGGACTTTAAGAGAACAGATCGTCTCTCAGATCTAATAAAAGTAGAGATTTCAAAGATTCTATCATTTGAAGTAAAAGATCCTAGGATTCAAGGCATAACTGTTTTAAGAGTTGAATTATCACCTGACATGAAGAAGTCTTATATCTATTTTTCGGCTGAGAATAGTTTTAACGAGACCGAAAAGAGTGAAGTGCAGGATGGTCTTGAAAGAGCTAAAGGGTTTATTAGAAGTCGGCTAAGTAAACAGCTAAACCTTAGAAGAACTCCAGAAATTTATTTTGAAGAAGAGGACCTTCTCTCGCAAGTATGAATGGTTTCTTATTGATTGATAAACCTGAAGGCATAACTTCAGCTGCTTGCGTATATAAGTTAAGAGACTACTTAGGAATTAAAAGAATTGGTCATTGTGGCACTTTAGATCCTTTGGCTACTGGCCTACTCCCTATTTGCATAGGAGAAGCTACAAAATTTAGTAATTACATGTCTAATTTGAATAAGACTTATGAAGTGACGATACAATTTGGAATAGAAACTGATACGGGGGACATCCTAGGGAATATAGTATCTGAGGATAAAAGAAAAGTTTCCAGAACTAAATTAACTAGAATATTAACAGGTCTTATTGGCAAGCAAATTCAATTACCGCCAATGTTCTCTGCTGTCCGTTTTAATGGAAAACCTCTTTACTATTGGGCTCGTAAGGGTGTTTTTTTACGTAGGAATTCTAGAGAGATAGTAATTTATGACGCTGACCTGTTGTGGTTAAAAAATAACAAGGCCAAACTAACAATAGCATGTTCAAAAGGTACTTACATAAGAACAATAGTTGAATCAATTGGAAGGCATTTATCGACAAAAGCAACTGTATCAACTTTAAGAAGAATTAAGGTCGGAAACATGGAAAGTAGTCAAATGGTTCATATGCCATTTAGAAAGACAGATACTTTATTTGAATCAATTTTACCTAGCGATTTTGCCTTAAGTCATTATGAAAAAGTTATCTTAACTAAAAATGATATAAAAAAAGTTAAAAATGGCCAATCTATAGACTATAATGCGCAACTTGAAAAAAAAGGATTAGTAAGAATATATACAGATAAAAGTTTATTTGTTGGTTTGGGTGAAATTGATTCGTCTAATAAATTATCTCCAAAAAGATTATTGGCAACAAACTAAACTATATCTTTAGAGGAAAGAAACTTGGCATTAAATACATCAAATAAGAAAGAAATAGTATCTAAGTTTGCAAGAAAGGAAGGTGACACTGGGTCGCCTGAGGTGCAAGTAGCATTATTATCTGCAAACATTGATGCCTTGCAGTCGCATTTTAAAGCCAATGCGAAAGATCATCATTCTAGAACAGGCTTAATAAGAATGGTAAATCAACGTAGAAAATTGCTTGATTACCTAAAATCTTCCAAACCAGATATTTACAGTAAGTTAATTACTGATTTGGGATTAAGAAGATAATTAAGACCTTATCCAATTTTATTAATAATTTAATTTACGTGCAATTTGGCGTGTAAAGAATACATAGGAAAACAAATGGAAAGTTATAAAAAAACATTTAATTTAGGAAACAACGAAATTACCTTAGAAACTGGAAAGATTGCCAGGCAGGCCACTGGAGCTGTGATAGCTTCTTCAGGAGATACTCAGGTTCTGGCCACCGTGGTCGTAGGGAAAGCTCCCGGAGAACATCAAGACTTCTTTCCTTTAACAGTAAATTATCAAGAAAAAACTTACGCAACTGGGAAAATACCAGGTGGTTTTTTTAAAAGAGAAGGCAGGCCGACCGAAAAGGAAACCTTAACCTCTAGATTAATTGATAGACCTTTAAGGCCTTTATTCAATGATGATTTTCTTTATGAAGTACAAGTAATATGCACTGTAATCTCATCTGATAAAGATGTTGATCCTGATATTCTTTCGTTTATAGCTGCTTCCGCAGCTGTAGGAATTTCTGGATTACCTTTTAATGGTCCTTTAGGTGCAGTAAGGGTTGGTTTTATTGAAGGTCAATACTGTATAAACCCTAAGAGAAGCGAGCTAGAAGATTCTTTATTGGATATGGTGATAGCAGGAAGTGATCAAGCGGTGATAATGGTTGAGTCTGAAGCTAAAGAATTATCAGAAGATCAAATGCTTGGAGGTATTTTATTTGCGCATCAAGAAATGCAAGTTATCATAGAGAATATAAAAGAAATGGTATCTGAGGTTGGAAAACCTTCTTTTGAATATATACCAAAGACGCTAGATCCAGAGTTGGTATCTTTAGTTGAGAATTCTTATTCAGATTCTATAACTGAGGCTTATCAAATACAAAATAAACAAGAACGTGTTCAGAATCTTTCTTCTTTAAAAGAAAAAATTGTTGATGAATTAATTACTGAAGAAGATAACTCTCCAAAAGAATCTGATTTACTTGATGCTTTTAAGAAAATAGAAAAAAAGATAGTTAGATCAAAGCTAATCCAAGGAGAATCTAGAATAGATGGTAGAGATCTCGATACTGTAAGACCTTTATTTATAGAAGCAGGCATATTAAGTAATACTCACGGGTCTGCTCTTTTTACGAGAGGTGAAACGCAAGCTATTGTAACTTCTACTTTAGGGTCTCCTAGGCAAGCTCAACTTATTGATGCTTTAGAAGGGGAGTTTAAAGATCAGTTTATGTTGCACTATAATTTCCCTCCTTATTCCGTTGGGGAAGCTGGTTTTATGTCAGGACCAAAAAGAAGAGAAATAGGGCATGGGAAGTTAGCAAGAAGAGCATTAGAAGCAGTACTTCCTTCTCCTGATGATTTTCCTTATACGATAAGGGTAGTGTCTGAAATAACAGAGTCTAATGGCTCAAGTTCAATGGCAAGCGTCTGTGGATCGAGCCTAGCTCTGATGGATGCAGGGATACCTATAAAGTCAGCTGTAGCTGGAATTGCAATGGGTCTAGTAAAAGAAGAAGATGGTTTTGCAGTAATTACAGACATACTGGGTGACGAAGATCATTTGGGTGATATGGATTTTAAGGTTGCAGGAACTTCAGAAGGCATTACTGCTCTTCAGATGGATATAAAGATAGACGGAATAACAGAAGAAATATTTGACGTTGCCCTTCAGAAAGCACATAAAGCTAGAGCGCATATCCTATCTAGTATGAACGAAGTTCTTCCTGAATCTAGAAAAGAACTATCTGATAAAGCACCTCAGGCTGTAGTTATAGAAATAAATAAGAAGAAAATTAGAGATGTAATTGGTAAAGGAGGAGAAACTATAAGAGGTTTAACTGAAGAAACTGGAGCAATCATTGAAGTAGAAGATACAGGCAAAGTAACTATATATGGAGATACTCCTGAATCAAGAGAGTCTGCTTTAAATAGAATTAAAGAAATAACTGCCGAACCAGAAGTTAATAAGATTTACACTGGAACAGTGGCTAACATCATGGACTTTGGTGCTTTTGTAACAATAATGCCAGGAAGAGATGGGTTGGTTCATGTTTCTGAAATATCGGAAGAAAGAGTTGAAAATGTTTCTGACTATTTTGTTGAAGGTGAAGAAGTCAAAGTTAAAGTTCTTGAAGTAGACAGACAAGGTAAGATACGTTTAACAATGAAAGGACTAGAAGACTAAAAATTTGTATATTTCTTCTAATTATGGTAACCCTCATTTGTTTTAATGCTTCTCATTTAGTTAAATGTGCATGTCCAGATTTTGTCTGGGCATTTGTTTAGCTAAAAAATGGGTGAAATATGAATGCTTTAAATATGTTAAGAGACGCTATAGGATCTTTAACTGGAATCATTGTTTCTTTGGTTGCGTTGGGAGTTGCAGCTGGAGTTGTTTTCGGTTCTGGTGTTCCTTTTGTTGGTGGAGTTCTAGATAATTTGCTAGGTCTTGTTGGTACTTTAGGTGACAACGGACTTATTGGACTTATTGTTCTAGCGGTTCTGCTTGACATGTATAGATAAGTCTCTTCTTAGCTATCATTGGAAAGGGGGGCCGTAAAGGCACCCCTTTCTTTTTTTAAGGCTAATTTTTAGGGGGAGAAATATGTTAGACAGAATAAATAGTGTGGCAGGTGCTTTGTGGGACATCACTAAGTTTTTGTCACTTGTAGTAGCTGTAGCAATTCTAGTTTCCATGCTTTTTGGTCCCAGTATTCCTTTTTTTGGAGGAATTCTAGAGAATACTCAAGGAGTTATAGAAACTCTAGGGTCAGAAGGACTTGGATTAATTATCGCTATAATTATTATTCTTAGTGTATGGAATTCGAGATCTAATTAAAAAGGAATTTTTTAAAAAGGCACCTTTTAGGTGCCTTTTTTATAATAGAATTATGAAAGATATAGTAGAAATAAAAGATAACATAAAGATTGGTTTAGCCGGAGACAAAGACCTTGAAGGTGATATTTTTATCCCTCCAGGAGGGGATGAGAAAAGACCAGCTATTTTAATTGTCCATGGGGGTGGCTGGAGAGAAGGCGATAGGAAGCAACTCAGAGGTTATGGGATACTGCTAGCTAGAGAAGGATTCTTGTGTCTTTGTACCTCTTACAGATTATCCACAGAAGATATATGGCCTGCCCAGATTCAAGATGTAAATTGTGCTATTAGATATCTAAGAGCTAATTCAGAAGAACTTGGTTTAGATCCTAACAGAATAGGGATTACAGGTAATTCTGCTGGGGGACATCTCTCTTTAATGGCTGCTGTACAAGATTATGATAAGAATTTTGAAGGCGAAGGTGGAAATAACCTAGTAAGTTCGGAAGTAAAAGCTGTATGTGCTATTTATCCACCGGCAAAAATAAGAAAAATAGAAAATTCAGATCCTATTATTGATGCGTATAGGATGTTAATGGGTGAAGCCAGCCAAGACGAATATGATAAGGCCAGCCCACTTCTGTTGATTAATAAAGACTTTCCTCCTACCATGTTAATCCATGGCTCTTCAGATAGTGTAGTTAAATTAAAAGACACTACTGATTTATACCAAAAGTTAACGGAAGAAGAAGTTCCTACAGAACTCCATATTTTCTCTGAAGAAGATCATGCATTTGATTCTGGAAAAGGGTATGGAAGGTCTGTTGCAGAATTACAACACTTATTTTTTAAAAAATACCTCTAATACAATTCGTTCGAAGAGCTTTCTTCAACAAGCACTTCTTTTTGGAAAAAGAGCTCTCTTAGGAGGCCCCTAACCCAAATCAAGAGATGAATGCCATAAAATAAGGAAGCTAGACATAAAACCAGAAATATAAGCCCATAAATTATTGACCACATATCTTCTGAGTATACTTAATAATATAGAACAGGTACAGAATGGTGGCTATGGGTAGACTTGAACTACCGACCTCAGCATTATGAATGCTGCGCTCTAACCAGCTGAGCTACATAGCCGTGTTGCGAATTTTAGAGATGAGTGGAGCTAAAGTCGAGGATGGATTACACATTAAATCTAAAATGCATTATATCCCCATCTTTTACCAGATACTCGCTTCCTTCTGACCTCAATTTACCGGCTTCTTTGGCTCCACTTTCGCCATTAAATTCAAGAAAATCAGAATAAGATGTTGTTTCAGCTCTGATAAAGCCTTTCTCAAAATCTGTATGTATTACACCAGCAGCTTCCGGAGCAGTTGAGCCTTCTATGGTTGTCCAGGCTCTGACCTCTTTCTCTCCTGCAGTAAAATAAGTTAATAGTGAAAGCATTTTATAACTTTCCCTAATTAATTTATTGAGGCCTGGTTCTTCCATTCCTAGTTCGTTAAGGAATTCCAAGCCATCTTCTCGCCCAAGTTCAGCTATTTCTGCCTCTAGTTGATTGCACATTGGAAGAACCACAGAACCTTTTTTATCGGCATAAGTTAGTAACTGGTCTAACAATGAATTATTGTTGTCTAATTCCTCTACATTGGCTACATATAAACATGGTTTAACTGTGATTAATTGTAAATCCTTAAAGTGATCTTCATTCCCAACAAAATTGTCTGAATCTCTTCCCATAATGCCTTTATTAAGATCAGTAGAAAGATCTTCATATTTTTGTTTACTTATTAATATCTCTTTATCGCCTGAACGAGAAGCTTTTTCTAATTTATTAATAGCATTTTGTAGCGTTTCTAAATCGGCAAGAAGTAGTTCTGTTTCTACAGTTTCTAGGTCCAATACTGGGTTAATTTGGTCATGTACATGGGTAATGTCTGTATTTTCAAAACAACGAACTACATGAATAACTGCTTGCGTTTCTCTAATGTGAGATAAAAACTTATTTCCTAGGCCTTCACCTTCAGAAGCTCCTTTAACTAGGCCTGCAATATCTACGAATTCTACAGTGGTAGGGATAACTTTATCTGGATTCACAATATTGGCTATTTTTAGTAATCTCGGATCCGGAACAGGGACAATACCTTTGTTAGGCTCAATGGTACAAAATGGGAAGTTTTGAGCTTCTATACCAGCTGCCGTTAGAGCATTGAATAAAGTTGACTTACCAACGTTTGGAAGTCCAACTATACCGCATTTAAGACTCATCTTTTTCTTCTTTAGATGTATGTAATTCCATGATGGATTGCTGCCATCCTTTGCTAATTAAATTTTCTACTATTGGTAAGCAGTGAGTCATATTCTCCAATAATTCCTTTCTCTCTTGATTTGGTGCTTTCTTCAATACGTAAGACACCACGTCTTTGTCTATGCCCGGATGTCCAATACCTATCCTTAATCTTTTAAAAGAAGAATCCCCATTTAAATGATCAATTATATTTCTAAGCCCATTATGGCCTCCATGACCACCAGAATCTTTAAGCTTTATCGAGCCATTAATTAAATCTAATTCATCATGAACTATTAGTATTTCTTCATTGCTTACTTTAAAGAATTTCTTTGCTTTCGCTACTGATATGCCGCTCTCATTCATAAATGTATCTGGGATACATATTATTATTGAACAATCATTGATTTTAAATTTTCCGAAGTGACTTCTGATTAACTTTTCTTTCTGTAGAGATATTTCATATTTATTACAAAGTAATCTTACAAAATCAGAGCCTGCATTATGTCGAGTGTCCTCGTACTCCTTACCAGGATTTCCTAGTCCTACTATTAATAGTGAGTTCATTAATTCTGATGGAACAACGAAATCTGCTATTCAGAGTTTTCTTCTGAATCTTTTGTGGCTTCACCTTCTCCTTCAGAGGTGTCTTTATCACCTGAACCTTCTTCGCCTTCTTCGCCTTCTTCGCCTTCTTCGCCTTCTTCAGGTTCAATAATTTCTGGTTCAATTTCAAGAATTTTAGCTTCGGCGACTGATACCACAGCTTGGTCTCTGTCTTCTCCAAGTGCCAAAGATGGTATTTCAACTCCCTCAGGCAAATTTAAGGCTGAAAGAAAAATTGAATCTCCTATGTCAAGCTCCTCTACGTCAACCTCAATATATTCGGGGAGGTTAGAGGCAAGACAAGTTATATCAATATCATTAATAAGGTGAGATATCGCACCCCCATGCATTTTCACACCTACACATGCATCTTCATTTATAAATCTAACAGGTACGGATATACTAATTTTCGTATCGGGATCAACTCTCATTAAGTCTGCGTGCAGAACTCTTTGAGTGGCTGGGTGTCTTTGAATTTCTTTCAAAATAACGCTTTGATCTTTACCAGAGATAGAGATGTTCAGTATTTGGGTAGCAAAACCAGGAATCTCTGAAGCCTTAGCAATGTCTTTCTCTAATATAGAAATTTTTATAGGCTCTTCTTTCCCCCCATAAATTACTGCAGGAATTGATCCTGATCTTCTTAAGTGCCGGCTTGAAGATTTTCCTTCAAACTCTCTATTTTCAGCATTTAAATTTAAAAGTTCTGGCATTTTTCCTCTCTTCTATAAGAACATTGCACTTATAGACTCTTCATTATTAACTCGTCTAATGGCTTCAGCAAGAGTGGGCGCCATACTAATTATTCTTATCTTTTCACAGTTCAGCGCTTCTTCTGAGAGCGGTATAGTATCTGTTACAACTAATTGATCAAGCTTTGATTTAGATATTTTTTCAATTGCATTGCCAGAAAGCACTGGATGGACGATATAAGCATATACTTTTAATGCTCCTTGCTCTTTTAAAGCTTCTGCAGCATTGCATAAAGTGCCTGCCGTATCAGCTATATCATCAACGATAATACAATCCTTATCTTTTACCTCTCCAATTACATTCATTACTTCAGATTTATTAGCTTCATCTCTTCTTTTATCAATGATTGCAAGATCAGAGAGATCTAACACTTTAGCTAATGCTCTTGATCTAACAACGCCGCCAACATCAGGAGAAACTACTAAATGTTTATCTGAATTAAGTTTTAGTATGTCATCTCTCATGACCTTTGTTCCATAAACGTTGTCTACTGGTATATCGAAGAAGCCTTGAATTTGTTCAGAGTGAAGTTCTACCGTTAAAACTCTATCTATACCAGATCTTTCAAGAATATCTGCCATAACTTTAGCGCTAATAGGCACTCTTCCCGACCTAACTCTACGATCTTGACGAGCGTATCCATAATAAGGAATTACAGCAGTAATTCTTCCAGCTGAAGATCTTCTTAAGGCATCAACCATTATGATTAATTCAAGAAGATTATCTCCTGCAGGAGCGCAAGTAGGCTGAATCAAGAATACATCCTTACCTCTTACATTTTCTTCTATGCTAATGCTTATTTCTCCATCACTGAAGGTAGTGACTTTAGCATTACCTAATTTCATACCTAATTGATCCGCTATTCCGTTAGATAAATCTCGATTTCCATTACCGGAGAAGAGGATTAAGCCGTTTCTTGAAGAATTTATCATTTATTTCACCTTACAATTTTTGGCTGGGGTGGCTGGATTCGAACCAGCGCATGGCGGCATCAAAAGCCGCTGCCTTACCGCTTGGCTACACCCCAACTTTCTAAGCGCGTATTTTATTCTATTATTTGCTTTAAGGGTGAACGTTCTAAGCTTTTTACTAAAATGCAATCAGGAAATTCTTCGTTAGCAGCTTCTGCTTTTTCTAGGTCATTAAAAGAAACAAAGACTGAAGAACCTGTTCCTGATAATCGCGGTTTGCCAATATTTTCTAGTTCAATGAAGATTTTATCAATTTCTTCATAAGAATCTCTAGCCCATCTTTCAAAACTATTAAAGCCTCCACTAGAGGAATATTCTTCGTATGTATAAGGCTTAGAGAACTTTGATGATAATCCTTCAAAAGCTTCTTTAGTGCTTATCTGAGCTTTTGGCATGTAAAGCAAGTGCCATTCTTCATCCAAGTCTATTTTGGAAAGTATTTCTCCTCTACCTTCAGCCCATGCACTGTGACCAAAAACAAAGAAAGGTACATCAGATCCTAATTCTAAGGACATATTTAGCAATTCTGTTTTAGTTAGTCCTAAATTCCATAAATTATTTAAAGTTATTAAGGTTGCAGCAGCATCTGAACTTCCCCCTCCAAGTCCCTTTTGAAGAGGAATCTGCTTTTGTAATGAAATTTGTACCCCTTTACTACAATTAGTTCTTTTTTTTAATAATTCAGCTGCTTTTAAAACAAGGTTATCATTTATAGGCTCTACTTCTTTTAGTTCAATTTTTTCTTCGGTAATCTTGAAAGTTAAATGATCGAAGAGATTAATATAAGCATAAAGGGTTCTTAAATCATGAAATCCGTCATTTCTTTTAGCAATGACCTGAAGATGTAAATTTAATTTGGCTGGAGTTTTGA
>PCBA01000032.1 GCA_002730855.1 Gammaproteobacteria bacterium
GTCCTTCTTATAGAGAAATAACTAAGCTTGTTAATAAATTCAATCAGAATAATCATGCAGAAGTTGTTGAGGTAACTTACAACAAAAATGTTATTCCAACTGACAAGCTTTTAAGACATTATTTTGAATCTCATGATCCTACACAAATAAACAGGCAAGGAAATGACTTAGGTACTCAATATAGGTCGATAGTTTTATACACAAACAATGATCAAAGAGACATTGCTATAAGAATTATCTCTGAATACCAGCAATTATTATCGGGATCAGGTTATGGCCAAATAGCTACCTTGGTAAAACCACTGGAAGAGTTTTTTATTGCTGAAAATTATCATCAAGATTACATAGCAAAGAACCCTAACGGTTACTGTCCTGATCACTCAACTGGAATTAAGTTTAATAGGGAGGATGTTTTAGTTAAGAAAGATAACATCGAACTCTTAAAAGGAAAGAAAATACTAGTTATAGAACCGAAAGGCTATTGCCCTTATTGCGAGAAGTTTAAATCTTTAGTTGTAGAGAATTACCAAGGGAGCATCCCTATTATTTTTAGACTAGCCGTTCAATTGGATGGACTTAGAATAGAAACACCAACTTGGGCAACTCCCACTCTATTATTCTTAGAAAATGGAAAAGAAGTCTTTGGGCATCAAGGGTATATGTCTCCTCGAGAGTTTTATAAGGCTCTAGGCTTATTTAAACTTGGACAATCAGAAGCTTATAAGGTTGCTTTTGATGAAGGCACTGACACAAGGTTTTGCAAAGAATACCAAATCTTTAAGAATACTCCTGATGGAGTTTTTGTAGACAAACTCAGTGGGGCTCATCTTTTTGATACTAGAGACAGATTTAATTCGAGAACAGGTTGGTTATCTTTTACTAAACCGGTAGATGGATCGGTTTACAAGAAGACTGATAATAGTTACGGTATGAAAAGAATAGAGATACGCTCTGCAAGTTCCGATATACATCTTGGTCATGTATTTCCAGATGGCCCCGACGGCTTACCAAGATATTGTATTAACGCGACCGTACTTGATTTTAAGAAAAGGTCAGAGATAAGTAATAGTTAAATGATAAGGAGAAAAGATGAAAGGAAAAATAGCTAAATACGTAACAGTTGGAACTAATGACTTGAATAGAGCAAAAGAATTTTACGATGCTCTTTTTTCTGAATTAGGTGTAACTAGTTTTGGTCCAAATGAAAGAAGTTTTTTTTGGACGATACCAGGGGATGATACTAACTTTGCTGTATTTGTTCCTTATGACGGGGAACAGGCATCTATAGGTAACGGGAGTATGGTTGGCATAACACTAGAAACCGAAGAAGACGTAGATGCGCTTTACAATAAAGCCATTGAACTAGGAGCCACTGATGAGGGTGAGCCCGGGCAAAGAGTCCCTACTTTTTATGGAGCATACGTAAGAGATTTAGACGGAAATAAACTAACTTTTTGTAAGTTCGGATAAATTCTTTAGAAGGGTCTATTTGTTTGCTGTTACTAGCCAGGTAGCGCTTGGGAACAGTAACCCGTTATCCTTATGGTATTCCGAAAAGACATCCATTAGAGATGTTATGATTTCACTTCTAAGACTTTCAGGAGAATCTTTAAGCATTTCGGTTACTACAGGATTAATTGCTAAATAATCTTCAGAAGCATCTTTTAATGATTTCCCTGAAAACATAGTTATATCTTGTTGATTATCTTCTATTTTAATATTTGAAAACCCTGACTTTTCAAGAATTTCATGCACGTATTCTTTTTCTTGGAACGCAAAAGGACCAGGACTTCTTAATGGGGGTGTAGGAATTTCTAGATAACTCTTAATAACCTGAATAGACAAGCTTTGCCAAGGGTTTAGAGAGGGTTCTTGCCAGCAGACGAAGCTAAGCATTCCATTTTCTTTTATTGATTGAGAAATATTTCTAAAGGCTTGTACTGGGTCTTCAAAGAACATAACTCCAAATCTTGAAAATGCAAAATCATAATTATTAGTTGGCATCTCATCGACTTGTACATCTGTGACTTTAAATTCAATATTATTTATATTCTTATTCTTTGCTAAGGTTTTTGCTTGTTGCAACATGGGGACAGATATATCGACTCCAGTTACTTCTCCATGAGAAACCATCTTAGCAATTGATAAAGTTGTTGCTCCACATCCACACCCAATATCTAAAACTTTAGCGTCGTTTGATAAGTTCAGCTTTGTAAGGGCTTGATTACCTAAAGGATTAAGCATGATGTCCATTTCATTTTGCTTCACAACCCAATAATCTCCACCTTTACCAGACCAGAATTCTTTTTGTTTTATATTTTTATCTTCCATATCAGTACTCAGTTATTATTAATATTATAAAAAAACACATCTCTTAATTTGTTCACAGCTCACGATTAATAGTCCAGTTTACGGGTTTAGAACTGTTATCTATTTGGTTCTCTACTCCTAGGACTAAAGCGAATAAAGCCATTCTTATAACTACGCCGTTATCAGCTTGTCTAAATATGGCAAGGTTAGGGTTTTCATACAAGTCCGAATCAAGCTCATTTGCATCGCTTCTAGAATCTCTTGGAAGAGGGTGCATAATGACAGTATTAGGTTCGCAATGTTCTGTATAAATAGATTGGTTTAAGGTCATCAGGCCTTTGTATTTTTTTGCATCTTTTTTATTTTTAAATCTCTCTTCTTGAATCCTAGTTACATAAATTATATCCACTTCAGAAATACCTTCTTCTAAGTTTTCTGTTTCATTTATCTTGATATTTGAACCAGCTAATTGCTTGAGTAAAGTGGGAGGAAGCTTTAATTCTTTAGGAGAGATCAGATTTATTGTAACCTCTGAATATAGCGATAGGATTTTACAAAGAGAATGCACAGCCCTGCCAAATTTAAGGTCTCCCACCAAGGCTATTCTTAACCCATCAATGGTTTTACTATTTTGAGATAGCTCTTTTTCTATAGTGTATAGGTCGAGTAATGCTTGAGAGGGATGCTCGTTTGCTCCATCTCCTCCATTGATAACTGGGACTCTGCTTGCTTCAGCAAATTCCTGAACAGAACCTTCCTCAGGGTGTCTCATAACTATTATGTCGCTATATCCGCTTAATACTTTAGCCGTATCAACCAACGATTCTCCTTTAGCAAGAGAGGAAGAACTTACCTCTGTTATTTCCCTTACATTTCCGCCGAGCAAGTTAAAAGAAGCTCCAAAGCTAATTCTTGTCCTTGTGCTTGGTTCAAAGAACATATTACCTAAAATAGCTCCTTCAAGTACTCTAGTAACTTTACTTTTTGAAGAATATGGCTCTAGGCTATCGGCAATAGAGAATAATTTTTCGACGTCTGAACGACTGAATTGATCTATGGAAAGAATATGACTACCGCTAAAATCCATGTAGTTTTTCTTGCTTCACGGAGGGCATCATAACACTATTGCAATGACATTGGATGTGTTAAAAAAATAGGAGAAGACCAAGCCCTTTCTCCAATGGGAGCTAGACAGTCATCGCTTGGATCAAAATTAGGACCACTGGAGTAGCAAGGTTTTATTTTTATGCATTCACCGTCTTCATTGAGTTCACACCTTAGAGGATCTCCTCCAACAGCATCAGTTTCCTCTTGTATAGCTCTAGCATAGTACAGAGAGTTTTGATTCTTCAAAACGTATTCATCATCGGAAAAGCTAAATGCACAACCCTCTCCATTATCATTGCAATCAAATACCTTCCAAGGATCTTGTATTTTTTCTGAAATAGAATCTAGTTCAGTTGTAGGGACAATCTTTACTATCTCAATTCTCTGTATTTTATTTCTCTCATTACTGGGGTTGTAACATTCGTTTAAACATAACCGGGAAATCTCATCGATTTTCATAGCTGTATGAACATAATCTGGACAACCTGGTTTTTGTTTAAAGGATCCTATAGCCTTAACTTCAAATTGAGGCTTTTCAGATTTTATTATTTCTCTTCCCATTGGAATGATTCCTTCTTCTATATCCAATAGGTTAAACCAGAGTAATATTCTTTCACCAGAAGTTGCATACACCTCTCTTTCATAAAGAGAATTATAAATATCATTTCTATCTAGTTTAGGAGAATGGACACCTACTAAACCGCCAGTAGAATAGAAAGACGCCCCTCGTTCAGGCGGCAGTATCCAAGTTAAATTATCTTTGGCACCCCAAGAGTCCCCCATGGACTTCCTTGCAAATTCTTTATACCCAGACCCAGCTCTAGCTTTATGGTTGTCCGTTGAACCTATAAGACCAATCTTAAAAGAATTGATGACATCTTTTTCTTTCACTTCAGAAGACAAAGCAGCTTGAACGCTCATGCCAGGCCTGTATGTGTATGCAGGCAAGAACTCGTTCTTCAACTGACCACACTGCTTCCAGTCTTCTGGAGAAGTATCTTTAATTAATCCAAATCTAAGTAGTCCTGACACATTATTAGCAAATTCTTTTTTTATCTCTTGTATTTCAGATGAACAATCTTGCCCTTTTTTACATCTCTGTTTAACTATCTCTCCTGCCCGCCAACAGCAAGGTTCAAACTCATTAGTTGGGTCTGGGCATTCGAACAAGCCGTCACTTAATTTCTTAGCATGACTAAAATCTTTATAAATTTCTGAATTGCCATGCCCAGAGTAAACCTCTATTAACCTTTGTCTTTCAGGATCATGCTGCTCATTAAATAACTGAGAACTTAAATTAGAGTTAGCTGGAGCATGAATACCCCAAGCAGTTCCATGAGGTATTACTAAGGCTTCTAATTGAAGTTCATCTAATCGCTTAAACAATTCTTTAGGGCTTCCAGCCTTCTCTTTACATTCTTTATTGTCTTCATTATCAGACCCAGAACAAAAGGGCTCAGAATAAGTTGTGTTTCTGTATTTAAGAAAATCAAAGTCTATTTGTTCTGGAGGAAAATCAGCTATTAAAGGAAGAAGGGGGGTAAAGTTGTTTTTTATAAGTAAATCCAAGCCAGTTAAACCTGCACCTATAGGTCTTTTTGGTAAGTTATCTAAGTCTCTTAGAATAATATTCTTGTGTCCATAATGGTTTTCAGGGCTTGCTCCCATTTGCGTCCATTCCCATCCAACGAAAGCCACAAGGTCCTTTTGTTTATCATCAGAAATAGAGTCACACCTTTTAATAGAATCGACTGAATCCTCCCACATTTGTCGAGTCATGCCCTCCGCATGGTCTGTAATGGAGAAAAAATCTAGTGAAGAACAATATCTTGCAAAATTACATGCATCTGATGGAGGATGAACTCCTTCTCCTTGCAACATTGGTAGGCTAAATAAGAAAGCATCTTGAGAAAATGTAGTATGAACATGTAAGTCGCCAAAAAATATTTGCTTATTATTATTGGAGTCTTCTATTTGAGGTCTAGGCAAACTAATTACTTGATTGTCTTCTGGTAATTTACCGAATAGCCCATTAGAAGAAATCAAAATATAGATAACTATTAGAGCTACAAAGACAAGAAGATAGCCAATTAATTTTAGGATTCTAGTCATTCTAGACCTTTGCCTCTTACGGAAATCCATTCATTTGTAGCACTATCAAGGTCTCCAAATTTTGTACCCGTCTCAGCAAAATGATAGACCATGGCCGTTCTTCTATCTGTAGATGTATTATCATATGACTTGTGCATTAGGAAACTATGAAATATCAGCACATCCCCTTTATCTAGAAGCATTGGGGTTTCATTAGAGAAATCTACGTCTTTAATTTCCGTATAACCATAATTTGAATTTTCTCTTTCGTCAGGCAAGTGTTCATGGAGTGGCTCTAGATGAGATCTAGGAAGTACTACTAAGCATCCATTCGCTAGGGTAGCTTGACTAGTTGCAATCCAAACTCCTACTTGAGGCTCTCTATCGAAAGGAAAATAGGAAGAATCTTGATGCCATGGCTGGCCCCAGGCACCTGGATTTTTGAAGATAAATTGACTTAAAAAACAGTCTATGTCACTTCCTAGTATGTCTTCCAATATATCTAATAAGTCTTCTCTGAAAATGAAATCTCTAAATATGCCTTTCGAGTGAATTCTAAATAATTTAGACATCTCATCTTCAATACTTTTTACGTCCTTACCTGGCTTCATTTCTCTAATGGCTAAATGACCTTCTCCAGCATAAGCATGACTAAAAGCATCTTCTTCTTTAATAATTGAGTGAATTATTTTTATAACTTCCTGGTTCAAATCATCACAAAATTTATCAGAACAAAACCCTTTTAAGAGCATGAAGCCTTCTTCATTCCACGACTTCTTTTGTTCATGTGTAATAAAAGAAGTTTCTTTAATAAGTTTTTTTGAAACTCTTCCTGTTTGTTTATTAACTGCTGTAGAGAATTCTTCTTTAGAGCTACGACTTAAGTCTTCTCTTGGTTGAGAAAACCTATCAGAATCAAATTTTTCCATAAAGAACACATTCTAGAATTAATTACTACTTTTCCCTAGTTTATTGCAACTAATTTTGAGAAGATTAGGAAGTAAACAACAATAGGAATAATAATTATGGCAACTTTTGAAGAATTAAAAACAGGCCTTGAGACGGCTTTTGACTCTGACGGTGCTAAAGGTGTTGAGGCTACAATACAAATTAATATTGAAAATTTAACTAACTTCTATGTTGATATTAATGATGGGGCGTTAAATGTAGAAGAGGGAGACCACGACAATCCTGGTTTGTCGTTAACCTTTGATAGTGAAGAAACAATGGAAAAAGTGTTTTCTGGAGATCAGCAAGCTGCCATGGGAGCTTTCATGCAAGGCAAAGTTAAATTCTCTGGTGATATGGCCTTAGGTCAAAAACTAGGATCTGTGTTTAAAGCTCCAGAATAAAAGTTTTATCCGGCGTATTTTACTGAGCACCCGTAGGGTTGAGTCACAGGGCTCTTCACTTGCTTACCCTGAATTAACTCTTTTATTGTGTTTTTAACGTAATTATTGGCTTGCAATAGGTCTTTAAACATAAATCCTCTTCCCCCTGCATCATCAATTGCTCCTTGATACTTAAGGAGGCCTTTTTCATCGATAACGTACATGTGAGGTGTTGTTTTTGCGCTATATAACATTCCTACTTTTCCTGTTGGATCTAGCAAAACATGTGTAGGGGAGGCTTCTCGGGTTGCTGTTAATTCATTTGCTTCATCCTTAGTTACGTATCCTTGAGTTCCAGGAGCAGAAGAAATAATGCTTAACCAGATTACATCTTCTTTTTGAGCTAATTCTTGAGTTAATTGCATATTCTTAGTTTTGTAATGTTTTGCTACAAAAGGGCAGCCATGATTGGTCCATTCGAGAACCACTTTCTTTCCTCTGAAAGACTCTAACGATACTTTATTGTCATATGTATCTGTAAGCTCAAAACTAGGAGCTTCAGAATCTATGCTCACAAAACTAAAGCATATTTGAGTAAATAAAAATAGAAAAATTAATACAATTTTTTTCATATCACTTAACCTCATTCAAGTATGACAATAATATATCTTCAGTAAGTAATTCAGGCAAGATTATAGGTTCCCCCTTTGAAGGAAACAAAAGATAAAGGGGTAACCCAGTTCTGCCATATTGCTCTAAAGCTAAGGAAATGACAGAATCTTTTCTTGTCCAATCAGCCTCTACGTAGGCAATATTCTTATCTATTAGCAATTGACGAACTTTAGTGGTTTTCAAGGCTATCGTTTCATTCACTTTACAAGTTATACACCAGTCTGCAGTAAAATTTAGGAACACGATAGAACCAGTCTCTCTTAAGTTTTTAATTAATTCTGGGGAATAATTTAATTGCTCCTGATTTGGTTTGTCTAGGTCATCATAAGAAGTAGGAATAAGCCACAAAGAAAGGATAAAGAGAAATAAAAGAGGGAGGCGGACTATCCATTTAATCCAATTTATCTTGGAATTGTTTTTCCCCATAATCCACAAGCTTGCGGTGATCATCAGAGCGCCTAGTAAGACTTGGATAACTTCTTGGTTGTTAACCTGACTGCTTAAGACCCATAAAAGCCATAGTGCTGAAGCCCACATAGGGAAGGCCATGAACTGCTTAAAGGTTTCCATCCATTGTCCAGGTTTAGGAAGAAAGTTAAGCAGAGAAGGTTTGGCACTTAAAGCTAGATAAGGCAACGAGAATCCTAGGCCGAGTCCTAAGAAAATTAGAATAGAATAAAAACTGGGTTGCAATAAAGCGAATCCGATTGCAGACCCCATAAAAGGAGCTGTACAAGGGGAAGCCACAATTACAGCCAATACTCCAGTTAGAAAAGATTCTACTGAATCATTTTTACCAAACGATATAAGGCCTAGCTTTGCCAAACTGCTTCCAACAACTAAATTGCTCATAAAAATGAAGCCTAAGATTACGAATAAATAAAATAACAAAGAAACTACAATGGGAGATTGTAGTTGATAGCCCCATCCTATGGTTTCTCCTCCATATTTAAGGATAATCAGTAGTAAAGCTATAGCCAAAAAGCTTATGATTACACCGGAAGAGAAAAGTAACCCTTGGCGGAAAGTTTTAGAAGGAGAATCCCCGCTCTGTTCAATGAATCGTAATATTTTTATTGACAGTATGGGGAAAACACAAGGCATTACATTCAATATTAGTCCACCCAAGAAAGCGAAGACAATTAATGTTAAGAGGTTGAATTCATTTGAATCACTTTTCGTCAGAGGGTAGTCAATTTCAAAGAATTTAGTTTTAGAATTATTGTTTACTGATATGACTCCTTGAAAAGAGTCTTTCTTTATTTCTGCGTCTGATGCTTCAATTTGAAGACTGAAACTATCATTGTTTTGTTCATAAGTCTGATTCTTAGAGTAATTAGTCAAGCCGTACTCTTTCGGGAAGAAATACATAGATTCATAGTGATCATTACCTTCAAGAACACCTTGAAGAATGTATTTATCATCTATTTTTTGAACCCTATATGCAGATTTAAGAGGCGTAGGCACTTCCTTTAATGTTTTATATAGAAGGTCGTGCGAAGTAGAAGGCGTTTTATTGCCAGGATTTATACTTACATTAACTTCAGCATCTTGAGGTATACAAATTTCTTTACAGGTGTACCAACTAACCTGAGCATTTAAAGTTACAGGAATAGTTGCAGTCTCCGAAGTGTATATTTTGGTAAGCAGCACTACTTCATTTTCATAACCAAAAGTCATTAAAGGCTCAACTGGGATTCTTTCAGGTCCAGGCCATAAGATTTCCGAGGCTTTTACGTCATTCGGTAAATTCCATTTTATTGAGGCTCCTTCTCCTGCATCTCCAGGGTTTTCCCAATAAGTATGCCACCCTGGATTCAAAGTAAATTTAAACCCTACAAGGAGCCCATCTCCTGGCTTCATTGAATTAGACTCAGCAAGCATCTCAATTCTTGAATCACTTGCATCAACTATAGTTTCTGAAAACGCATCGGTTGAAATTAAAGACGCGCAGAATAATAGGAATAGTTTTATACTATTCTTATATTTAACCATTTTTAGTTTTCTGAGCATGCGTAAAGACTTAATAAAAAAATTTAAAGAAAAAGGTTCCGTGACTGTTCCCAATATTTTTAGCTTATCAGAAATGGAATTTTACAGAGAAGTCCTTAAAGATGCCATCAAGGAAAGAAAACGAAATGATTTAAGGTCTTTGAAGGATAAGAGCGAGTATGAACAATCTTTTATCCAGTGCCAAAATTTGTGGGAAGATTATCCTGTCATAAGAGAACTAACCTTTGATCAAAGGTTAGGTGAAATTGCTTCTGCTTTATTAGGGGTTAGTAAGTTGAGAGTCTGGCACGATCAAACTTTAGTCAAAGAAGCGGGAGGAAGGGAGACTGATACTCATCAAGACCATGCTTATTGGCCTATTAAAGAAACCAATACTATTACTGCATGGATTCCTTTTTGTGATGTGTCGGAAAAGAATGGTCAATTGGGCTTTTATCCTGGATCTCATAAAGTAAAAGAGAGCCAATTTATAAATATCTTTTCAGGAAAAGTTGATGATTCAGAGCTTAGAGATATTCCTCAAATAAAAGACATAGAAGTTGATTATCAGAGTCTCAAACTAGGAGATGTGTCTTTTCATCACGGTTTAACTTTCCATAGAGCTAAATCAAACGATTCAAGTGAAGATAGGGTGGTACATACAGTTATCTTCTTTGAGGATGGAAGTAAGAGGAGTGATGATAAATTTCACTTTAGTGTGGATAGGCCGGGTATAGAAGTAGGTCAAGTTATTAAGAGTGATGTAACACCATTAGCGTACCCTATTGAATCAGTTCCAAGTGCTCCTAAGAATAAGATATCTGATGATTTCTTAGGTTATAAGATGTTAGGTCTTCTACCTAAAGATTAAAGGTTTTCTA
>PCBA01000033.1 GCA_002730855.1 Gammaproteobacteria bacterium
ATTTGAGAAATTATTTGAAAGCTCTTTATTGTCTAGGTCATCTCTAGAATTAATAAATATTTCTAATTGCTCTAGAGTTCTTAGCCTGTAATCTTGAAGAGAATTTAACTCATAAATTTCACAATTTTCTTTTAAAGATTCAATAGCTGGGAAAAACCTATCTCTGTGCAGCCCATTTTCATATAAATTGTCTGGGTGAGTGTTGGAGGTGGCTATAAGAGTTACCTCGTTTTCAAATAGCTTTGTAATGAATCTTCCTAGCAGCATTGCATCACCAATATCTTCTACATAAAATTCATCGAAGCAAAGGATGTTGGTGGATTTAGATATTTCTTTAGCAGCTACTTTTAATGGATCTTCTTGCCCAGATAGTTTTTCTAAATCTTCGTGCAATTTTTTCATGAATCTATGGAAATGCAGTCTTTTCTTCTTCTTGATATCAAGATTCTCGAAGAAAATATCCATTAGTTGGGTTTTACCTCTGCCAACATCTCCTCTTATATATAAACCTTTAGTGGTTTTATTGGAGAACCAGCTTTTAGAGCTTGAACTAATCCCTTCACTAATCCTATCAAGCTTTTTTAACAGATTTAATTGCTTCTCATCAAAGCTTAGGTGGCCAGTTTCGACCATCTTCATATAAGCTTCAGAAGGACTCAATGGCTTTTAAGCAAAATCAGGATTATGAGAAAAAGTATGTATATCTTCATCTACAGGAGACCACGGGCTAGCTGAGGAGCTGAAAAAATTAGAATCCGCAGATACCCAAGAAGAATCATCTAAGCTCCCTGCTTTGATAAATTTAATAGCAGGATTCTCTTCAACAAAAGAGATCAGAGGTGATCCACAGTTCTCGCAGAAACCTCTGGATATATGAGAACCTGCACTTCCAATTACACTGTAATATCTTATGTCTCCTTGCACTTCAAGAGACTCTGTGGGAATAAGTAAAATAGTTGCTTTACCGCTCCCCGTACTTTTTTGGCAGTCTTTGCAGTGGCAGTGATGAGCGCTCACGGCATCAGATTGATTAAATTCATAACTGACCTTTCCGCACAGGCACCCGCCTTTTTGAATTGCATCGCTCATATTTTTCTCCTTTATTTATTTGGTTTTCTCATTATTAAGACCGGTGTTTTTTCAAGATAGTTCATGTACTCCGGATCTGATCCCCACTTCTTAATGGCTCTATTTTCTAAAAGAGGAACTCCGCTGATTTTAGTTAATAAAACGTAAACAAATACTGGAGATATCAGAGTACATAACTGCCAGCCAGTTAAAACTGGAAATGCGATTAAAGTCACTCCAATCCATAGCATTATTTCTCCAAAATAATTAGGGTGACGTGACCATGCCCACAAACCAGTAGTAATGAATTCTTTTTCTTTTGAGGCGTCTTTTTTGAAATCTCTTTTTTGCTTATCTGCAATAACTTCTATGGAAAAACCTATTACCCATAATAGGCAACCGATAAGGGCGGGCCATCCTAACGCCACCATTGTATTTGATGTTATAGCTGCTAATCCAGCTGCCATGGAAATTAAGACCCAGCAACCGCCTATAGTCCAAGTCATCAGATACCATATAAATTGAGTTTTCATGACGGTGAACCTTTTATCTTTGCCATCTTTTCTAACCCTTAAGAAAAGAAAAGACCCAAGTCTAACTGCCCATATTATTATTAAGACACCAATTAACAGATCACGAGGATCTGAAGATGGGTTTAAGTAGAATCCAAGAGATATCGCAGTTAAGTAAGAGATTGAACCTGTTAGGTCAAAATAATGCTCTGTCTGGCTGATAAAAGAAGGTATAAATATAATCCAATGCAGCACATAGCTCACACACGCACAAATAGCGAAAAGGGAAAGGCCATTAAATTCTGTAGAGCCCTGGCTTCCAGCTAAACCAATTAAATAGCCAATCAGAATTGAAACAATTATTGCAGGAATAGTTATTGTTTTTTTCATCTTGTTATTCTTCTTAATTTAAGTGTTCATTAGAAAAAACAATATTACAGTTTTCAAGCTATTTCTTTATTAGTTTATGCAAATTGAATGAAATTAAGTTAATCTTATACTCAATTCTCAATATGGAGTTAAGCATGACAACATTAATAATTTTAACCGCGGCACTATATCTCGTAGGGGTATTCACTCAAGTGTTACTGAATCAAAACAACTTAAACTTTTTGCTTGGAAACAGGGAAGGCAAAGTTGAAGAAAGCGCTATGGTGGGAAGAACCAGAAGGGCAAACAACAATCTATTAGAGAGCCTTCCAGTCTTTTTTGCGTTAGCTATTCTGTCTTTAATCATAGAAGTAGATAATTATAATTTAGCTATGTATTGGCTAGGATTGAGGTTTCTTTACTTCTTAACTTATGTGTTTGGACTTATCTACATTAGGACTCTGCTTTGGTTCGGTGCTTTGGTTTGTTTAATCATGATGGGTGTAGCTTTAATATAACCGGTCAATCGATTGATGAACTCTTTTCTTTCTAAAGAAGAAAGTAGTTTTTATTTAAATGAGGGCTACTTAGTAAGAGAAAATCAATTTTCAATCCACGAAGTAAATTCCTTAAGAGATGCCCTAGAAAGGGCAGTTAACAATGCACAAGAAAAAGCTCCTAATGGGAAGGTCTATTATTTAGATGAAAAGAAATTTGTAGATGTAGACTACATGACTCTTCAATATGAGCCACAACCCAGCGACAATATACTGAAAGTCATTGAGCCTGCTCATTTTTTGGATAAGGAGCTTTATTCTCTTACTCAGGATAAAAGAATAACTGACCCAATAAGATCCATCCTTAAAGAAGATGAAATTTCTCTTTGGACAGATAAATTAAATTTAAAACGACCAGGAAGCGGGTCAGGATTTGGATGGCATCAGGACTCTCCTTACTGGGTTCATGACAGCAGGAATGTAGATTTACTTCCTAACGTTTACTTGTCTTTAGATGATGCCAATGAAGACAATGGTTGTTTTAGAGTTATTAGGGCGAGTCACAAAGAAGGGTGTTTGCCTGGAACTTCAAATGGCACTCAGCTTGGTGGTTTTTATACCGACCCCAATTGTTTCAACGAAACTGATGCGGTTGATTTAAACATAACGGCTGGGTCTTTAGTTTTTTTCAATCAGCATATTATCCATGGCTCAGGACCTAACCTGTCTGACCAGCAGAGAAGGGCTTATATAATTACTTATCAGCCTAAAGACCAACCAATGCTTAAATCAGGAGAGGTAAATAATATAAATTAAATTTTCTCCACAAATCCAAATCTTATTTTTTTTCTTTCGTAGATTCTTTAACTAAATCTTCTGGGCTTGCTAGAACAGTGTATTTGTCTTTTGTATTACTAAATATTTTTTCAGGAGTGACAGATTCTAATGTCCCATCGGTATTTTTTGGATCACTATAGAAGCCCATTACGTACCCCCCTTTCGAATACCCTATAAGAGACCTTAATTCAGGAGATAAATCTTTAGCTATTTCAGGAGGGCAAGATAAATATTGATTTTCTTGTTGTCTGATCCAGCCAGGAGCAAAGTGCATAAAGATACCCGACCTTATATCTTCAGAAGTATTATCACCCCCGCCATGCAAAACAGATCCTGTGTATAGCAATACAGAGCCTTTTTTCATTTCTGCATAGGTTATTTCATCTTCCATGGGTTCTCTTTTTGCATCCCATTTATGAGAACCAGGAACAAGTTGAGTAGCTCCATTCTCATACGTAAAGTCGCTGGCTGCCCAAACAACGGCAAATTGAGTTTCAATCTTTCTAGATATATATCCCCCCCAAAGCCCCCTGTCTCTATGAAGAATTTGTTTTGTCTCGCCAGGCCCAATATTGATCAAAGAAGTAAAATGTAACTGATAATTCTCACAATGAGGTTCTAGGAACTCAGAAGCTAGTGAATTGATCTTATTATGCATGGCTAAGTCACGACAACCACGAGATCTTGCTATTAATGCCCCTACTCTGCTTGTTTCGAAACCAGTAAATTCATCAGCTCCTTTAAGATTCCCTTCTATATATGGATCTAATTCTTTTAATATTTGATCTATCTCAGATTCAGGAATTACCTCGTCAATAATTACGGCTGCATCTTCATCAATTATCCTTAGAACCTCTTCATCAGGAGTATCTATAGATATGTGTTTAACTTGACTCATATTCTCTCTTCATTAAATAGAAGTTTAATGTAAAAACTGTTAAAACCCTATATTTGCAGTTCAAAGAAGTGCCCATCTCCTTCCTAAAAAACTAAGATTTACAGTCATCAGCTATCCTAATTTTCATATATTTAGTTTAAGGTAGGGTAGTAATATAAAAAAATTAATTTGGAGGAGATTTATGAAATACATTTTTTTAACATTAATTCTAATTACTTCTTTATCAGTTTCTTCAGCTGCTAGATGGGATGATAAAGGATGTGGAAGAATAGAAGCAGGAGTAGGACAACTTATAGCTGCCAGTGAAAGCATGAGAGGTCTTTCTGAGGGCGCTGGTAAAGATGGCGACTCCGGAGCAGAGAAAGAATTAAGGGAAATGCAGCTTCTTTTTCTTGAGTCCGCGGGGCATTGGTCGACCATATACTCAACATTCTGTAAGTAAAAAACAAAAGGGCTGTTAAGTGGTGCCCAGAGGTGGAATCGAACCACCGACACAAGGATTTTCAGTCCTTTGCTCTACCGACTGAGCTATCTGGGCTATAAGGTTTGAGGATTGTATACAAATAATTGAAACAAAAGAATAGGTTTTATTCAGACGGTCTATAGCCACTTGGTTTTGCATAGTCCTCACCGGATAAAAATAATTCCATTTGTTTATTCAGCCAATTCCTCGATTCTCTATCTGCTAGATTTAGTTGTCCTTCGTTTATTAACATCTTTTGATGCTCTAACCACTCATCCCAAGCTTTTTGAGAAACATTTTTAAATAGATCTTCACCTTTAGGGCCAGGAAAAGGAGGTTTATCCATTCCATCTAATTCTTCTTTATACTTTCGACAGATAACTTTGTTAGACATCTATATCACTTTCTCGATTATTTTAGCTACAGGAGCTGGCGTTCCTACTGATTTTAAATCATTTACATTAAACCACGTTTGATTATTTCCTAATTTCTTTGAGAAGTCAGATTCAAATTTTAAAATAAGACTGTCTATATCTAAGTTGTAGTGGCTAAAGCTATGTTTAATTTTTAGGTTTTCTTTTGAAATTAGATCAGATTCCTTCATTAGGCTTTTAGAATAATCTTCCCTCAGTCTAATTTCTTCAAATTCTAAGAAAGTCCAAAGACCACGCCAAACACCTTTTTCATCTTTTTGTTGTAATGCGAATCTACCTTCTTGGTCCATGGCTACTAGCCAGTAGAGAGTCTTTCGAGGCTTTTCTCTTCTCTTTATTTTTGCTGGTATTGATTCCGTTAGGGCATATTTATTAGCTAGACAATGTTTGCTCTGTGGGCAAGAGAAGCAAGTTGGATCTTTTTTCTTACAAACTAGCGCACCTAAATCCATTATGGCTTGTGTATGGATATTGAAATTTGATTTTGGTAATACCTTTTCAGCTAATAACCATAACTCCTTTTGAGTTGATGATTTAGATAAGTCTTCCTCAATTTTGAAATATCTAGATAAAACTCTCTTAACATTTCCATCTAAAATAGGAGCTTTTAGCTCATAACCTATTGATCGGATTGCTCCAGCTGTAGACATACCTATCCCGGGTAAAGAGACTAATTCCTCTATCGACTTTGGAAGTTTAGATTTAAATTCAGATTTAATTAACCTTGCAGATTTAAGAATATTCCTAGCTCTCGAGTAGTAGCCTAGTCCCGACCAGTAACTCAAAACTTCATCTTCAGTAGAGTTTGCTAATGAATCTACGTTAGGGAATCTCTTAATAAATTTTAAGAAATAGGGTATTGCAGTAGAGACTTGCGTTTGCTGTAACATAATTTCTGAAATCCAGACCTTGTAAGGAGTAATATTTTGCTGCCAAGGTAAGTCTTTTCTTCCCTTATCTTTGTGCCAATCAAGAAGTCTTTTACTGAATGCAGACATAGAAAATATTATGCTTGTTCTAGCTAAGATGAACAAGTTAACTATATTGGATATAATGCGCGCCCTAATCGATATACATAATGAGAAAAGCAACAGTAAAAAGAAGTACTTCAGAGACGGAAGTTAATATTGAATTAAATTTAGATGGCTCTGGAAAGACAGACCTTTCTACAGGATTACCTTTTCTTGAGCATATGCTTGATCAAATTGGAAGACATGGCAAGATCGACTTAAAAATTGATGCGAAAGGAGATTTGCATATAGATGATCACCATACTGTTGAAGATATAGGTATAACCTTAGGCGAAGCTCTGAATAAAGCTGTAGGAGATAAAAAAGGAATTAATAGATATGGCCACTCCTACATACCTCTTGATGAGGCACTTTCAAGAGTTGTTTTGGACTTTTCTGGAAGACCCGGACTGTTTATGAAAGTAGATTTTGTTAAAGACACAGTAGGCGATATAGACGTGAATATGTTTGAGCATTTTTTTCAGTCTTTATGTAATCATGCTTTCTTAACTCTTCATATAGAAAATTTTGAAGGAGATAACGTTCATCACCAGATCGAAACTATTTTTAAAGCTTTTGGAAGGGCTTTACGTATGGCTTTAGAGGTTGATCCGAGACAAGATAATGAAATACCTTCTACGAAAGGGTCTTTATAACAACCTCTATAGACAGAAACTATGACCAAGATAGCTGTAATTGATTATGGCATGGGAAATTTACATTCCGTTAGCAAGGCCTTAGATGAAGTTTCTGATAAAGAAAAGATATTGGTTACTTCCGACCCCGAATTAATTAAAAGCTCAGATAAAATAGTCCTCCCAGGAGTTGGAGCAATTAAAGGTTGTCTTCAGGCGTTTTCAGGTGAACTAAGAAATGAGGTAGTTGAGCAAATTAAAAATAAGCCCACATTAGCTATATGCGTAGGAATGCAAATGCTATTAGAAAACAGTGAAGAAAATGGTGGAGTAAAATGCTTGAATGTCCTTGATGGAAAGGTAGTTAAAATACCTGCTTCAGAAGACATTAAGATTCCTCATATGGGATGGAATAAAGTTAAATTCTTATCAGACCATTTCTTATGGAATAATATTCCAGATTGTAGTTTCTTTTACTTTGTTCATAGTTATTGTTGCTTATCTTCCTCAGACGCTATTTCAGAAACAAATCATGGCAATAGTTTTATTTCTTCGCTAGGCAAGGAAAATATCTTTTCTGTTCAGTTTCACCCCGAGAAGAGCCAAGATCTTGGGTTGCAGTTATATAAAAACTTTTTGGATTGGAGAATTTAAGGCGATGATTGTTATACCCGCAATTGATTTAAAAGAAGGGAAATGCGTACGGCTTAAAGAAGGGAAAATGGATGAAGTAACAACCTTTTCTGATAATCCGCTTCTTACTTCGGCAGCTTGGTTCTCACAAGGAGCTGAAGTCCTTCACATAGTAGATCTAGACGGGGCGATAAAGGGGAGACCAATAAATGATAAATTCATTTTATCTATTAGTAGAGAATTTTCTGACAAACAAATACAAGTAGGAGGAGGAATAAGAGATTTTTCTTCAGCAGCCAATTACATAGATAAAGGTATTTCTAAGGTCATCATGGGAACCGCCGCCGTGAAAGACCCAGAAATGTTAAAAGAATTTTGCAATGAATACCCTGGTAAATTAATACTTGGTGTGGATAGCTTAAACGGTTATGTTAAGACTGATGGATGGATTCAATCAAGCAAATTAAAACCAGAAGAATTAATCAAGAAATTCGAGAATATAAAACTTGCTGGATTAATATATACAGATATCTCAAGAGACGGAATGATGTTAGGACCAAATATTGAAGCTACTTTAGCTTTAGCTAATATGACCGACATTCCAGTTATAGCTTCTGGTGGTGTCTCTAATCTAGATCACATTAAAGAGCTATCTTCTTCCGCAAGAATTCATGGAGTAATTTGTGGTAGAGCGCTATATGAAGAAGAATTTACCTTAAAAGAAGCCATGAAAGTGGCTAGAAGATAATCATGACGGTTGCTAAGAGAGTAATCCCTTGTCTAGATGTTAATAAGGGCCGAGTAGTTAAAGGCGTAAACTTTTTAAATATAAAGGATGCGGGAGATCCGGTTGAAATATCAAGAAGATATGATGAACAAGGTGCGGATGAAATTACTATGCTTGATATAACTGCAAGTAATGAAACCAGAGAGATCACTTATAAAACTCTAGAAAGTATAGCTGGTCAGGTATTTATTCCTTTAACAGTTGGAGGAGGGATCAGGAATATAGAAGACATTAAAAGGTTATTGAGATCAGGTGCAGATAAAGTAAGTATAAATACAGCTGCTATTGAGAATCCAGATTTTATAAAAGAAGCATCGGATAAGTTTGGATCTCAGTGCATAGTAGTTGCCGTTGATGCAAAGTCTAAAGACAATACATGTAGTTCTTGGGAAGTAGTAACTTATGGAGGGAGACAAAGAACAGGGATAGATGTAATTGAATGGGTTAGCAAAGTTAAAGAGTTTGGAGCGGGGGAAATATTATTAACTAGCATGGATAGAGATGGTACTAAAGAAGGGTTTGATAACAAACTTACAAAAGCTGTTTCTTCATCTGTTCCTCTACCTGTTATTGCTTCTGGAGGTGCGGGTAATCTCCAACATTTAGTTGATGGAATTAAAGAGGGAGGGGCAGAAGCTGTTTTAGCAGCTAGCATCTTCCATTATTTTGAATATACAATCCAAGAGGCTAAACAAACCCTAAGAGAATCTGGATTAGAGATTCGGATTTAATCCAACCTTTCTACCTTATCCTTTTCAAATTTATAAACCAGAGGAACTCCTGTGGCTATTTCTAGTTTAACTATTTCTTCGGTGTTAATATTTTCCAGCTTCATGACTAGTGCCCTGAGAGAATTGCCGTGAGCAGCAACTAATATGTTTAAACCCTTGGTTAATTCAGGGGCTATATTTTTTTTAAAATAAGGAAGGACTCTTTCTGCAGTATCTTTTAAGCTTTCTCCGTTAGGAGGCGAAACGTCAAATGATCTTCTCCATATATGGACCTGGTCCTCCCCCCATTTTTTTCTTGCATCGTCTTTGTTTAGACCCGCTAAATCACCATAATTTCTCTCATTTAAATTTTTTGTTTTTATAACTTTAATTGAAGGAATTTCCATCTGCTCTAATATAATCCTTCCTGTTTCTTGAGCCCTAAAAAGGTCAGAAGTAAACATTTTGTCGAAACTATAACCGGTTTCTTTTAATTCTTTTCCTGCTTTGATAGCTTCATTAATTCCTTTGGTGGTTAATTTAGGATCTTTCCAGCCAGTAAATAAATTTTTTTCGTTCCATTCACTTTGGCCGTGCCTGACTAGTATTAAAAAAGAAGGTTTCATTGTATTTATTAATTTTTAGTTCTTATTTTAACTTAGGAATCTATATAATCCCGTCCCAAGATGGAAAAATTTACATTATTTATAGCTGATAACTCCTTTGTGGTTCTTCTTTTGCTTACATTAATTATAGCTTTACTTCTTTATGAGAAAAGGAAGGGCGGTTTAAAGATAGATGCTAACGAGCTAACTAGATTAATCAATAAAGAAAGTCCTTATGTTTTTGATCTAAGAAGCTCTTCTGAATATGATTTAGGAACTATATCAGGAGCAGTTAATATAAATCCCAGTGATTTAATGAAAGGCAATGCACAATTCAAAGCCAAGGAAGAAGATAATATAGTTCTTATCTGTAAGACTGGAACTAGCTCCAACTCGGCAGCTAATAACCTAAAAAAAGGAGGGTATATCAACGTAAGTATTTTGTCTGGAGGTATAATGGGCTGGATCCAAAGCGGGATGCCATTAACAAAGAAACAGAGCTAAGTCTTAATCCTCAATACCAAGGTCTTTGATTTTTCGCGCTAGAGTGTTTCTGCCCCATCCAAGCAATTCTGCTGCTTCTTTTTTTCTTCCCTTTGTTTTGTTTAAAGCAACATTTATTAATGTCCTTTCAAACTCTGGAGAAACCTCTTCGAGGATATTTGAATGACCATTCTCTATATAATTTTCAGACCAAGATTTAAGGACTTTCTGCCAATTATTCTCTTCTTTAGTATTTTCTATCTTTAGATCATCGGGCAAGTCTTCTAATCTTACTTCTTTACTTGGCGACATTACTGTTAACCACCTACAGGTATTTTCCAATTGCCTCACATTTCCTGGCCAGGAGAGAGTCATAAAATAGTTTTCAACCTCTTCAGATAGATACTTTTTTTCTTCTTTCAGTTCTTCTGAAGACTTCTTAAAGAAATGTTTTGCTAGTGAAGGTATATCTTCTTTTCTTTCATTTAGTTTTGGCAATGATAACTTTATTACATTTAGTCTGTGAAATAAGTCCTCCCGGAACTCTCCTCTTTTGACTAAATCTTCTAGATTTTGATGAGTTGCGGTTATGATTCTTACATCAACCCTTATAGGTTCAGTACCGCCAACTCTGTAGAACTCACTATTAGAGAGGACCCTTAAAAGCCTAGTTTGAGTTTCAAGCGGCATATCACCTATTTCATCCAGAAACAAAGTACCATCATTTGCTTGCTCAAATCTTCCAATCCTTCTTTCATCTGCCCCTGTAAATGCACCTTTTTCGTGTCCAAATAATTCTGATTCCAAAAGGTCCTTAGGAATGTCTGCCATGTTCAAAGCAATAAATGGTTTGTCTTTTCTCGGGCTATGTTGGAACAAAGCTTTTGCAACTAATTCTTTACCAGTTCCAGATTGACCTATTAAGAGGACAGTCGAATTAGAGTTGGATAATTTACCAATTGCTCTAAATACTTCTTGCATGGCCGGAGCTTCTCCAATAACTTCTGCTTCAGAGTCTTGAAGCTCTTCAGGTTGTAAAGAGTCTCTAGAAGTTGCTCTTTTGACCATTGATATAGCTTCTTCAATGTCAAATGGTTTAGGAAGATATTCCCATGCCCCATGTTCATAAGACTCTACGGCACTTTCAAGATCTGAATGGGCTGTCATTATGATAATTGGAATGTCAGGCCTAAGTTCTTTCACCTCGTCTAAAAGATCTATGCCACTTTTTCCTGGCATTTTTATATCAGTTAAAATTAATTGAGGATTCTCAGTTTCTAGCTTTTTTATAACTTTATTAGCCGAATCAAAAGTTTCTACATCAATTCCATTTTCTGAGAGTCCCCTTTCTAGCACCCATCTGATAGATTCATCATCGTCAACCACCCAGATATTTCTTTTATCCATTTGCAATCTTTATGTTTATATCATCTGAATCAATTATTGGTATATTAATAAAAAATTCTGTTTTACTTGGCTTGCTGTTGAAGTGAATATTTCCTTTGTGTTGAGATATTATTCCTTGGGTTATAGAAAGACCTAGCCCAGTTCCTTTATCTTTCCCAGTAATCATAGGAAAAAATATAGAATCTCTTATTTCATCAGAAATACCTGGTCCGTTATCTGTAACCGATATTTTGCAAACAGTAGCTGTTTTATTTTTTTCAATTATTTCTCCATGAGATATTCTAGTTATTATTTCTATTTTTGGAGAAGCTATATCCGACTCTAATAATGCATCTCTAGCATTTTTAACGAGATTTAGAATACTGTTTTCCATAAGATAACTATCAATGAAGAGCTCAGGGATGCTTGGATCGAAATCTTTAAGTACCTTTATGCCACTAAATGACACTTCTTTTTGAATTAAATTAATCACATTCTCAATAGGGTAATGGATGTTCTGCCATTGAAAATCAGGTTTCTTGTTTGGGCCTAAAATATTATCTACAAGCGCAGTTAATCTATCAGTTTGTTTAATGATTATATCTGTATATTCCTTTTGTTTATCATCATTGAGTTTATTGCTCAAGAGTTGTGCTGATCCTCTTATTCCGCTTAGAGGGTTCTTAATTTCATGAGCCATGTTCCTTACAAAATCTTGGGATATTTGTTGATTAGCTTGAATCCTATACCTTTCAATTAACTCTGAAGACGCTTCTTTGTTAATAATCTCAATTAATAAGCTCCCTTCAGATTCTTTTGAGATAGGATGAATGCTGTAGTTGCATAAGACTTTTTTCCCTCTCTTTAGGTAAAGCACTGCATCTGTTTTAGTAAAGCTTCTATTCTCCTTCAAAGAATCTTTAAAACTGTTAGAGTTATCTGGTTCTTCATAAAAGATACTGTCAATTTTACTTCCTACAGAAGTCATTTCACTTGTATCCAAAAAAGATAAAGCTGACGAGTTTATCAAAACAATCCTTAAAGATTTATCAAGAATGATAATTCCAGTATTTAGCTCCGAAATATATCTGTCGTTAAATTTATCCAATTGACCAATGTCTGGAGGTTAAACCCTCCAGATATTTTATCTAATATAATGCAAGACTACGAAGTCAGGGTTCCGACTATATGAGCAATAATTTTATATGGGTCTGCGTTAGAAGCAGGCCTCCTGTCCTCAAGATAGCCGTTCCAATCATGTTCTACAGTGTAGATAGGGATTCTAATACTTGCTCCTCTATCACTAACCCCGTACGAAAATTGATCTATGCTTTGAGTCTCATGTAAGCCCGTTAATCTCATGTCGTTATCAGACCCGTAAGAAGCAATACCTTCCTTATGGACAGCTCCAAGCTTTTCGCACATTGAATTAAAAAGCTCCTCTGATCCCGAAGAGCGCATTTCTTCATTAGAGAAGTTTGTGTGCATTCCAGAACCATTCCAGTCTCCTGTTTTGGGTTTAGGGTGAATATTTACACAAACACCAAATTCTTCTGCTACTTTATGTAGTAAATATCTGCTTACCCAAAGATCATCGCCAGCCTTTATCCCCTTTCCTAGGCATTGATATTCCCATTGGCCTAAAGCAACTTCTGCGTTTGTTCCGGTTAATTCTATTCCTGCATCAAGACATGCATCTAAGTGGGCGTCAGAGATTTCTCTTCCTACTACGTTATTGCTTCCAACTCCACAATAGTAATCTCCTTGTGGTCTTGGCGTCCCTTCTTCCCACCCTAGAGGGTTACCGTTATTGTCAGTAAAGAAATACTCTTGTTCAAAGCCAAACCACCATTCATCGCTTGCTACAGCTTCAGCAGCTGCTCTAGTGTTTGAAGGATGCGTTTCATGCTCACCTGTATGTACTTGGCACATTACTAAAGATCCTTCATTAGTAGGGTTTTCATACTGTTGCACTGGTAGTAATAAGCAATCTGAGCTTCCGCCTTCAGCTTGCTGAGTTGAAGATCCATCAAAAGACCATTCAGGTGCTTCTCCGTCTGTCACTTTTACTTTGCTTCTTAAGGTTGGCTCTGGCTCAAATCCATCAAGCCATATATATTCATATTTATTCATTTATATTCTCCATTCTTATTAAATAAAAATTATATTAACATGCAAAAATACGTTTTTGGACATTAATTGTGCAAAAAATAGAGTTTTTTCTAAATAAAGTACTGAATAAGTGCAATTGCACTATTTTAGTGCATATTTTTAATGATGCTTAATCCATGCAGTTGAGAGTGATTTAGAAATTCAGAAAGAAAGATATTCCATTGAAATTTTTCATCCTTTGCTAGCATATATTTATTGGGATATTTATTTCGTAACCAGAATTGTCTCATACCGTTAAATCTTCTTACCTCAGCCATCCTTGCATCATGGTAAACATATATTTCCATTTCGGTATCTTCAATATTCTGAAAGAAATTTGATTTGTATAAAGTCAATTTAGAAGTATGACGAGATTTTCTATCTATAGAAATTTTAATTTCAGAATTATTTGCACCTTCAGGAATAAGAAAATTAAAATCCTCGTTCATTTTATGTATAGGAAAAAGCTTAATAATTTTAAGGTAATTAATTTCATATAGACCTATTAAATCATTAAGATTTTTTCTAGATCTTTTTTGAGCTAAATTTCTATTCTTTATCATGTGTAGACCATAATAATAACGCAGCTACAGATCTATAGGGAGACCAAGGTTCTGCTATTTCTTTTATTGTCAACTGTTTTGGTCTTTCTTCCATGCCTTTCAATTTTTGTATTGCTATCATTAATCCCAAATCAGCCGCCGGCCAGACATCAATTCTTTTTAGACAGGCAAGCAAATAACATTTAGCGGTCCATTCCCCTATGCCTTTTATTTTGGTTAATTCTTCAATTACTTCAGAATCGTTCTTCTTTTCCAGATTCTTTAATTTTAGGTCTCCACTAATTATTTTGTTGGCAATTCCTTTGCAGTAGTTAATTTTTTGCGAGCTTAATCCCGCCCCTTTAAGGTCGGTTTCGCTAACTTTGATAAAATTCTTAGCTGTAAAGGGCTGTATTAATTCTTTCATCCTATTAAAAATTGCTTTAGCGGATGCCACTGAAAGCTGTTGATCAACTATCAAACTAATTAGACCTTCAAATCCCTTTCTCTTGTTAAAAAGCCTTATCCTATAGTTTTTCTCTTCAAGCACTGCCTTAAATAATGGCTCTTTTTTAATCAAATGGTCAAAGCCCTTCTTTATGTTTCGGTCGTTTAGTATCTCTCTACCTTTCATATAGTTTTGCTGTAATTTCTTTCTTAAAAGGCAACAATGCCTTTCGATCATCGTTATAGTTTTTTACGTGTGCCTGTTCCCTTAAAAGGAAATCGTCTATAGCTTCTCTGAATCTTTCATCTTTTATCCAGTGAGCTGAATAAGTCTCAATAGGACAAAAACCTCTTTTTATTTTATGCTCACCCTGAACTCCAGGATCAAAACAAATCAATTCATTATCTATACAGAATTCAATCCCCTGGTAATAACAAGTTTCAAAATGTAGAGAATCAAAATCTTCAAAACAACCCC
>PCBA01000034.1 GCA_002730855.1 Gammaproteobacteria bacterium
ATATACTGATGATGAGATTAGTTCAGGTGCAGATATACTCGGAGCATTATTGATGGGGCATGATTACAATTCTTGGTGGACTGGAAGTGATTTATCAATTGAAGAGTCACGTGAATTAGTACCAGGTCAAAATGCAACTACAATTCAAGTTGCTGCAGGGGTTCTTGCTGCTGTTATGTGGATGATTGAAAACCCTAATAAAGGAATATGTGTACCTGATGATCTACCTCATGACTATGTTTTGAGGGTGGCTAAACCGTACCTTGGAAATTTTATATCTAAGGCTTATGATTGGACCCCCTTGAAGAAGAGAAAAATGTTGTTTCCAACAAATAAGATATATACAAAGGATCCATGGCAATTTAAGTCATTCCTCTTTACTCCGTAAGATGGCCGAACAATTTAAATCAATAATAGAGAAACATGGCACCCCGGTTCTTGTGGTAGACCATGAAATAATAAAAGCTAATTATATGGAGTTTAAGACTAATCTTCCTAACGTCCAGGTGTACTATGCTGTTAAGGCTAATCCTGATAAAGAGATATTAAAAACTTTATTTGAACTGGGGGCCAGTTTTGACGTTGCTTCTTTTGAAGAATTTTCAATGGTACATGAATTTATCAAAGACCTTCCTGATGATGAGAGGCATCAGTTCATCTATGATAAAATAATCTATGCGAATACAATAAAACCTATTGAGACGCTAAAGAAACTTAACCCTTACAGGCCACTAGTCACTTATGATAATATTGATGAACTAAAGAAAATAAAAAAACACTGCCCAAAGGCAGGACTTGTGATAAGGATAAAAGTACCAAATACTGGTTCTATGGTGGAGCTTTCTTCAAAGTTTGGAATTGATCCAGGTGATGCCGTTGACTTGGTCGTTGAAGCATTTAATTTAGGATTAGTAGTTGAGGGGTTAAGCTTCCATGTTGGAAGTCAATGTACTAATTTTGAGAATTTTGTACAGGCATTGAATCTTGCTGCATCTATTTTTAAGGAAGCTAAATCTCAAGGGCATGAGTTGAAGATTTTAGATATTGGTGGTGGATTTCCTGCTCCGTATGATGATTCGGTTAAACCATTCAAGGAGCTTTCTAATAAGATAAGTTCTGAAATTGAAAGGCTATTTCCTAAAGATATAGAAATCTTTGCAGAACCAGGAAGATTCATCGTTGCAACTTCCGCAACATTATTTACAAAGATTATTGGGAAGTCAATTAGGGATGGAAAATTATATTACTATATTAATGATGGAGTGTACCATTCTTTTTCAGGAGTTGTTTTCGATCATTGCCAATATCACTTTAATTCTTTTAAGGATGGGCAACGAAAGATTTGTGCTGTTGTTGGACAGACGTGTGATGCTTTCGATTCTATTTCTTTAGCCGAGGAACTTCCGGAGTTAGAGATTGAGGATATTCTTTATACTGAGAATATCGGTGCTTATAGTACCGCCTCTTCAACTAACTTTAATGGTTTTCCTCCTGCAAAGGTTGTGCATGTTAATAAATAGTATTTTAGTGATGTAATTGTACACAAAGTTTAAATAATAAGTTAGTAGGTAAGAGTATATGCAAGACAAGATATTTGAAATTCTCTTTGAGAAGGATGATATTACTTGGAAGACCCTTATTATGGATCTTGTTAAGACTGAAGGGATGAATGTTTGGGATGTTGATGTTTCTCTGCTGACTCAGAAGTATATCGATACTATAAAACAGTTGAAAGAATTAGATTTTAGGGTAAGTGGTAAGGTACTTCTTGCTGCTGCCCTTCTTTTGAAGATTAAATCAGACAGATTAGTAGGAGAAGATATGGATCAGTTTGATAAGATGCTGGAACCTGATTCTGAGGAAGAAGGTTTGTTAGGGGAAGGTCCGGTTAATCTTAATCCTAATAGAGATATTGATGTTAATTCATTGATTCCTAGAACACCTCAACCTCGTAAAAGGAAGGTTTCCATCTATGACCTTATGAATGCATTAGAAAAGGCACTTGAAGTTAAGAAAAGAAGAGTTGAAAGAGATATCCCTCCAATAATAATCCCCCCTCAGAAGAAAAGAGATATTACTGAAGTGATTAAGGAGTTGTATGGCAAGATAATGAGTTTTTTCTTTCAGAAAAAAGAAAGTGAACTGACCTTTTCTAAGTTGGCCCCTTCAAATGATAAAGAGGAAAGAGTAGGTGCTTTTACCCCTTTGTTACACCTTTCTAACCAACAAAAAATAAGTTTATCTCAGAAGAAGCATTTTGGTGAAATTGAGGTTAGGTTGAAGGAAAATAAAGCGGTCGAGAGTGAGGTAGGAGAGGGCTCGAAAACTATTTAAAACGAAGTTTCTTCCTTTTTTATACATGGATGAAAAAGAACATATTAGGTTAATAGGAGGGAGTGCAAACAGTGAGCTTGCAGAGGAGATATCATCTAAATTAGGTGTACCTCTAACACCTATTGAAGTTAAGAGGTTTAATGATGGGGAGATATACTGTAAGGTTAAGAATAGTGTTAGAGGATGCAAAGTTTTTGTTATACAATCAACATCTAATCCCGTTAATGAGAATCTTATGGAACTTTTGATATTAGTTGATGCTTTGAAAAGAGCATCTGCTAAGGAAATTACTGCAATAATCCCTTATTATGGGTATGGTCGGCAAGATAGGAAGGCTGAGCCTCGTGAACCCATAACTGCAAAATTAGTCGCTAATCTGTTGACTAAGGCAGGTGTTGATAGAGTAATTACTTTTGATCTTCACGTTGAGCAGATACAGGGATTTTTTGATATTCCAGTAGATAATTTAGAAGCAATACCTCAAATTGCTGAATATTTATTAGATAAAAAGATTGTTGATCCGATTGTGGTAAGTCCTGATGTTGGAGGAACTAAGAGGGCAATAAGATTAGCAAAACTTATTGATGCCCCATTAGCTATAATAGATAAACGTAGACCTGCCCATGGAGAATCAAAAATTATGAATGTTGTTGGAGAGGTTAAGGGCAAAACAGTAATTCTAATTGATGATATAATCGACACTGCTGGAACTATTTCAAAGGCTGCAGAAGTTATGTTAGAGAAAGGAGCTAGGGAAGTCTACATTTGTGCTTCACATGCTGTATTTTCTGGAAAGGCCATTGAGAAGTTAGGTTCTGATGCTATCAAGGAAGTCATAGTCACAAATACAATTAAGATAGCTGATGAGAAGAAAATAGGAAAGATTAAAATAATATCAGTTGCATCTTTGTTATCAGAGTCAATTAAAAGAGTATATGAAGGATTGCCATTAGGTGTACTGTTTGAAGGGATATATGATAGGCTGGCAAAAAAAAGGTAAATAAAATGGAAGACAAACAACAAGAGATACAACAAAAATACATGGAAATGCAGGCATTACAGCAACAGATTAAGCAAAGTCAGGGTCAGATTGGGGCTTTAGGACAACAATTAGGGGAGTTAGAAGGGATAAGTCAAAGTTTGGATGACTTGGGCAATGTAAAAGAAGATAGTGATGCTTTAGTACAGATAAGCAATGGAATATTTGCTAAAGCAACTATAAAGAGTGGTGAAGATCTTATTGTAAATGTTGGTGCAAACTTAGCCGTTAAAAAAGATATTGAATCTACAAAACAACTTATTGAAGAACAGATTAAAGAAATCGGTAAGTTGCATAAGAATAAGACTGAAGAGATTCAGGGTATAACTACTAAAGCAATTTTGATTGAAAAAGAACTTGCAAATTTTATGGGAAACAAAGGGTAAGATTATGTTTAAATTCTTAAAAGAGAAATTAAAGAATAGTGTTTCAAGTATTTCTAAGAAGATTGATGATGAAGGTAAGGAAGATATTATTGAAGAAGAGGTTCCCGTTGAAGAGTCCTCTGAAGTTAAGGAAGAGGAGAAAAAAGTTGATGTTTCTGAGAGTGAAGAAGTTAAAGAAGAAAGTTCTAGTGAAACTAAAGAAAAAGATTCTAATGAAGAAAACGTTGAAGAAGAGCCAAAGAAGAAAGGATTTTTTGCTAAATTAAAAGAAAAGTTCGTTCAGAAAGAAGAGATTGATGAAGAGGGTTTTGAAGAGGTTCATTTAAAGAGCGAGATAGAGGGTGCTATTAAAGAAAAGGAAGTTGAGAAAGAAGAAGAAAAACTTTCTAAGAAAGATGGAGAAATAAAGGAGAAGGTTGAGAAGAAAGAAACTCCTTCTATTCAAGAACTAAATGAGAGGAAGGAACAAGAAGAGAAAGTTGTTGAGAAGAAGGAAGATAAAGTTGAGGAAAAAGAAGAAGTAAAAGTTCCTGTTGAAGAGCCTCCTAAAGTTGAAGGAGAAGTTAAAGAAGGTGTCGTTAGTGAAGAAGAAAAAGTTGATACTGAAAAAGAAGAAATAATTCAAGAAAAAAAGAGTGAAGAAATTGTTGAAGACAAGGAAGAAGTAGAAGAAACCAAAACAGTTGAAGATGATGCTGAAGAAGAACCAAAGAAAAAAGGATTTTTTGGAAGAATAAAAGAAAAAATAGTTACTAAGAAGATAAATGAAAGTCAGTTTGAAGAGATATTCTGGAATTTAGAAACTGCACTGCTTGAAAATAACATTGCAGTAGAAGTTATTGATAAAATTAAAGATGATTTAAAGGTAGAGATTGTCGATACTGCAATTAAAAGAGGCAAGATTGAAGAAACAATTGAGCAGACACTTAGGAAGTCAATTAAAGAGATATTAGAAATTGGAACCTTCGATATTGTTGAAAAGATTAAGGGGAAGAAACCTTTTGTAATTTGTTTCCTGGGCATAAATGGTTCTGGGAAGACTACATCAATTGCTAAATTTACTGATTTGTTAAAGAACGAAGGATTAAAAGTTGTACTTGCCGCCGCAGATACATTTAGGGCTGCATCTATTGAGCAACTACAGGCACATGCTGAGAAGTTAGATGTTAAACTAATTAAACAAGATTATGGTGCTGATCCTGCTGCTGTTGCTTTTGATGCCATAGATCATGCTAAATCTAAGGATATGGATGTTGTACTAATTGATACAGCTGGAAGGATGCATTCAAACATCAATCTAATTGATGAACTTAAAAAAGTCGTGAGGGTTGCTAAACCAGATCTAAAAATCTTTGTCGGTGAAAGCATAACTGGTAATGATTGTGTTGAACAGGCTAAGAAGTTTGATGAAGCTGTTGGCGTTGATGGCGTTATATTAACTAAATCAGATATTGATGAAAAAGGCGGTGCAATGATTTCTGTTTCGTACGTTACTAAGAAGCCAATATTATATTTGGGGACTGGTCAAGAGTATAAGGACCTTAAGAAGTTTGATTCTAGTGTTATTGTTGAGGGTTTGGGTTTAGAAGGAGAAGTTTAACTAAACTCAATCTCTCCATTTAGATATATTCCTTTATGTAGCTTAACAGGACGCCAACTATCAATCACCAGATTAGCATCCAACCATTTAGCTAGTTCTTCTGGATTTCCTATTGTTGCCGATAGCGCAATTAATTGTACGTTTTTTAGAAGTTGTTTTAGGAGAGTTAATAGTATCTCAAGAGTGGGTCCCCTTTTAGGATCATTTAGTAGGTGGACTTCATCTATGATTACTGTTGTAATGGACGATATCCAAGAAGTCTTATGTCTTAGTAAAGAATCCATTTTTTCCACTGTTAAAATTAGAAGGTCATAGTTTGAGAGCCATTCAGATCCAGAGTCAATATCTCCTGTAGAGATTGCCACTTGGTAATTTGTATCTTTTAGTAGGTTCTTATAATCATTGTATTTTTCGTTTGCTAATGCTTTCATTGGAACCAAATAAACCGCTTTTCCTTTTGTTTCTTCTAATCTTTTTGTTATTGCTAGTGTTGCAATGGCAGTCTTACCAGAACCAGTTGGAGTACAAACTAAGAGGTTTTTGTTGTCTAAAAGCCCATGTTGTATTGCTTTTATTTGTCCAGGATTAAGTTTTGAGATATTTTGTTCCTGGAATTTCTTTATTACAAAATCTGGCACTTTATGACTTTTTAGTTCGTTTATGTCCATTATTTTGGTAAAAAACAAAATCTTTATATATTTTTATGTAAAGTTAAGGAATATGGCCAAAATACGCAAAAAAAGGGAGAGTAAGCACATTCCAATTGAGGATATTCTTAATAAAACTAAAGTAGATAATGCCCATATGAAAAGAAATGTATGGATTGAAGGTCTTGTTTTAGCATTACCATTATTTGTAAGTTTTGCTTTTTATGCTAACCTCGTTTTTAGGTCAACTCAGCCTGCTAAGGGCGCTTTACTTTCTCCAGGAGAAGATATTCAGTCACTAGTTTTATTTGTGTTTATTTTCATAATCATTTATGGGGTCTTTTTAATATTCCAATATACCAATCTTAGCAAGAAAGTGTTAAAAGCTAAACCTAGTCACAAGAAGTAAGTTTTGGAAACATATTTAAATTGATTTTGAGTTCTATTCTTAATGAAGAAATTAAAACATATTGCTATTATATTGGATGGGAATAGGAGATTTAGTAAGAAGCTAGGTCTTAAATGGTGGCAAGGGCATGAAAAAGGTGCTGAGAAGGTTGAACAGCTGTTTGACTGGTGCAAGGAGTTAGGTATTAAAGAAGTTACATTATATTCTTTTTCTATTGAAAATTTTGAGCGTACCGAGGAGGAGAAAGGCTTCTTGATGAAACTTTTTATTAAAATGTTTAATAAAGTGATGAAAGATAAAAGGATTCATGAGAACAAGATCAAAATTAAGTTTATTGGCAGGAGAGGGTTGTTTCCTTTAGAAATCCAAAAGACAATGAATGAAGTTGAAGAGAATACTAAAGATTATGATGGATTTAGAGTAAATTTTGCAATGGGATACGGTGGCAGGGCTGAGATAGTTGATGCAGTTAAGAAGATTGTTTCAAAGGGCGTTAAGGCTTCAGATATCGATGAGGAATTACTTTCGAAGAATATGTATTTAGATAGTGAACCAGAACTGTTAATCCGACCAGGCGGGGAATTTAGGATAAGTAATTTTTTAGTATGGCAGTCAAGCTATATGGAATTGTGGTTTACTGATAAATTATGGCCTGAGTTTGAGAAAGAAGACTTAGTTGAGGCGATTAATGATTTTAATGCTAGGGAAAGAAGGTTTGGTGTTTAGTTATAGATGTTACAGAAAAGAAAAGATTATATATTAGGAGAAAATTAAATTTATTAAATTCTTAAGGTGTTTCAATGGATAAATATGCTAACTTTAAAGAAGGAATAGGAATTGCAGTTGAAAGGTTTAAAGAGCTTGATAAGAAGGAGACAATCAGGCTGGTTAGCCATTTAGATGCTGACGGTATAACTGCATGTGCTATAATGATAAAACTGCTAAACAGCAATAATAGGAAGTATTCTGTTTCTATTGTACAACACCTTAATCCTGAAGTACTTAAGGAGTTGTCTAGAGAGCCTTACAAATATTTTATATTCACAGACTTAGGTGCTGGGCAGTTGAAAGGGATAAAAGAACATTTAGCTGGGAAGACTGTTTTTGTTTTTGATCATCACAAGCCAGAGAATGTTAAACTAAATGGAGGCATTATCCATGTGAACCCTCACCTCTTTGGTATAGATGGAGGAAGGGAGATTTCTGGAGCAGGCGTTTCGTTTCTTTTTGCTAAGGAACTTAGCTCTTCTGTCGAGGATATGGCTCATGTTGCTGTTATTGGTGCTTTAGGTGACATTCAAGGGGATAAAGATGGGTTCTTGAAGCTGAACAAAGAGATTCTTGATTTAGCTGTTGATAAGAAGAAGATAAAGATAATTAAAGGACTTAGGATTTTTGGAGCTCAGACTAAGCCATTGCATAAGGTGCTTGAATATAGTACTGATCCTTATATCCTCGGAGTAAGTGGGAGTGAGTCTGGGGCACTTCAGTTTCTAAAGCAAATAGGTATTGAGCCTCAGCACAATGGAGATTGGAAGAAGATTGTAAATTTGACTGAGGATGAACTTAAGAAGTTAATTGCTGGTATCATTACGAAAAGATTTGGTGAAGATGAGCCTGATGATGTTTTAGGTGATGTTTACATATTAAATGATGAACAAAAAGAAAGTTCACTTAGAGATGCAAAAGAGTTTGCTACCTTGTTAAATGCTTGTGGGCGGTTAGGTAAGGCTTCGCTGGGGATTGGGGCTTGTTTAGGCGATAAAAGGACAAAAGCAAAGGCTTTGCAGAATCTTAGCAGATATAGGAAAGAGATTGTTAGTGCTATGAAGTGGTTTGAGGATGCTAAGAAGAATAAATCTGAGGATGTTATTGAAGGAAAGGGTTATGTTCTAATAAATGCTAAAGAAAGTATAATGCCTACCATGATTGGGACTATTGCTTCGATTATTGCTAAATCAAATGGTTTGGGAGAGAGAACTTATATTATGTCTATGGCTCATTTAATTGACGGAGATATCAAAGTGAGTTGTAGGGTGAGTGGGAGTAGGAAGAATGATGTTGATTTAAGGGAAGTAGTTAAAGAAATAACTGATATTGTTGGTGGGGCGGCTGGAGGGCACAAGTTTGCTGCAGGAGCAGTTGTTCCTGCCGATAAAGAAAAAGAGTTTATGGCTAAGGCTAAAGAAGTTCTAAGTAAAAGAGGTCTTGAAGAAGTTATTTAATTATTTCTTTATAAACCACTGGACAAACACCCTCGGAAAGTATTTAAATAAGTAGTTCTGAAAGAAAAAGAGACCGCGCAAAACTTCTAACAAAAACTTATGGAGCATAGCCCCTAAAAGTTTTTTGTAAGTTTCACTTTATGGTCTCTTTTTCAACACCCCAATAATTTCTTTTTGATTAAAATAAAAAAGAAATTCAGCTGAGGTGAATTAAGATGAATAAAATACCCATAAAAACAATTAATGAGATAAAACAAATATATATTGATGATAAGAGTTCAACTCTTACTGATTTAGCAAAAAG
>PCBA01000035.1 GCA_002730855.1 Gammaproteobacteria bacterium
CATTTCGATTTTTATCTTTTTTATTTTGATCTTCCTTCTTACTTAAATCATTCTTATGTCTTGATTTAGAAGAATCTCTTTTCTGAGCCTGCTTCTTTCTATTATCTTGAGAAGATTTATTAATTTGTCTTTTCGGATCTGTATTCTTTTTTCTTTTTTGATTACTTTTCTTTTTTGGTTTGGGTTTATTTGTTGCATCAGCCTCTGTAAAAGATTTTAAAATTCTTTTAATAAAGCCGTCTCCTTTCCTTTTTGGTTTTTTTGGAGGGGTCAAATTAACCGCAGGTTTCTCAAATGAAGTTTTTTTATAATTTGAATCAGAATTTGCTTTATTTTTGATCTCATCCTGTATTTCATAACTAGCAGAATCTTGACTATTTTTATCATCACTTCTAAGCCTAGTAACTTCAAATCTATTGTCGGATCTTGTGGGGTCAGATACCACCACCACCCTAACATTAGTTCTTTCTTCTATTTCATTAATTCTTGATCTTCTTTCATTCAATAGGAAGGTTGACATATCAGGCGAAACAATTGCTCTCACTTCACCGCTTTTCTTTTTACTTCCTTCTTCCTCTATTAGCCTTAACACAGCAGTAGACAGGCTGGCCACATCCTGAGTCCATCTTTCCTGTAATGAAGGCCTTAGTCGCTGTCTAGACATCTCCATTAATCCAAACCTTGAAATCCTGCCAACTTGGACCTTGGCTCTATCTATTGATAAGGCAGCCCATAATTTATCTTCAACAGCTCTTTTATTCTTTAAAGAGAGCATATCTATAAAATCTATTACTACTAGTCCACCGATATCTCTAAGTCTTAATTGCTTTCCAATTTCTAATGCAGCCTCTAGGTTTGTATTAAGAGCAGTTTCTTCAATATCACTCCCACCAGTGGCCTTAGCTGAGTTTATATCAATTGCAACCAAAGCTTCCGTTTGGTCTATGACTATAGAACCTCCGCTGGGCAATCCAACATCCCTTTGATAGGCTGTTTCTATTTGGCTTTCTATCTGGTACCTAGTAAAAAGGGGTATTGCTTCATCGTACCTCTTAATTTTATCTTCAAAGTCTGGTAATAATTTTGAAGTAAAGTCATAAGCTTTTTCGTAAGCATCATCAGTATCTATTAAGACTTCAGTTATATCGTCTCTAAGAAAATCTCTTAAGGACCTGGAAACAAGATCATTTTCTCTAAAAATTAAGAAAGGTGCTTTTCTAAGTTGGTTTGCTTCTTGTATCGCGTCCCAAAGATTTAATAAATAGTCTAGATCCCATTGTAATTCTTCAATTGATACTCCTTCCCCAGCAGTCCTAAGAATTACCCCCATACCATCAGGAGAATTGAGAGTTCTCAATTTATCCCTCATTTCATCTCTTGATTTTCCTTCTATGCTTTTAGAAATTCCACCTGCTTCAGGATTATTAGGCATAAGAACTAAATAATGCCCTGGTAGTGATATAAATGTGCTTAGAGCAGCACCTTTGTTGCCTCTTTCTTCTTTCTCTACCTGAACAATAATTTCTTGGCCTTGCGTAAGGCAGTCATTTATAGCATTTTTTCCTTGTTTTGATTTTAAGAAACTTGGTGCAAGTTCTTTAACTGGGAGAAATCCATGTCTCTCAGATCCAAAATCTACAAATGCAGCACCAAGACTTTGTTCTATTCTTGATATCTTGGCCTTATAAATATTAGATTTCTTTCTCTCTTGACCAGATTGTTCTATATCAAAGTCATAAATACTTTGCCCATCAACCAAAGCGACTCTCAACTCTTCAGGCTGAGTAGCGTTAATTAACATTCTCTTCATTTTTTCCCCTATTTAAGGAAAGCAGATAGCAAGAGCTGAATATATTGAATATATTTTTGAAAGGTAGGCGAATTATATATGTTCTGTTGCTACACCTACGTAGCTAATGTTCTTTAGAGCCTTGCTCTATACTGCTTTTTTTAATTAAATTCTTTATGCGTCCTACTTTTTTCTTTAAAAATGCGCATTTACATATATAAAATACCATAAAATCCCCCTATATTAAAGGTTTGCAACTATGAAAGAGAATTTTCACCAAGTATCAAGCTACAAAGTGAGTTCTGAATATGAAGGAACTAGGTTAGATAATTGTCTAATTTCTAGATTAAAAGGACTACCTAGAGCTAAAATCTATTCAATTATTAGAAAAGGTGAAGTGCGAGTTAATAAATCTCGCTGCAAACCTAGTCAGAGATTAAAAGTAGGGGATATTATTAGAATTCCCCCGTATACAGCGAAACCTAAAGTTAATAAGAAATCTTCAGATCTTAATAAAGAAAAGGTTGAAAATTCTATTATAAGAAAAGAGAAAGATTTTTTAATCTTAAATAAGCCGGTAGGCTTAGCATGTCATGGAGGGAGTGGAATATCTTTAGGTTTAATAGAAATTATAAGACAGTTAGATAAAACATATTCTGATGCTCAATTGGTACATAGAATTGATAAAGATACTTCTGGGTGCTTGGTAGTAGCCCTAAAAAAGAGTATTTTAAGAGAATTTCATAAAGAGATAAGAGATAAGCAGGTGCATAAAGTTTACGTAGCCGTAGTAAAAGGTAAGTGGCCTAAAGACCTAAAAAAAATAATGTTGTCTATAAAAAAGCAAACCTCTAAAACAGGCGAAAGGTCTGTTCAGGTAAATGAGAAAGGGAAGTTATCTGAGACAGAGTTTGAATTAATATCGTATGGAGAAGCCAATAGCTTGGTGAGAGCAAAGATTATTACTGGTAGAACTCATCAAATTAGAGTGCATTCAAGTCACAAAGGACATCCAATTGTAGGAGATAATAAATATGGCGATCCTAGCTATAACAAAATACTTCAGTCGAAAGGCCTAAAGAGAATGTTGTTACATGCTGAATCTATAAATTTTTTCAACTTGGGTATAAAGCAAACTGCTTCCTTGCCATCAGTGTTTAAGGACTATGTCTAGAGATAACAAAACTTTTAATTTAAGAGAAGGAGCATTTCCAATAAAGATGGATTTAGCTATTGAAGATATAGAATTGCAAAATATTGGTAAGCTTAAAGATGATATTAACGCGAATATTGAAATTTCTTTAATTTCAAATGGCCTTTTTCACTGTGAAGGATTGATAAAAACAGTATTTGTTGATAAATGCCATTCTTGCTTGAAAGATATTGAAGTAAACCTGGACTTCACATGTAATTTAGTCATAAAAGATGAAAACATAATGATGGAAGATAGCTCAAATCAAGATCAAACTCATTATCAAGATTTAGAGTATTTTGATATTAAACAGCTAATTGAAGAAGAAGTTTCATTAAATTATCCTAATACTGTTAAATGTGAAGGTGAATGTCTTGAAATTAACCTCTCTAAACTAGAAGGAAAAAACCTTCCTTTTAAAAAAATTAGAGACTTGATCGATTAGTTCATCTAAAATCCGCGCCGGAGCAATGTAATGGCAGTACAAAAAAGTAAAAAATCTAAATCTAAGAAACTTCAGAAGAGGTCCCATCAGTCTTTGTCTAACCCTACGCTATCAACAGATCCAGTGACGGGAGAGAGACATTTAAGACATCAAATGACAGCAGATGGCTTCTACAGAGGCAAAAAAATTGTAGAAGTTAAACAACCTGAAGAACCAGTAGAAGAATAATACTATGTCCTCAAGCGGAATTGCTTTTGTCTTTCCTGGACAAGGATCTCAATCCGTCGGTATGCTAGAAGATTATTTTTCTAAAGAAAAACAATTCAATTACGTTTTTGACGTATCAAGAGAAGTTTTAGGTACAGACTTTAAGGATCTTATTCTTAACGGCTCGCCAGAAGATTTATCTTCTACGGTAACAACTCAACCATTAATGTTGACAGCTAATAACGCTATTTGGGAGTCTTTAGAGCTTGATGTTCAAGATGTGACTGTGATGGCTGGCCATTCATTAGGAGAAATTTCTGCCTACGTTGCAGCTAAAACTTTTACTTTTGAAGATGCGTTAGAGTTAGTTTCTGCAAGAGCAAAATTTATGCAAGAGGCAGTACCTGAAGGCGAAGGCGCAATAGCTGCAATAATTGGTTTAACATTTAATGAATTAGAATCAATATGTGTGTCAATTAGTGATGAAAATTCAGTAGTAGAATTAGCCAATATAAATTCATTAAATCAAATAGTTATTTCTGGAACTAAGGGCGCTGTTGACTTAGCTTTACAAAGATGTAGTGAAGTAGGAGCTAAAAGAACGTTATTGTTACCTATGAGCGTGCCAGCTCATTGTGCATTAATGAAACCTGCTTCAGAAAGGTTTAAAGAAGTCTTAAATTCCGTAAAGATGCAGGAACCCAAATGCAATGTGATCCAAAATGTTGATGCCTCTTCATCTAATAATATAGATATAATCAGTGAAAACTTAATATCCCAAATTTACAGTCCAGTTAGATGGGAAGAAATAATGAATTCGTTTAGCAAACTAGGTATAAGAAATTGTATTGAATGCGGTCCAGGAAAAGTTTTATCAGGTTTAATTAAAAGATCTATTATTGATGCTTCTGTAATCTCACTAGACAATTATGAATCATTCCAAAATAAGGAGGATTTTTTATGAAAACAGCATTGATAACTGGAGCTAGCAGAGGTATTGGAAATGCAATTGCTTTGCATCTGAAAAAAGACGGATATCATGTGCTTGGAACAGCTACCTCGGAAGCAGGAACTAAGCAATTAGAAAAACAAGGTATAGAAGGGGTAATACTAGATTTAAACTCTAGCGACTCAAAAGAACAGTTCTGGGAAGAAATTGAAAATAAAGATGTGAGCATTTCTGTATTGGTAAATAATGCCGGCATCACAAAAGATAATATTGTTTTAAGAATGTCTGAAGAAGAGTGGCAAGATATAATGAACGTTAACCTAAACAGCATCTTCTATCTATCTAAAAAGACTCTAAAGATGATGCTTAAGTCAAAATGGGGAAGAATTATAAACATCACTTCTACTTCAGCTTCAATTGGCAATAGAGGTCAAGCAAACTATGCTGCAGCAAAGGCTGGAGTTGAGGCCTTCACGAAATCGCTTGCTAGAGAAGTAGGCAAAAGAAATATCACAATTAATTCTATAGCTCCTGGTTTTATTAATACGGATATGACGGAACAAAGTGATGGAGTAAATGTAGAAGAATTAGTAAAGGAGATACCGTTAGGTAGATGCGGAAAGCCTGATGAAGTTGCTCATTTAGCTTCCTTTCTTTGTTCTGAAGAAGCTTCATACATTACAGGACAAATTATACATATTAATGGCGGCCTTTATATGTAGTTATTTGACAATATAAATAATGAAAATTTTTTGAAAGCTAGTAGAATGCGAATTCCTGAAACTGATTCAAACTAATTTATAGTTTTAGACTGGAGAAAATTATGAGTATTGAGGAAAGAGTACAAAAAATTGTTTGTGAACAATTGGGTGTTTCTGCTGAAGAAGTGAAATTAGAAGCTTCTTTTATAGATGATCTTGGTGCAGATTCATTAGATACCGTAGAACTAGTTATGGCTTTTGAAGAAGAATTTGAAATAGAAATTCCCGATGAAGAAGCCGAAGGTATTCAAACAGTAAAGAACGCCGTAGATTATATAAATAACAATTCCTAACTTCTTGCCTAGTCGAGGCAATTAATTATGTCTAATAGAAGGGTAGTAATTACCGGTTTGGGCATGATTTCGCCTGTAGGAAATTCCGTACTAGATTCTTGGAGAAATGTAGTAAAGGGGAAAAGTGGAGTATCTTTTATAGATAAATTTAATACTGAAGATTTTGATACCAAGTTTGCTGCAACAGTTAAATATTGTCCTGAAGATTATTTAGATAAAAAGGAAATTCGCAGAACAGATGAATTTATCCAATTTGGATTAATAGCTTCTAAAGAATGCGTTAATGATTCTGGAATAGATTTAAATCTTATAGATGCCAATAGAATTGGCGTTTCAATAGGAACAGGTATAGGCGGATTAAGCACAATAGAAGATTTTAAAAACAAATTAAATGATGGTGGTCCAAAAAAAATATCTCCCTTTTTTGTTCCAGGCGCTATTTCAAATATGGTTTCTGGTTATGCCTCGCTTAAGTTTGGTTTCAAAGGCCCAAATTTATCGATATCAAGTGCATGTTCTAGTGCTAGTCATTCAATAGGTTATTCCTATAGATCAATTCTTTATGGAGATGCTGACTTGATGTTGACTGGAGGTGCCGAAATGTCTACAACTCCATTAGCTGTAGGGGGGTTTAATGCAGCTAAAGCTTTATCGACGAAGAACGAAGCTCCTGAGAATGCAAGTAGACCTTGGGACAAGGATAGAGACGGTTTTGTAATGGGTGAAGGCGCAGGGTGTCTGATGCTAGAAGAATTTGAACATGCCAAGAAAAGAGGGGCAAATATTTACGCTGAAATTGTAGGCTTTGGCATGAGCGCCGATGCATTTCATATAACTGCACCACCTGAAGAAGGAAGCGGAGCAGCTCTGGCAATGACAAATGCTTTATCAGATGCTTCCTTAAGCGCAAGCAAAATTGATTATATTAACGCTCATGGGACTTCAACTCCTGCAGGAGATCTGGCTGAATCAATGGCTATAAAATCTGTTTTTAGAGATTCAACGAAAGATTTAATTGTAAGCTCTACAAAATCAATGACAGGGCATTTGTTAGGAGCAGCTGGAGCTATAGAGGCTATATTTTCAATACTATCTATTAAAGAAGATGTTTGTCCTCCAACCATTAATTTAGATAATCCAAGTGAAGGTTGTGATTTGAATTACTCTCCACACGAGGCAACTCCTCATAAAGTTGTTTGCAGTTTATCTAATTCTTTTGGCTTCGGTGGGACCAATGCTTCTTTAATCTTTTCTGATATAAAATAGCATAGTGATCAATGTTAAAAATACTATATTTTTTATCTTTGCTGTTTTAACAAGCCTAATAATTTTAGTTAATTTAAAAACAACTAATCAAGGTCTTGTCGTTGATATTAAACCTGGTTCAAGTTTAAAGGAAATCTCAATAAATCTTGAAGAAAACAATATTATCTCTAGTTCTTTATTATTTATTTTATATGCAAAAGCCCTAGGAAGAGATAAAGAAATTAAAGCGGGTGAATATCTTTTTTTAAATAAAGAATCAATTAATACAGCACAGTTAAAATTAATAAAAGGTGATATCTATTATCGTAAATTACAACTTAAAGAAGGCATGACCATTAAAGATGTCCTCAATTTAGCTCACGAAGCTAAGGGTATTGTTGATGACATTAAAAGAGATACAGAATTGTTGAACGAAAAAATCAATAGAAAAGGTCAATTTGAAGGTATGCTTTATCCGGATACTTATTATTATAAAAAGGGAGATAAATTTTCATCCATTCTACTCAGGGCCTTTGAAAAACAGACTAACTTGTATGATTTGATGTGGAAAGAAAGAAAGAAAGGACTTCCTTATAATTCATTTCTAGAAGCTTTAACCCTGGCCTCTATTATTGAAAAAGAAGGTTTGGAGAAAAGACAAATAGCAGGTGTCTTTATAAATAGATTACATAAAAATATGAAACTACAATCTGATCCAACTGTAATCTTTGCTTTAGGGGAGAAATTTGATGGGAACATTCGAAGAAAAGATCTAACAATAAAACATCCTTACAACACTTATAGATATAAAGGACTTCCTCCAGGACCTATAGGATTAGTAGGCTTAGACTCGATGCAAGCTGCACTAAATCCGATCGAAACAAATTTTCTTTATTTTGTTTCTATGGGAAATGGTTATCACAAGTTTTCTAATAATTTAGAAGAACATAACAAAGCTGTATTAAAGTACCAGATTAATGCAAGGTAAATTTATAACTTTAGAAGGGATCGAGGGTTCAGGGAAGTCCACAAATCTAGACGTTATTATGGAGTACTTAAATCAACACAAAGTTGAATGTAAATTAACTCGTGAACCCGGAGGAGGTCCTTTAGGCCCCAACCTAAGAAGCATACTGCTTGATAAAGATAAATCAATTTCACCTTCGGTAGAGATGTTATTAATGATGGCCGACAGGAAAGATCATGTAGATAGTTTAATAAGTCCTAATTTAAATCAAGGAAAGTGGGTTATTTCAGATAGGTATTTAGATTCTACTTTTGCTTATCAAGGAGGAGGGAGAAAAATGGATATGCAAATAATTGATAATTTATCTAAACAACTTGATCTTCCTTCCCCAGACTTAACATTACTCTTTGATCTTCCTGTTGACATAGCTTTATCAAGAGCTAAAGAAAGATCAGAATTAGACAGGTTTGAAAAAGAACCTTTACATTTTCACCAGCGCATTAGAGATGCGTATCTTTTTCTTGCGGATAAGAATAAAGAGAGATTTAGAATTGTTGATAGCTCTAAAACTATGACTGAAGTGTCCCAGCAAGTAATAAGTTTTTTAAATGAGTTTTTAAATGATTGAAGGCTCCTTAGCTCCATGGCTCAATAAGTATTTAAAAGGCTTTTCTAAGGACAGGCCACACCACTCTTATTTAATAACAGGGTGTGAAGGTTTAGGTAAGAGTGCCCTGTCTAAGCACTTAAGTGGTTATCTTTTCTGCACTAATAATGAAATATCTATTTGTAAAGAATGTCAAAGCTGTAAATTTTATTTAGAAGACAATCATCCAGATTTTTACTTAATAGAAAAGGAACAAGACAAAAAAAATATCTCAATTTCACAAATAAATCAATTAAGAGAAAAGATATATGAATCCGCCTTTCTAGGAAAAAGAAAAATCATAAATATTCCTAATATAGAGCAAATGTCCAGAGATGCTTCTGATGCAATGTTAAAGGTCTTAGAAGAGCCGCCTAAAGACACCTTCTTCGTTATTACCTCAAGTTTAGTTTATAGAATTCCTGCCACCATAAGAAGTAGAAGTTTAGAAATAGCTATAGACTCACCCACTCTTAGTGAGTTTGCAAAATGGATGGGAAAGGTTAATTCAGAAGATGTGAACCTTGCTTATTTTCTTTCCTCTAAGCGACCTTATATTGCCAAAGATCTTCTTGAATTAAATCTAACAGCCTTAAGATCAGATTTTATAGAAGATATAGGCGGTATCATAAAAAGCGGTAAAGACCTGGTTAATGTCTCGGATAGGTGGGTAAAGCAAACTGACTCGCTTCCCTTAAAGCTTCAATGGATGAGTCACATTTTAATGGATTCAATAAAATACAAAGCGTCTAAAGAGTGTGCTGAGATTATGCCTGATACGGCTACAATGACAAATTATTTGGGCGAGAAGTCAGATATACACAATCTGCATGAATTATTAAATCAAACAAATAAACTTTTAAGCATGGTTGAAAGCGAAACAAATCTAAGAAAAGAATATCAGTTACAGTCTTTATTCGTTGATTGGGAAAGAAAGTTACAAATTTCAGCTATTTAAGAAATCTAAGATAATTTTATTTGTTAAATCAGGTTTTTCAAGGTGTAAAAAATGACCACAATCTTCTAAAATTTTAACCTCTAAATTATCGAAGTACTCTTCCATGCCGTCAGATAAATAAGGTCCGATGCAGCCATCGTTCTCACCGTGTAAATACAGAGAAGGTGGTTTTATTTTTTCACTTGCAAGTAAGTCAGTAAGTTCATTTATTCTTGGAGTTTGTAGTTCAGGTTGAAAAGTACAACGATAATAGGATAGTGCTCTATCTAGAACATTTTCTTCAGATAAAACTTCTATAGCATGTTTAGCATAGTCCTTATATTCAGGCCAATTAGGAGACCAGTCAGTCCATAATCTCTCTATAAACTTAAAATTATTAAATTGAACGGCCATATCGGCAATTGCTAGTTGAAAGAAAAACATATACCAAGATTTTCTTTGTTGCTCTGCATCGCTTAAAAAAGAAGTGCCTACACTAATTCCGTGAGGCACCGAAACCGTTATTAATCTCTCAACCAGATCTGGCTTAATCCCAGTTATACCGTAGGCGATACTCGAGCCCCAATCATGACCAAATAAGGTTATCTTTTGATTGGTGATGCACTCAATATTTAAAATAAATTCTTCTGCTATTCTGACGGACTGGTAAGTGTCTAGTTGCTGGTCATTAGGATGGTAACCAGGTAGGTATGGTGCAATAGCTTGATACCCTTGGTCTGCAAAAAAATTAAGCTGGTGTTTAAAGTTTTTTGCGCAGTCAGGAAAGCCATGTATAAAGACAATAGGCTTACCTTCGCCTTGGCTATAATAATAATTATTTAGAGTGTTCTTTTTTAATTCCATATAAAATTATTTATTTGTAAACTTATATCTTACTTAAAGTATCATATAGGCTTTCCTAATAAAGAAATTTTTTAATAAACTATGATTAAGATCTGGTCTAAACCAAATTGTATATTTTGTGACAAAGCAGTGAATCTTTGTAAATTAAAGAATTTAGAATATGAAAAGCTTATGCTTAACGAAGATTACAGCATGGAAGATCTATTGGAGAGTTTTCCTGATGCAAAAACTTTTCCTCAAATAACTATGGATGGAGAATACATAGGTGGTTTCACTGAACTAAGCACTCACTTATTGTAATAATTAATTGGAAACTTTTACCTCTATACTAGAATTTTTAACATATTGGTTGGTTGACCAATATTGGTTTCCGGCATTCCTAATTCGCTCGGGAATATTTTTTACCTTTTACCTTGGTTTTCCTCAAATCAAATTTTTTAAACATGGTTGGAAAGTTTTAAGCGGACAATATTTAAAAGAAGACACTCAAGGTGAAACAACACCTTTTCAGGCATTAACAACCGCCTTATCAGGTACAGTTGGAACAGGCAATATTGGCGGAGTAGCTCTAGCTATATTTTTGGGTGGACCGGCTGCTATTTTTTGGATGTGGGTAACGGCTTTCTTCGGAATGACCACTAAGTACGTCGAGGTTACTTTGGCTCACAAATACAGAGAAACTCTTCCTGATGGTTCTATCTCAGGGGGTCCAATGTATTACATTGAAAATGGACTCAACATGAAATGGCTAGCTATTCTTTTTTCAATTTGCTTGCTTTTGATGTGTTTGGGGACAGGCAATATGCCTCAAATTAGCAGTATTGCTGTTGTTATGAATGATACTTTTAATATTCCAAAATTTATAACTGGAAGTGTCCTCGCTGTCCTTCTTTGGATGGTTATTATTGGCGGTATAAAAAGAATAGCTCAAATTGCTTCTAAATTAGTTCCTTTTATGGCGTTTTGGTATATAACAGGGTCTTTGGCGGTTATCTTTACTAACTATGAAAATATTATCCCTTCTCTTCAATCTATATTCGTACACGTCTTTACACCAACTGCTGCTGTGGGTGGTTTTCTTGGAGCTTCAGTAGCTGCTGCCCTAACCAGGGGTGTTAATAGGGGTTTGTATTCAAATGAAGCAGGCCAAGGTTCCGCCCCAATTGCACACGCTTCTTCAAAGACAGAAAATCCTATTGAGGAAGGCATGGTATCCATCCTTGAACCTTTTATAGACACAATAGTTATTTGCACAATAACTGGGTTGGTCATTCTATCTTCTGGTGTTTGGACTGAAAAGTTTGATAATAAATTTGAAGAAAGTTCCATGTGTTTTTTAAACCAACCTCTAACTGATAAATCAGAAAAAGACATAGCCGTATTAAAAGACTATATTTATAGCTGTACAGGGGACTTAAAACATTCTGGTAGCCTAACTATTAAAGAAGGGAAACCGCAAGAAACTAATTTTACTTTGTTGCACAACAGATCGGTTGCAGAGAACGTAACTGTTTTTGATGAAGATTCAGGGATTTTCAATGGCAAGATCAATATACGTAATGGAAAACTTGATTCTCCAAACGTTTATATAGTTGGAGAATCTTTACTTATAGGAGCTGATTTAACCGGCAAGGCTTTTACTAGAAGTGTGTTTGGTGAGTACGGTCAATACATTGTTGCTATCGGGCTCTTGTTATTTGCTTTTTCAACTGCAATAGCTTGGTCTTACTACGGCGATAGAGCGACTGCGCACCTTTTTGGAGAAGGTTGGATTCTATATTATCGAATAATTTACGTGGGTGCTTTTTTTACTGCAGCTATCATAGATACCAAGATAGTTTGGGATATTGCAACTGTTATTGGCCCTATAGCTACGATACCTAATTTATTGGCTTTAATATTGCTTAGAAAAGAAATTAAAAAGATTCAAACTGATTATCAAGAGTCTCTAACTTAAATTTTTCCCCTTTAATAAATAAGCCCAAAATAATACTTGAATATTATCGTCAATCTGTCATATTTATTAGTCGGATTAATAAAATATGAATAAGTGTTATGGGTGATATAAAAAGAGATTTTTCGGAACTACAAATTAAAGAAAATCAATTTCTTGATTTATTAAGAAATGAAAAGAGGGGGACAAATAGGACTTTTAAATTAAAAGGGCCATCGAGTTTTCTTTTTTCTAACTTCGCAGTATTAGCATTAGCTTCTTGTGGAGGAGGGGGAGGAGGTTCTACGCCAGCTCCAACGCCGACACCACCCCCATCAAATAACGCTCCGAACATGGGAGCCAACACAACCTTTTCATTTACAGAAGATACAGCCGCATCTTTTGGCATCGGAGCACCCGCTGATGCTGATGGAGATACATTAACAATTACTGTAGATTCAATCCCAACTGGGGGCGTACTAACTCTAGAAGACGGAACACCTATAACAGCAGGAAGTACACTAACCATAGCTCAATTAGAAGGGATAACTTTTACACCAAATTTAAACGTTAACAGTACTGATGACACTATAGGTGGATTAGTGTTGACTGTAACAGACGGGAATGGTGGTTCTGACTCGGCGACATTTAGTTTTGAAGTTACTGCTGTGGACGATGCGCCAACTTCAATCTCTTTAGACGATAGTAATATTACCGAGAATGTTCTTGGAGATAATGTTGGGCTTTTAAATGTTTTA
>PCBA01000036.1 GCA_002730855.1 Gammaproteobacteria bacterium
ACACGTTATAATTACATTATTCCCCGATAGCTCAGTTGGTAGAGCAAATGACTGTTAATCATTGGGTCGCTGGTTCGAGCCCAGCTCGGGGAGCCAAACACTTAAAGGCTCGATTAAATATTGAGCCTTTTTTTTATTCTTTTTGATACTATCATTGTCTAAATGCCTGCAAAACTATTTAACCCTAACTCGGAAGACCCCTTTGTCTTAAGTAGATCTAGAATTGATAATTTCTTGGAGTGTCGAAGATGTTTCTATTTAACAAATAAAGTTGGAGTCGCTCGCCCACCTTCGTTTCCTTTTAATCTGAATAATGCTGTTGATGAATTATTAAAAAACGAATTTGATATATATAGAGAAAAAGGTGAACCTCACCCGATCATGGTAGAAAACAACTTAAAAGCCTTGCCTTACGAACATCCCGACTTAGAAGAATGGAGAGAATCCTTACGTCATGGTGTAAAAAGGCACCACAAAGAAACTAACCTTATACTTAGGGGGGGTTTAGATGATCTATGGATCAACACAGAAACAAAACAAATAATTGTTGTCGACTATAAGGCTACTTCAAAGAAAGGCGAAGTGAGCATAGATGCAGATTGGCAAATAAGTTACAAAAGACAAATTGAGTTCTATCAATGGCTCTTAAGAGGGAATTCATTTGATGTTTCTGACATTGGGTATTTTGTCTATTGCAACGGGATTTCGGAAAAAGATGAATTCAACAATCAACTTGAATTTAAAACTAAATTAATACCTTACAAAGGTAATGATTCCTGGGTAGAGCCGACATTATTTGATGTAAAAGAAACACTAATGCAAGATTCTCCCCCTGAAGCCGCCTCTAAATGCAGCTACTGTGCGTATGTAAAGAAAACATTAATGATCTAATCTACTGAACTTTCCAAGTTGTCCCTTTATCTGTGTCTTCTAAGACAATGCCTTTTTCAAGCAAAGAATCTCTAATTTTATCTGAGAGCTCGAAATCTTTGCTATCTCTGGCTTTGTTTCTCTCGTCAATCATGGATTGGATCTCTTCGTTACTTAAAATTGCCCCTAATTGAAAATAATCTTTAGTTTTTTGCTGAAGAATGCCTAAAGGTTCAGATAAATTAACTAAAGTAGCTCCTAAAACATTGGCCTCTTTCGTATTTCCATTTTCTTTAGCAAGATTGATTGATTTTACTATTTCAAAAAGTGCCGCAAGTGCAGAAGGTACATTGAAGTCATCTTCCATGGCCTTTTTAAAAGGAGAAATAAGATCGGCATCGTCTGAAGGCTTTTCTTTTTTAGTATCTAAACCAATTAACGAAGTGTATAAACGATCTAATGAATTCCTTGCTTCAAGCACTCCTTCTTCTGAATAATTTAGCGGGCTTCTATAATGATTTGAAATTAAAAAGAATCTAATGACCTCTGAAGAGAATTCCTTTAAAGCTTCTTTTACGGTTATAAAGTTATCCAGAGATTTAGACATTTTCTCTTTATCAATTCTTAAGGGGCCGGTATGCATCCAACATTTAACGAATTCTTCTCCCGTAGCACAGACAGATTGCGCTATTTCATTTTCATGGTGAGGAAATTTGAGATCTATACCGCCGCCATGTATATCAAAATTGTTTCCTAAGGCATCCATGCTCATTGCAGAACATTCGATATGCCATCCAGGCCTTCCCTTACCCCAAGGTGAATCCCAAGCAAGCCCTTCCGTTGCTTGTTTCCATAAAACAAAATCAGCCGGGTTCTTCTTTTCTTCATCAACATCTATTCTTGCACCAGCAATTAAGTCCTGAGTGTTTCTATTGGAGAGCTTTCCATATTCTTGAAAAGAATCAGTAGAAAAATAGACATCAGACTTTCCAGTATAAGCATGGCCTTTATCAATCAATCCTTCTATTAAAGAAATAATTGAATTGATGTTTTCGGTTGCTCTAGGTTCTAAATCCGGAACTATCATGCCAAGATCATTGAAATCTTCTTGCATAGATGAGATGTATTTATCTGTTAATTGTGTTGCATCAACATCCAACTCTTTAGCTCTAGCAATAATCTTGTCATCAACATCAGTAATATTTCTAATATAATTAACTTTATAACCTCTATTTCTTAGATACCTTACAATTAAATCGAAGCACAGGAATGTTCTGGCATGGCCTATGTGGGTATCATCGTAGACAGTCATTCCACAGACATACATTCTGACAAGCTCGCCATCTAGAGGAACTAATTCTTCCTTTTTTCCAGTTAGACTATTAAATATCTTCACAATGCTGCTGCCTCTTTAAGTCTTTTTAACACCCTTTCTTGTCCCAAGACTTCCGTGACCTGATCTAATTCAGGGCCCGAAAACTGACCAGTTATTGATGCCCTAATAGGCATAAAAAGACCTTTTCCTTTTGTTCCTGTCTCTTCTCCAATCAATTTCATTATTTTTGACCAGTCTCCCCAATTATCTTTTACAATTTTTTCAGATATTTTAAAGAAGTCGGACCCTGATTGCTTGATTAGATCTTTTACCTCTTTAATAGAGCCTAGAGGATTTATAAACAGGCCGTCTAAATACTCTACTGCTTCAACAGGAAAAACAATATTATCTTTAATAAGCTCTACAAAAATATCTTTTTCTATATCTTTTGGTAGATTCTTCAAGTGCGATTCAAGCCAAGAGCTTAATTCCTCGGTGGATTTAGATTCGACCACATTTTTTTGCCAAAAAGCTAATTGATCATGGTCAATCCTACTTGGTGACGTTGAAATATTATCGACATTGAATACCGAAGATAATCCTTCTAAGTCCCTTAATTCATTATCAGGAATTGTATGTCCTACTCTTGAAAGATAATTGATAACGGCCTGAGGAAAATATCCTATTTCTCTTAGCTCTTTTACAGAAAGACTACCGTTCCTCTTGGATAAAGGGGCCCCATCGTCACCTGTAAATAAAGCCACATGAATGAATTCTGGAATCTCAAGATTGAGAGCTTCCAGTAAGGCAATCTGTCTCGGTGTATTACTTAAATGATCCTCTCCCCTTAAGACCACATTTACTCCCATCAAAGAATCATCTATTGCATTGGCAAACATGAAGGTTGGACTTAAATCTTTTTTCCTTACTATGAAATCATCTAGATCACCAGTATGAAAAGACTGCTCACCCTTAACTAAATCCTTAAAAGTTATTGTTTTATCTTTGGGTAGTCTAAATCTGTATACAGGCTGAGCACCTTTTTCTAGTTCTTTTTTAACATCTTCTTTCGAGGCATTGGCCCAAACCCCAGTGTACCTAGGAGGTTTGCCAGCTGCCATTTGATTTCTTCTTATTATTTTTAATTCTTCATCGCTAGTGAAACATGGATAAATCAAATCTTGTTCAAGTAACTTTTCATAGAAAGCTTCGTATATTGAGTTTCTTTCGGATTGATAATACGGGTCTTGCGAACCTCCAATTCTCGGCCCTTCTTGCCAATCCAGACCCATCCATTCCAGATCATCACAAACTGCTTCAGAAAATTCAGTTTTAGATCTTTCTGCATCTGTGTCTTCAATTCTCAATATAAAAGTACCTCTCGACTTAATTGCTAAGAGCACATTCAAAAGCGCTGTCCTTAGATTTCCTAAGTGCAAAAGCCCTGTCGGGCTTGGACAAAATCTTGATTTATATGCAGGCATTTTCTAATTTAATTGGAAGCTATTCTTTAAAGTACGTATTATAGCCTCCTCACGGCAATGATTATTAAAGAAAAATGAAACAACTCTTATCTATCATTAGTTCAATAATAATACTTATTGGACTTCTTTGGCTAACGGGCTGTTCTCAAGACAAGGAGATAAAAGTGATAACGTTCGAAACAACCTTAGGGCCTGTAGTAATAGAGTTATTTGAAGAAGAAGCGCCAATAACCTCAAAGAATTTCTTGGAATACGCTGAAAGCGGTTTTTTTAATGGAACCTTGTTCCATAGAGTTATACCTGGATTCGTTATTCAAGGAGGTGGAATGGAATCAGGAATGATAGATAAAAGAGGCAAAGACCCAATCCTAAATGAAGCCAACAACGGTATAAAAAATCTAAAATGGACTTTGTCAATGGCAAGAACAAACGAACCTCACTCAGCCAGTTCTCAATTTTTCATTAACCTTGTAAACAATAGTTCTTTGGATCATACAGAAGAAACTATTCAAGGATGGGGTTACGCTGTCTTTGGCGAAGTAGTAGAGGGCTTTGAAACTGTAGAAGCTATAGCTGCAGTTGCAACTGGAAGCTCGGGCTTTCATCAAGATGTGCCTTTAGAAGAGATTTCAATACTAGACACAAAGGTTACTACGGAGTAGGAATGGCTTATTGTTTTATATCTGATCTTCACTTACACGAAGGCAGACCAGATATTACTCAAGCCTTTGTAAGGTTTCTTGAAGAGACCGCCTCAAAAGCAGAAAAACTATATATCCTTGGTGATTTATTTGAAGCCTGGATAGGAGATGATGATCAAAATGATTTTATCTATGAAATCAGAGATGCTTTACTAAAGACTAAAAAAACAACGGAAATCTTTATAATGCATGGAAATAGAGATTTTCTAATAGGACCTGAATTCGCTTCTTCTTCTGGCATGAAACTCTTAAATGATCCAATTATAGAAGAAATGTTTGGTAACCCAGTTCTCTTAATGCATGGGGATCTGCTTTGTATTGAAGATGTTGATTATCAATCCTTTAGAAAAACCACTAGAGATCCAAAATGGCAAGAAGAATTCCTAAGTAAATCATTGAATAAAAGAAAAGAGATTGCAAAAGACTTAAGGGATAAGAGCAAACAAGCCACTGGTCAAAAGAAAGAGGACATTATGGACGTTACCCCTTCAGAAGTAATTAAAACCATGAAAGAATCATCTGTAAATCTACTAATACATGGTCATACGCACAGGCCAAACACTCACGAGATTGAAATTAACAACCGCTCTGCCAAAAGAATGGTATTAGGGGACTGGGGTGAATGTGGGTGGTATATTTGGATGGACTTTGGATCTTGTGAGCTAAAAAAATTCTCTATTTCTTAACCTCTCTCAATCTCAAAGATAAACCAAACACCAAAAAAACTAATCCTAGGATGAATCTAGGGTCACTTAAATATATTTGAGTTTCAACTGGATAAGCAATGGTTTTTTCTAAAGCAGCTATTTTGAATTCATGCTTACCAGACATATCAGGATGTATAACAATCTCCATAAATGCTCTTCTGCTTTTATACCTCATCAAGGCTGCTTGATCCCAGTTCTCTGCGCCCTCGATTCCAACTATATCCATTGCGGTCGAAACCGCTTTACCTGCAAAAACAGGATGGCAAGCTCTTTTAAGCAATTGCGGATACATATGTTCCATATATCGACCAAGTAAACTCTCCGCGGACTCTCCAGGCTCAGCTCCTTCAACGTCTTCTGGTTCTTCATCTATATCTATATTATTAACCATTAAAAACTGTTTTCCTGAATCGTTCTCCATAAAGCTCTTGATGGATTCATACATCTCAGAATTCAAATCACCATTATTTTCTTGAAGTTTTTCTAAGAAAAAATTAACTTCTTCTGAATCCAGTTTTCCTCCTAAATCTGTGTACCAAAAGAAAAACCCTAAATAAATGATTGTTAAGCTTGCCCAAATTTTCATATTTTTTATCTCCGAACTACATCCTACTTAAATTTTATTAAATGAAAAGCTTTACAAAATTAACCTTTAATTATACTGTATATATATACAGTATTAATTTTACGAAACCCTTATGAAAATTGACTATCTGGGCGATGCTACAGAGGAAGATTTGCCTCTCTTAGAAATACCCTATTTTCTAAATACCGTTAGAGTAGGATGGCCAAGCCCTGCCGATGACTATGTTGAGAGACCGATAGATTTAAATGAGTACCTCATAAAAAATTCTGCAGCTACTTATTTTGTCAGGGTAAGTGGTGATTCAATGATCAATGCCAACATTGGTGACGGAGCTGTACTGATAGTAGATAGGAGTATAGAGCCGACTCACAATAAAATTGTCATAGCATCAATTGATGGCTCTTATGCGTGTAAACGACTATTGCTCAAGCCTAGAGTTTGTCTAATATCTGAAAACCCTAAATACTCTCCTATATTTATTAACAGAGAAGAAGAACTAAAATTTGAAGGCACAGTAATTGCTTCAATTAACCTTTATTAGAAATGACCTACGCATTAGTGGACTGCAATAGCTTTTACGCTTCGTGTGAAAGGATATTCAGACCTGATATAAGAAACAAGCCCGTAGTGGTTTTATCAAACAACGATGGCTGTGTGGTGGCATTATCTAAAGAAGCTAAGCAAGTTGGTGTAAAAATGTGTGAGCCATGGTTCAAAATAGAGAAGCCTTTTCTGAGAAAAGGCGGTATAGCCTTCTCTTCAAACTATGAGCTTTACGCTGATGTGTCATCCAGAGTCATGCAAACTTTAGAACGCCTCGCACCTAAAGTAGAGGTATACAGCATAGATGAAGCCTTCTTAGACCTCACGGGTTTAAGGGATTTCGAGAAGTTTGGTCATGAATGCCGTGAAACAATAAATCAGTGGGTGGGTATGCCTGTTTGTGTTGGTATAGGACCAACAAAAACATTAGCCAAAGTTGCTAATTACGGTGCAAAAAAATACCCCGCAACAAATGGAGTTGTTGATGTGACGAATCAAGAGAGACGGCGTAACCTAATGGCAATAATGCCCGTAAGAGAGGTTTGGGGCGTAGGAAGCAGAATTGACAAGAGACTAAACTCTTTGGGTATTACAACGGCACTGCAGTTATCAGAGCTGGATACTAAATTAATAAAAAGGAAATTTAGCAGTGTATTAGAAAGAACCGTTATGGAATTAAAAGGTTATTCCTGCATAGGGTTAAAAGAGCAAGCAACAACAAAAAAACAGATCGTGGTAAGTAGAACTTTTAGTAGAAAGGTAACAGACTTAAATTCAATTAATGAGGCTATAAGTGACTACGCATCTCGTGCGTGCGAGAAATTAAGAAAAGAAGAGCAATATTGTAAAATGGTTTCGGTATTCATGAGAACCAACTACTTTAGGAAACAAGACAAACAATACCACGGCTCTATGAGTTTTAAATTACACTCACCAACGAATGATACTAGAGACATTTTAGGCGCCACAAAAATGCTATCGGAAAAAGTGTTTAAGAAAAATATTAATTTTATAAAAGCTGGTGTGATGCTTAGTGATTTTTACGATGAAGGGGTTCATCAAGGTGACTTATTTAGAGTACTTAGAAATAGATCAAGAAGTAAAGAGTTAATGATGACAGTAGATAAAATAAACTCTTCGGGTATTGGAAAAGTAACTTTCGCTGCTCAAGGCATAAAAAAAACATGGTCCATGAAGAGATTCTTACAATCTCCAAGGTACCTAACTAATTGGGAAGAAATACCAGTTGTAAAATAAAATTAATAACCGCTATGAAACCTAAAAGTTTTATCTGCTTGATTGATATAAGAAGATTCAATAGCGGATAAATAATCCAGCCTTTCAGTGTAATCTTCTTCAAAAATTTCAGAATAAATATCTAGATATAGATCACAATGCCTTGCTTCAGCTTCATGGAGCTTCGAATAAAAATTACTTAAAGATATAGGCAATAAAGGAATTAAAGCATCAAAACGCTCACATGAGCGAGCTTCAATTAAGGCGCAAATAATTAGAGCATCCTTAAGTCTTTGAGGTTCTTGTTTTGAGGAAGCTTCAAATAAAGTTCTAGCATATGCACCAGGTCTAAGATTTCTATAACTATAGCCTTCTTTCTTAATAAGCCTTAAAACTTGTTCAAAATGAAGGAGCTCCTCTCTGGCTAAGGGAGAGAGCTTTCTTACTAAATCCTTATCAGGGTATCGATGTATTAAAGAAATTGCAGTGGTTGCAGCCTTCTTCTCGCAATGAGCATGATCTATTAGAAGTATTTCTTGAGAATTAATTGCCCTCTCTAACCATCTTTTGGGAGTCTGAGAATGCAATATTTCTTCCCACTTATCAGGCATTAAAATGTTTTCCAACCTCAAAATAACGCTGGTAATGAGCTTCAGATAACTCGAATAACTCTTCTTCAATGATCTTTTTTAAAACCAATAGGTTATTTGTTTCTTTTGTGATTATTTTGAATCCAAACTTAGAGGGGTCTCCAATAGACTTACTGGCATGCCTAAATAAATCGAAAACCCAACAATAAGGATTAGTTTCTTTATTGAAAACTATTTTCAAAGCTTCAAGCTGATCTTTGAGGAGGCTTTGATCAGAGATAAAGACTTTTGATTCCATTATTTGAGTTTTGAGAGTTTCAAGACGTGCTAATACAGAATCCTTCTCAGAATCTGAGTAAGAGTTCCATTCAATTACTTCATGTTGAAACCTTTTACAGCCTCTACAAACATCATCTCCAAAAACTGTAGAACAGACTCCTATACAAGGTGTTTTTACCGACTTACTCATCTATTTGTATGATATATCTAAGATGCATCAACGCAACTTTAAATTTAACTTTATGCTAATATGCCGCATCAAATACTAGTATCTAACCTTATATATCGTGTTAAAAGAATATAAAAAACATGTTGATGACAGAGCAGAGCTAGGCATTCCGCCACTACCGTTAAATGCGGAACAGGTTGCTTCTCTCATCGAATTGATAAAAGAACCCCCTTCAGGTGAAGAAAAATTCGTTTTGGACTTGTTGACCAACCGGACCCCTGCGGGCGTGGACCCAGCCGCTTATGTGAAGGCAGCATTTTTAACTGATCTTGCTAAGGGAAATACAAGTTCACCTCTGATTAATAAAAAACATGCCACTGAACTCTTAGGCACAATGTTGGGCGGGTATAACGTGGAATCACTAATTGGATTACTTGAAGACGAAGAAGTAGGGCTAATAGCGGCTAATGGCCTTAGTAACACTTTGCTAATGTTTAACTCAAAACACGATGTTATCGAATTAGCAAAAAAGAACGAGAATGCAAAAAGAGTGGTAGATTCATGGGTTAATGCTGAATGGTTTAGTAACAGACCGGAATTGCCAAAAATAATTAAAGCCATAGTCTTTAGGGTCGATGGAGAAATAAATACTGATGATTTATCTCCTGGTCAAGATGCTCCCTCAAGACCTGACATACCTCTTCATGCTTTAGGAATGTTGAAGAAAACATTTAAAGATCCAATAGAGACAATAAATAAATTAGAGGAGTCTGGTTTACCAGTGGTATTCGTTGGAGACGTAGTAGGAACTGGATCTTCACGTAAATCTGCAACTAACTCACTTCTATGGCACATAGGAGAGGATATTCCTTTCATACCTAATAAGAGACAAGCTGGAATATGCATAGGAGGCAAGATAGCCCCCATATTCTTTAATACGTTAGAGGATTCTGGAGCTTTAGCGTTTGAATGTGATGTTAGTAAGATGAATCTAGGAGATGTAATAGATATTTATCCTCATGAGAAGAAAGTTGTCTTATCTGAAACAGGTGAAGTGCTTTGTAATTACGAATATAAATCCAATACTTTGCTTGATGGCGTAAGAGCCGGTGGAAGAATTCCTCTTATCATTGGTAGAAGTCTAACTGATGAAACTAGAGAGATACTTAAATTAGACTCTTCTGATACTTTTGTTCGACCTGATGTAGCTGAAAAAAGTGATAAAGGCTTTACCCTAGCTCAGAAAATGGTTGGAAGAGCTTGCGGGGTTGAAGGTATTAGACCTGGAATTTATTGCGAACCTAGAATGTCTACCGTAGGCAGTCAAGATACTACAGGTCCTATGACAAGAGACGAACTTAAAGAACTAGCCTGTTTAGGATTTAATTCAGATCTAGTTATGCAGTCTTTCTGCCATACAGTTGCTTATCCCCTTCCAAAAGACATAGAAACACAACATACTCTTCCAGAATTCATTAAGACTCGTGGAGGCGTGGCCCTGAAACCGGGTGATGGAATAATACATTCATGGTTAAACCGTATGCTTTTACCGGACATGGTTGGAACAGGCGGAGATTCTCATACTAGATTCCCTTTAGGTATAAGTTTCCCTGCAGGTTCAGGGTTGGTAGCTTTTGGAGCTGCTTTAGGTGTAATGCCATTAGATATGCCTGAATCAGTTTTAGTTAGATTTAAAGGCGAGTTACAACCCGGTATTACACTTAGAGATTTAGTGAACGCTATTCCTTACGCAGCTATTCAAAGCGGTCAACTAACCTTGCCTAAAGAAGGTAAAGTTAATGTCTACTCCGGAAGATGTCTTGAAATAGAAGGATTACCGGACCTTAAAGTCGAACAGGCTTTTGAGCTATCTGATGCTTCTGCAGAAAGATCTGCATCTGGATGCACTATTAAACTTAACGAAGAGCCTATCAGAGAATACCTAGAATCAAATATTACTCTTCTTAGATGGTTGATTTCTGAAGGTTATGAAGATGAAAGAACTTTAGAAAGAAGAGCTCAGGCTATGGAAGCATGGTTAGAAAATCCGGTATTAATGGAAGCAGATGACGATGCCGAATATGCAGCAGTTATTGAAATAGATCTAAATGAAATCACAGAACCGCTACTTGCATGTCCAAATGATCCTGACGATATAAAGCCATTGTCTGAAGTTGCTAAAACTAATATAGATGAAGTCTTTATTGGTTCTTGCATGACAAATATAGGACACTTTAGAGCCGCAGGTAAATTGCTTCATGAAGTAACTGAGCTTCCTTCCAGATTGTGGATTTCTCCGCCTACTAAAATGGATAAACATCAATTAACAGAAGAAGGTTACTATGATATCTTTGAAAAGGCAGGAGTAAGGCTTGAAATTCCTGGCTGCTCTTTATGTATGGGTAACCAGGCACGTGTGGAAGCGGGTTCAACTGTTGTATCAACCTCAACCAGAAATTTCCCTAACAGACTTGGTGATGACGCCAATGTTTTCTTAGCTTCGGCTGAACTTGCTGCAATTTCCGCAACATTAGGTCACATCCCTACAATTGATGAATACAATGAATTCATGGCAGAAATAAATACCATGGGATCTGAAGTCTACAGGTATCTAAATTTTCATGAGATTGCTTCTTATAAAAAAGCCGCTAAAAATGCAATACTGCCAACTATTACAATAGAAGAGGCCAAGAGCTGACTAGTTTAACTCTACCTGTCTAAGTATCTTAGTCTTATCGTTTCGTGCATCCTCAAGGTTCTTAAGGTACTCCGCATCGATATCATCGGTGACATACTTACCATCAAAGATCGAACATTCAAACTGACCTATGCTTTCATTTCCAAGTTGAGCTGCCTGTATAAGATCTGGTAAATCTTGATAGATTAGCCAATCAGCACCAATGAAATCTTGGATTTCAACTTCATTCCTGTTATGAGCAACCAACTCAGTTGTTGCAGCCATATCTATGCCATAAACATTTTGATGTCTTATTGGAGGGGCTGCGGAAGCAAAATAAACTTTCTTAGCTCCAGACGATCTAGCCATTTCTATTATCTGTCTACTGGTTGTGCCTCTCACAATAGAGTCATCCACTAAAAGTACGACTTTGCCATTAAATTCAAGGTCGATAGCATTCAATTTCTGCCTAACTGATTTTTCTCTCTTTTCTTGAAATGGCATAATAAAAGTTCTTCCAATATATCTATTCTTCACAAACCCTTCTCTGTATTTAATACCAAGAGAAGAAGCTAATTGAAGAGCTGAAGTTGTACTGCTATCTGGGATAGGAATAACAACATCAATATCATGATCTGGTCTTTCTTTAAGAATCTTCTTTGCAAGAAATTCTCCCATTCTCAGTCTAGATTTATGCACAGATATGTTATCAATTTTTGCATCAGGTCTTGCTAGATACACATACTCGAATATGCAAGGTGTAGGAACAGGATTATTGATGCATGACTCCATCTCTATCTCCCCATCTGGACTTATAAAGACAGCTGATCCTGCGCTTATATCATCAATAACTTCATATCCTAATGAGTCCAAGACAGTACTTTCAGAAGCAACCATATAATCATTACCAATAAGATCGCTTTCCTTAGTACCCAATATTAATGGCCTTATTCCAAAGGGATCTCTAAAACCTACAATTCCTATTCCGTTTATCATTACTACTACAGAATAAGCTCCTCTAACTCTTTTATGAAGACCTCTTACAGCTGCAAAAATCTCTTTAGAAGTTGGCTTAACTGAACCTTGTTTTTGAAGCTCGTGTGCAAAAACATTTAATAAAACTTCACTATCTGAATCAGTATTTAAATACCTAAAATCTTCATTAATTAGAGTTTCTCTAAGCTCTTCATGATTAGTAAGGTTTCCATTATGTGAGATGCTAATTCCAAATGGAGAATTAACATACATTGGCTGTGCCAGCTCTCTATCTTCACTACCTGCTGTAGGGTATCTAACATGGCCTATACCCATTTGCCCTCTTAAATTAATAACATCCTGATTTCTTATGACGTCCCTAACTAGTCCCAATTGTTTTCTAATGAAAAATTTATCGTTAGTAGACGTTGCTATACCGGCAGCATCTTGACCTCTGTGCTGAAGAATAGTTAGTGCGTCATATATAATCGGTGAAACTTCCGATTGACTAACAATCCCGACGACTCCGCACATATCTTTATTCTATATCAAAGTGGTAATTTTAAATTATCTTTATTCATTAATATTTCTGCATCCGATCTCCATTCACTTATTATTGGGTCTGCTATTTCCGAAAATAGAAGTGCATACTCTCTTGTTTGTGAATCTAACCACCACTTTTTTTGATCTAAAAATTCCAAGTTGTATAAAAATAAACTTGTAAGAATAGCCGAAACCTTTATAGCCCCAAAAAAGAAACCAAAAATCCTATCTATGCTCTTAAGCCCAATGGCACCAGTCAATTTAGACAAAAAAGAACCCATAAACTTGAAGGCCACGAAAAATGATATGAACAAAAGAAGAAAAGATACTGCCTTCATTATTTGTTCTGTCTCTATATAGGAGGTCATGAGAGGAAATAAGAGAGGCCCGTAATACCAAGCAATTATGAGGGAAAATATCCAAGCCGCTGCAGAAAATATCTCTTTCATAAGCCCGTTAAAAAAACCAGTTATCCCAAAAATAATTAAAAGAGACACTGTAATCCAATCTATAACTAAGAGGCTCTCAATCATAAGGTATAACCTCCGGTGTATAGCCAGAAAGATGAGGAATTGATAAGGACAGATTTGTAGAATCTTTCTTTTCAATAGTTGGACCTACATACAAAACGAAGCGATTAATGTCTTTATTCTTGTACCGTATGTAGGACCTAAAGCCTTTCTTCTTTAATAAATTAAAATTATTCATTAGGTCTTCTTTGTTGGAATATTCTGCAACTTGTATGGTCCATGCAGGCACCTTATTATCATCGTGCCTTAATCTTGTTTCCTTGTCATCTAAGCTAGGAAGATATGCATCTATATTAAAAGATTCACCTTCGCTCTCTACTCGCTGCATGTCTAAATCCTTGTCTGGTATTAGAACTTCAAAGTCTTTGTACAGCAGTTCATTGGCAGGCTCCTTTTCTACAAAATATGATAAAGCTACGAAAGCTATTATCAGAGAGACAAAGAAATAGTTTATCTTTATCATCAGATTGACAATTCTTCTAAAGATGAAAGCGATTCATAAGCTTCTTTTACAGTGAAAAAAGAACCAAATACTACAAAAATATCTTTTCCCTTTCTTTTATATCCTGCTTCAACCGCTGAATGCACTGAATCAAATTCAGTAATTTTTTTATCTGAGTTTCCAAGGATAATCTGTTTTAGGTCAAAACTGCTCATTGCTCTTTCAAGAGTAGGTGAGCAAGCATACCATTCGTAAACAATATGGTTAATCTCTTTTATCATAGCTGCCGCCTGCTTGTCTTGCATAACTCCAATTATTGCTATGACTCTTGTATCTTTAGAATATTCTTTTAACAGGTTCTTTAATCTCTTCACAGAAGAGGGATTATGAGAAACATCTAAAACAAAATTATCTCTTTTATCACATCTTCCCAAGAGACTCGTACCTTCAATACTTTCTTTAGCATTAACTTCTACATTACTAATTAACCCGTAAGCAACTAAAGCACATGCCGCCGATTCAACGCTCAGATTTGTTAAACGTATATCAGAAATCTCGTAATTATTTTTTTTGTTTATAAAATTCCACGAACCTCCATTATTTTCGATAAAAAAGTCCTTGCCTAGTTGATAGGCTGTGTTCCCATTATTATGTACCCTATTGATAACTGATTCAGGCATCTCTTTAGATCCTAATATCGCAACCTTTTTAGGTCTAAATATTTCAGATTTCTCAGTTCCTATTTTTTCAATTGTATTTCCTAGCCAAGCCTGATGGTCTAAATCAACATTGGTTAATATTGATATGTCAGAATCAACTAAATTTACAGGATCGTGTCTACCGCCTATTCCAATTTCCAGAATAACGACGTCAAGTGATTCACTTACAAAGATCTGAAATGCTGCGAGAGTAGCATAATCAAAATAAGTTAACTTTGTTTCTCCTTTAATTTCATCTATTCGCTTAAAGGCATTTACTATCTCATTATCTGAAACAGATCTGTTATTTATACGTATCCTTTCATTAAATTGGAATAAGTGAGGGGAAGTATAAGCCCCAACCTTTAATTTACTTTTCCGAATAAGGTTGCTTAAAAACTCTACAGTAGTGCCTTTTCCGTTAGTTCCCCCCACAACAATAACCTTACTGGCTATTGGCCTTGATAAGATCTTGTTTGAAATATCAGACAGTCTATCCAAACCAAACTCCCCTTCCAGAGGTCTATTTGAATCAATATAATCAAGCCAGTCTTCTAGCAAATCAGATTTCATCTAGATCTATCTATCTTTGTTTGCAAGCAGTCCCTTAAGGAGTCTATATATGGTTTCTTTAAGGTCTTTCCTGTGAACTATCATATCAATTGCCCCGTGATCTAACAGAAACTCACTTCTTTGAAATCCCTCTGGCAGTTGAACATTCAAAGTTTGTTCTATTACTCTTGGGCCTGTAAAACCAACTAACGCTTTCGGCTCAGCTATATTTATATCACCCAGCATTGCAAGACTAGCTGAGACTCCACCATATATCGGATCTATCATTACAGAAACGTAGGGTAGCTTAGCTTGATGCATTTTTTCAATAGCTGCACTAGTCTTGGCCATTTGATATAAAGACACTAAAGATTCTTGCATTCTAGCCCCTCCACTAGTTGAGAAGCATACAAATGGAAGTTGATTATCTATAGCATGATTAATTCCTTCTACAAATTTCTGCCCTACAACAGCCCCCATAGATCCACCCATATATCTAAATTCAAAGGCAGCTGCTACTATCGAAAGCTTATTCAACTTCCCCTCCATAACAATTAATGCTTCCTTTTCATTACTGCCCTTCTCAGCTAAATCGATCCTTTCCTTATAAGTTTTTGTATCTTTAAATTTTAACCAGTCTTTTGGGGAAGTGTTCTCAGAAATCTCTTTAGTTCCTATTGGGTCTAGAAAGAGCTCGAGCCTTTTCCTCGCCCCTAACCTAATATGATGATCGCACTTAGGGCAAACAAAAATATTTGCTTCTAACTCTGGAACATAAAGAATGTTATTGCATGCACTACAACTTTGCCACAACCCTTCAGGAATGGAAGATTTCTTAGTTGTTCCTTTTCTAATGAAAGAAGGAAGTATTTTTTCAAACCAATTGGCCATTATGATTTAATTGCCGTAGATAACTCGCTAGTTTTTGAAGCGATATTTTTCACTACATCCCCTCCCTTACCTATCAGCTCTACGAACACACTTCCTACCACTATACCATCAGCTATATCCTTTAATGATAATGCTGACTCAGCATCTTTTATTCCAAAGCCTATGGCTATAGGGAGGTTTGTTTCCTTAGTTAATAATTTAACTTTTTCTTTAACATCTTCTGAATCTAAATCATTTGCTCCCGTTATGCCTTTAACCGAAATGTAATAAATATATCCAGAAGATAAGTTACATATCTCTTTAACTCTACTTAAATTTGTAGTTGGGGCTATTAACCTTATCACATCTAAGCTATTTTCTTTGGCCTCTCTAGAAAATTCTGAACTCTCCTCTGGAGGCATATCAACTATAAGCATTCCATCTACTCCTTTTTCAGAAGCACTCTTACAAAATTCTTTTGCTCCCATGGATTCAAAAGGATTCATATAACCCATAAAGACAACAGGTGTAGCTTGATTTGAAGCTCTAAAGCTTGATATCAAGTCTAGGGAATCTTGTAATGTTGTTTTATTCTGTAAAGCTCTTTCATGGCCTTTTTGTATAGATACTCCTTCAGCCATTGGGTCTGAGAAAGGAATACCTACTTCGATGATATCAGCTCCTTCTTCAACCATGACATTCATAATCTTTATAGTTGTTTCAAGATCAGGGTCACCGGCTACGATATAAGTGATTAGAGCTTTCTTATCTTTTGAAGCCAACTCATCAAATTTTTTCTTTATTCTACTCATTAAAGTCGAATTCCTTCTATGGAAGCAACAGTATCTATATCTTTATCACCTCTACCAGAAACGTTAACCACAATTGTCTGATCAGGTTCCATGGTAGGGGCTAATTTCTTAACATAAGCCAAGGCATGAGCTGACTCTAAGGCAGGCATTATTCCTTCTGTTTTCGTTAGCTCTTTGAAAGACTCCAAAGCCTCATCATCGTTTGCAACCACATATTCAGCTCTTCCAGTGTCTTTTAGCCACGCGTGTTCTGGTCCAACTCCTGGATAATCTAAACCAGCAGACAATGAGTGCGTTTCCATGATTTGACCAGACTCATCTTGCATTAGATAAGTTCTCATGCCGTGTAAAACACCTTCTTTGCCATCATTTAATGGGGCGGCATGCTTACCAGTGCTCAAACCTAAACCCCCTGCTTCTACTCCAATTAACCTAACATCTTTAGATTGGATAAAAGGATAAAAAAGCCCTAAAGCGTTAGAGCCCCCTCCAACACAAGCCACTAACACATCCGGACTCTTGCCTATTTCTTTTTTACTTTGTTCTATTACCTCTTCGCCAACAACGGCATTAAAGTCCCTAACAATTAGTGGGTAAGGGTGCGGGCCAGCCACACTTCCAATAATATAATAAGTATCATCCACGTTTGTTACCCAATCTCTCATGGCTTCATTCATGGCATCCTTTAAAGTGCGAGTTCCTGAACTTACTCCTACTACTTTTGCACCTAAAAGTTTCATTCTAAAAACATTCAATGATTGTCTATTTATATCTTCTTCCCCCATATAAACAACACATTCAAGCCCATGACGTGCAGCCACAGTCGCACTTGCAACACCGTGCTGACCTGCTCCCGTTTCAGCTATGATCCTTTTTTTTCCCATATGTTTTGCAAGCAATATCTGGCCAACTGTATTGTTTATTTTGTGAGCTCCAGTGTGATTTAAGTCTTCCCTTTTAAGGTAAACTTTTGCTCCACCTAATACCTCAGTCCACCTTTTAGCAAAATAAAGCGGGGAAGGTCTTCCAACATAATCAGAAAGGTCTTTACGAAAATTATTTAAGAAATTCTTATCTGTTTTAATTATTTTATATTGTTTATCAAGCTCGTCTAAGGCTGGGACTAGAGTCTCAGCCACATACCTTCCTCCATAGACTCCAAAACGGCCCTTGCTATCTGGAAAAGTATCTTCAGACATCAAACCTCCTAACTTTCTCTATTAAATTCTTAACTTTTACTGGATCTTTAACACCCGGTTTAGACTCTACTCCTGTACTAACATCAACGCCCTTACAAGAAACAGAAGATAAAGCCTTTTCTACATTCATTGTATCTATTCCACCTGCTAACAAGAAAGGAATTTTTACTCTAGTATTAATTAAATCCCAGTTGAATGTTTTTCCAGATCCTCCGTAAGAGTTTTTCTCATATGAGTCTAAAAGTAGCATCTTTGCATTCTTAAAAGTCTTATTTATATCCCTAAAATCTATACTCGCATTAACTCTTATGGCTTTTACAAAATCTGTGTTGAAACTCTCGCAAAACTCGGCACCTTCCTCACCATGGAATTGAGGAATGGCTTGAGGAATCTTACTTAAACATTCTGATACAAAATCGTGATTGCTATTAACAAAAACCAAAAATACCTCTACACGGTTCTTAATTGATTTTAATATATTTACCACCTTATCTATTTCTACAAATCTTTTGCTCTCTTCATACATGATAAAGCCCATAGCATCTACTCCCAAAGCTTCAACCATTTGAGCATCCTTCTCGGAAGTAATTCCACAAATTTTTATATAATGAGTCATGTTATTATCTCAATTATAACTTATCTGTTTTGACGAATAATTTCTTACAAAATTGTAATCTTTGGCTTAGGTAATCCAAAGCTTCTTGGGTATTCAGGTCCTACAAAATATAAACCTGATGCATTTACTGTTTTACCTGCTTCTTTCCTATCTTTTAGCTCCAATATATTTCTAACATCTAGCGGTTGAATTTCTTTTTTACCCACCATTATCAAAGTGCCAACAATCACTCTAACCATATGTAATAAAAAAGCGTTAGCCTTTAGATCAATATATATAAATTCCTTATTTCTATTTATTTCTATGTGCTTCATATTCCTAATGGACGTCTTTGATTGGCACCCTGAACCTCGAAAAGAACTAAAATCATGTTCTCCTATTAAATATTTAATAGCTCTCTTCATGGCCTTTAAGTCTAATTCAGCTGGAATAAATAAAGACCTATTAGCCCACAGAGCAGAAGGTGAATTTGTGTTTCTTATGATATATCTATAAGACCTATATTTCGCAGAGAATCTTGCATGAAACGAATCTTCTAGTTCTTTAGCCCATACGACTCTTATATCATGGGGTAGATACGAATTTACTCCTCTTACCCACTCATGTTCTCGTCTAGAAGACTCCGTTTTAAAGTGAACGACCTGCATTAAAGCGTGCACCCCACTGTCTGTCCTTCCACTACAGAATGATCTTACTGAATGGTTGGCAACCTTAGAAAGGCTATCCTCTACATGTCCTTGGATAGTTCTTTTACTGCTTTTTTGCTTCTGGAAACCTAGATAATTAGTACCTTCATACTCTAGACCAAGAGCCACATGATAATTATCCTCGACCATTAGAAATTTGATCTAAGAGAGAATCGGCAATTTTCTTTTCTTTACTAGACAATTCATTAGACTCAACAACTTCTATTAACAATCTATAAGCCTCGGACAGTTGATCCATCTCTATTAAACTCCTTGATAGATTAATTTTAGCTATATTCTCATCTCCAACTTCAGACAAATTTGAGGCTTCTATAGTAGGTTTACTAGTGCTTCTTTCAAACCTTAGCGCCAAAATAACCAAACAAAAAAAACACAAACCTACAATCAAGCCTGCTACTCCACCTAAATTAATACCTGTAACGAAAAAGAAGGCAGTCTCTAAATTTACAAAAAAGTTTTCCATTAATTTAATCAGTCAAACAATAATGAGGCTATTTGAATGCTATTTAAGGCTGCTCCTTTTAGCAAGTTATCAGCTACAATCCAAAGATTGAGCCTATTGTCACTCCATAAGTCTTTTCGTATTCTCCCTACTTGAACTAAGTTATTTCCATCACCATCCGTGAAAGCAGTTGGATAATCTTCTTCAGAAATGCCGTATTTAATTGATAATCCTGATGCTTCTTTTAAAAGAGAAACTGCCAGCTTTTCCGTTATAGGTTTTTTAGTCTTTATATGAACTGATTCCGAATGACCATTAAGGACAGGGACTCTTACACACGTAGCTGCTACTTCTATATTTGAATCTAGTATTTTATGAGTTTCTTTAACTAATTTATTTTCTTCTCTTGTGTACCTATTCTCTTCAAAAACATCGCAATGAGGAAGAACATTGTTAGCAATTGGTTTTGCATATACAGAACTATTAAAATTCTTCTTTCCTCTGTATGCATCTATTTGACTAATTAACTCTTCCGTAGCTTCTTTACCAGTTCCAGAAACTGCCTGAAATGTAGTAACATCAATTCTTTCTATAATAAACTCATCATGTAGAGGTTTTAAAGCTACTAGCATCTGAATGGTTGAACAGTTTGGATTTGCAATAATGCCAGGCAACTGAAATTGATCCAACACTTCGCTATTAACTTCGGGCACCACTAAAGGGATTTGCTCTTGATATCTAAAACATGAAGAATTATCAACCACAACACATCCTTGAGATACTGCCTTGGGTGCATAGATAGAAGCCACCGAAGATCCTGCCGAAAAAAGAGCAAGGTCTGTGTCAGTAAAATTAAATTCAGACAATTCTCTAACCTTATAATTTTTTCCTCTAAAGATAATTTCTTTACCTTTAGAGTTGCTACTTGCTAGTAAAACTATTTCAGAATCTTTGAACGAATCTTCAAGAATCTTTAAGAAGGCCTGTCCAACCATTCCTGTAGCTCCAACTATTGCTATCTTATTCGCTTTATTCATCTTAATTTTTTAGATTATCTAGTACTTTTTTTCCCATCTCATCTGTGCTCAATTGTGTATCTTGCGACCCTTCTAGGTCATGAGTCCTATACCCCTCTGCAAGAACTTTATCAATAGCTACTTCAATATTACTTGCCGCTTCTTCAAAACCAAAACTATACCTAAGCATCATTGCCGCAGAAAGAATAGTAGCCAATGGGTTAGCTAACCCCTTTCCCGCTATGTCTGGTGCAGAGCCATGAACCGGCTCAAACATACCCTTATTTTCGGAATTAACAGAAGCTGAGGGCAACATCCCAATGGAGCCTGTCATCATTGCAGCTATATCCGACAATATATCCCCAAACAAATTACCTGTAACTATTACATCGAATTGCTTTGGTTCCCTTACTAATTGCATAGCCGCGTTATCTACCAACATATGAGATAATTTTACATCAGGGTATTCTTTAGAGAGATCTGAAATTACCTCTCTCCATAAAACACTAACTTCAAGGACATTTGCTTTATCTACTGAGCAAAGATTCTTATTTCTTTTTTGAGCGGCTTCAAATGCCACCCTGCCTATTCTCTCGATCTCTTCTTGACTGTATATCATGGTATTAAAAGCTACTGGTTTATCTTCTTTTCTCCCTCTTGGTTCTCCGAAGTAGATTCCACCTGTTAATTCTCTGATGATTAACAAATCTAGATTCTCAACCTTTTCTGGCTTTAAGCTCGATGAAGAAGTTAAATGCTTAGAAAGAATTGCAGGTCTAAAATTAGCAAATAAATCTAGTTCTGATCTTAACCCTAATAAAGCTCTTTCTGGTCTGTATTGATACTCTAATTCATCCCATTGGTGCCCTCCAACAGCGCCTAATAAGATCGAATCAGCTTTCCTGGCTGCTTCTAAAGTCTCTTCAGGTAAAGGTATTCCTGTTTCTTCATAGGCAGACCCTCCTACCAAAGCTTCCTCGAAGGATAAACCTAAGTCGTAGATATGACTTACAGATTCAAGGATATTTTTAGCGGGTTTACATACTTCAGGACCTATACCATCACCAGGAAGTATGAGTATTGTTTTTTTCTTATTCATCAGTATTAAAAATCCATGGAGCTTCTTTTTCTCTCTTTAATTCATATTGTTTTATTTCTTCAGAGTACTTTAAGCTAAGGCCTATCTCGTCTAAACCTTCTAAGATGCACTGTTTTCTAAAGGGATCTATATCAAAATCTGTTAATTTCTTTCCTCCACATAAAATTATTTGTTCAATTAAATCTACTTCAATTTCTTTGTTCTCTTCAGAAAGAAGGAACAAATCTTCAATAATATTTTCAGGCAATTTAATGGGCAAGAGCCCATTGTTGAAGCAGTTATTATAAAAAATATCGGCAAAGCTTTCAGCAATGACAACCTTAAAACCATAATCCATTAAAGACCAAACGGCATGTTCTCTACTTGAACCACATCCAAAATTCTTCCTACTAATCAAAATATCAGCGCCTGTATATTTATCTTGATTAAGAACAAAGTCTTCCTTTAAAGACCTATTATTATTATCTTGCCCTGGGTACCCTTCATCTTCATATCTCCAAGCATCAAAAAGATTAGGTCCAAAACCACTCTTCTTAATCGACTTCAAGAATTGCTTTGGAATAATTTGGTCTGTATCTACGTTATCTCTAGACAAAGGTATAATTCTTCCAGAATGGAAAATATACTGATTCTTCATTAAAAGAACTCCCTTACATCAACAAATTTTCCTTCTATGGCTGAAGCTGCTGCTGTAGCTGGACTAACTAAATGAGTTCTACCTCCATAACCTTGCCTGCCTTCAAAATTACGGTTTGAAGTAGATGCACAATGCTCCCTCTCTCCTAAATGATCTGGATTCATTGCTAAACACATAGAACATCCTGGTGCTCTCCATTCAAACCCAGATTCTTTAAAAACCTTATCTAACCCTTCTTTTATTGCTTGCTCAGCTACAAGCCCAGATCCTGGAACAACAATAGCCCTTTTAATTTCTGGAGAGATCTTCTTTCCTTCAATTATTTTTGCTGCCAACCTAAGGTCTTCGATTCTAGAATTTGTGCACGATCCTATAAAGATCTGATCTAGCTTAATATCGGAAATTTTCATTCCTGCTTCAAGGCCCATATATTCAAGGGCATGCAGAATAGACTCAGAATCCGCCTCTGGGACTATCCCATCAACATCAAGGACCATCTCTGGTGAGGTGCCCCATGTAACCTGAGGTTTAAGACTCGATCCATCTATGAAAATAGTTTCATCAAAATGCGCATCTTGATCACTTTTTAAATCTTTCCAATCAGATGAAGCTACTTCCCACTCTTCTTCTTTAGGGGCAAAGGGTCTATTTTTTACGTATTCTTCAGTTATTTCATCAAACGCAACTAGACCTACCCTAGCTCCTGCTTCTATCGACATATTACATACTGTCATCCTGCCTTCAATGCTCATATTTTCTATAACAGATCCAGAATATTCAATAGCATAACCTGTTCCACCGGCAGTACCGATTTTACCTATCACAGCTAAAGTAACATCTTTAGCTGTAACTCCTGGAGAAAGCTTACCGTCAATTAAAACTTTCATATTTTTTAATTTAGATGCTTTTAAACATTGAGTTGCTAACACATGTTCTACTTCAGAAGTGCCTATCCCCATGGCAAGAGTGGCTAGAGCTCCATGTGTGGATGTGTGAGAATCACCACAAACTAGAGTCATACCAGGCAAAGTTACCCCTTGCTCAGGCCCCACTACATGAACTATCCCTTGCCTCTTATCCAGAATATCAAATTGAAGAATACCTAAATCAGAACAATTTTTATCAAGTGTTGTTACTTGAAGTTTTGCAACTTCATCTTTAATTCCTTCTATACCTTTCTCTCTTTCAGTTGTAGGAACATTGTGATCTGGAGTAGCTATAATTGAAGATATTCGCCATGGCTCTCTCCCGTTCATTTTTAGACCTTCAAAAGCCTGAGGTGAAGTTACTTCATGTATTAAATGCCTATCAATATAGAGCAAAAAAGTACCGTCTTCTCTTTCTGCAACTTCATGAGAATCCCACAATTTATCGTAAAGCGTTTTAGCCATGTTAATTACTGTTTAGAAGGGATATCAGGAGTATCAGATACTACATCAGCATTTTGAGCCCTATTTCTTAAGAAATGATCAATCAAAACTAGAGCTAACATAGCTTCAGCAATAGGTGTAGCTCTAATACCAACGCATGGATCATGACGACCTTTAACCTTTACCTTAGTTGCACTACCTGTAGTGTCTACAGTGTCACCTTCCTTTGCAATACTAGAAGTAGGCTTTAAAGCTATTCCAGCGACTATTTCTTGGCCAGTACTTATTCCTCCAGCAATACCTCCAGAAGAATTTGTTTTAAAGCCTTTGGGAGTAATTTCATCCCTGCTTTCAGATCCTTTAGCGCTTACCAAACTAAATCCATTGCCTATTTCTACACCTTTGACTGCATTAATACTCATAAGACCTTTTGCTATATCAGCATCAAGTTTGTCAAAAACTGGCTCTCCAAGCCCAATAGGTAAATTAGAAGCCATCACCTCAATTCTTGCTCCAATAGAATCCCCTTCTGACCTTAAATCATCTATTAGAGTTTCTATACTTCCAACAATCTCAGGATCCGGACAAAAGAATATATTCTTGTCTACTTCAGCAAGATCAACTTTCTTAACACTTATATCTCCTATCTGAGATAAATAACCTTTAATATTCACCCCAACTACCTCTTTTAAGTATTTTTTTGCAATTGAGCCGGCAGCTACCCTCATAGTGGTTTCCCTTGCCGAAGATCTTCCACCTCCTCTATGATCTCTAAAACCATACTTTTTGGTATAGGTATAATCTGCATGAGAAGGCCTAAAGACTTTTTTTAAATCATCATAATCTTTGGATTTTTGATCTTTATTCTTAATCAATAAGCCTATAGGTGTTCCGGTTGTCTTACCTTCAAATACACCTGAAAGTATTTCAACTGAATCATCTTCTTTCCTTTGAGTCGTGTATTTAGAACTTCCTGGTTTTCTTCTATCTAAATCTTTTTGTATATCTTCAGCTTTAAGCTCTAATCCTGGAGGGCATCCGTCAATAATACAGCCAAGAGCAACCCCATGACTCTCACCAAAAGTGGTCACTACAAACGATTTTCCAAATGAATTTCCTGACATGTTCTTATCTAAATCTTGTTTTGGGGGTGCGATTATAGGATTTTTCAGCTTTTTAGGTATTAAATTTAATATTTATTTCATATTTTCAATATACTGAGAACCTTATTTTAATGAGAAAACATATGATTAAAGCAGTATTCTGGGATTTTGGAGGTGTCATAACTAGCAGTCCCTTTGAAGCCTTCAATAAGTATGAAGAAGAAAATAATTTGCCTTCTAACTTCCTTAGAAAGGTAAACTCGACAAATCCAGATGATAACGCATGGGCAAAATTAGAAAGGAGCAAAGTTAATTTAGATGAGTTCGACCTTTTATTTGAAAAAGAAACTAAAGATCTAGGCTATGCAATAAAAGGGAAAGAAGTTATAGCCTTGCTCCAAGGTAAAGTAAGACCAGAGATGGTTAAAGCACTACAAAATATTAAAGGAAAACTAATACAAGCATGCTTAACAAATAATATCCAGTCACTGAAGGAAGAAACCTTTGATAACGGAAATGTATCTGTAGCAGGTAAAAACGATGAAATCATGGAATTATTTGATTTCGTGATTGAATCCAGCAAAGTAAATGTGAGAAAGCCCGATCCTGCTTTTTATAAAATGGCATGTGAGAAAGCAGAAATAGAACCTTCTGAAGCAGTCTTCCTGGACGACTTAGGCATCAATCTAAAACCTGCAAAACAGTTGGGAATGGAGACAATAAAAGTAATTGACTCTATAGATGCACTAAATGAATTACAAAAACTTATCCCAACGAAAATACTATAGAGTTATTCTGCAATCATTAAATTCATAAAATCAATAACTGAGGTATTCTCCAAAGTTGATTGATCGTCACACAAAGAAAGAATTTCTTTACTCCTACTGTCAGAAAACTGGGTACTTAAATTATTCCTAAATTTTTCTATTAAAAGAGGGATGCCTTGTTCTCTTCTTCGTCTATGACCAATTGGATATTCAACTTCTACCTTTTCAGTTGAAGAACCATCTTTATAGTGAATAATAATTGCATTGGCTATGGATCTTTTATCGTCTTCCAAATATTCTTTGGTATATCTTTTATCTTCTTTAATTACCATTTTTCTTCTCAATTCATCTATCTTAGGATCGGAAGCAACATCATCTTCATAGTCTTCTGCAACTAGATCTCCTTTTAAAAGGCCTATCGCTGTCATGTATTGAATACAGTGATCTCTATCAGCTGGGTTATTTAAAGTGCCCTCTTTACTAATGATTCTTATTGCTGATTCATGAGTAGTAATTTCAATAGTGTCTATTTCATCCAATCTGTCTTTAATTTCCTCATGCAGAATAACAGCAGCTTCTACCGAAGTTTGTGCATGGAATTCTGCGGGGAAAGAGATCTTAAATAAAATATTCTCCATGACATAAGAATTAAATTCTCTAGGTAAACTAAATTGGTTACCTTTAAATTGGACATCATAAAAACCCCAAGTAGGAGCTGTTAAAACACTTGGGTAGCCTATTTGCCCTTTTTGAGTTAATAAAACTAATTGAAGTGCTCTACTTGTTGCGTCTCCAGCCGCCCAAGATTTTCTTGGACCTGCGTTTGGTGCATGCCTATAAGTTCTCAAACTCTGTCCATCGACCCAAGCTTGGGACAAAGCATCTATTGTTTGTTCCTTGTTCAATCCTAGCATCGCAGAAATAACAGCTGTAGATGCCACCTTAACCAAAACAACATGGTCTAAACCAACCCTATTAAAGCTATTTTCTAGAGCAAGAATTCCCTGTATTTCATGAGCTTTAATCATATAAGTCAGGACATCTTTCATTAATAAAGGATCTTTTCTTTCAGAGGTATTTTTTTGAGATATGTAATCTGCTGCAGCTAAGATTCCACCTAAATTATCAGATGGATGACCCCACTCCGCAGCAAGCCAAGTATCATTAAAATCTAGCCATCTTATTATCGCTCCAATATCCCAAGCACCTTTGACAGGGTCTACAACATGTTTAGTACCTGGAACTCTTACTCCTCCAGGAACTTCTGTCCCCTCGACATAAGGACCTAAAAGTTTCACACAATCGGGGAAAGTTAGAGCTAAAAGTCCACAACCTAAAGTATCCATTAAGCAATACCTCGCTGTGCTGTATGCTTCATCACTATCTATTTGTTTATCAAGCACATAGTCAGTAATTTTTACTAATACGCCATCTGGACTTGGACGTACGTTAGTTTCAACGTTTCCGGACATTATTTTCTTCCTTAAATATTAACGATCTGCCATATCAACCCAAACAGAGTTATCTGGGCCAATGTATTCTTCACTAGGACGGATTATTCTATTATCTGCTCTTTGTTCCATAATATTAGCAGCCCAACCAGAAGTTCTTCCTATGACAAAAAGTGGAGTAAATATCTGCGTGGGAATACCTAAATAATGATAAGCAGAAGCCATAAAGAAATCTGTATTTGCGAACATACCTTTTTCTTCATCCATGACTTTTTCTATTTCATCAGAAACTTCATATAAAGTAGCATCCCCATCTAGCTCAGATAGTTTTTTAGAACATTCTTTGATGATACGGTTTCTAGGATCCTCATTACTATAAACTGCATGACCAAATCCCATGATCTTCTCTTTGTTTGCTAACAATTCTAAAAGACCAGATTTTGCCTCCTCTCTTGAGCTGTATTTTTCTATCATTTCCATGGCAGCTTCATTCGCTCCTCCATGCAGAGGACCTCTTAAAGTTCCTATTGCTCCAGTAATGCATGAATGCATATCAGATAAGGTTGATGCGCAAGTTCTTGCAGCAAAGGTTGACGCATTAAAACCGTGTTCTGCATAAAGAATAAGTGATACATCTAAAACTCTAGAATGTTCCTCAGAAGGTTCTTGACCTGTTATCAAAGATAAAAATTGGCCTCCAATAGTTGGATGATTAGTTGCCGTCTCAACCTTAACTCCTTCATGAGAATATCTATACCAATAAGTAACAATTGAAGCCATAGAAGCCAGTATTCTGTCTGCTGTTTCACTTTGATTAGAAAAATCTCCTTCAGGCTCTAGGTTTCCTAACATAGAACAACCCGTTCTCATAACATCCATAGGGTGTGTATCTTCAGGAATCTTTTCTAGAACCTCTTTAAGTTCTTTAGGCAAAGACCTATAAGACTTCAACTTAGAAGAATAGTCATCATATTCGGATTGAGTTGGTAATTTCCCGTACAGCAGCATGTAAGCAACTTCTTCAAATGTGGCTTTCTCAGCTAGTTCTTCTATCGCATAACCTCGATATGTTAACCCTTTACCTGCCTTTCCTACTGTCGATAAGGCAGTGTTGCCGGCTACTTGCCCCCTTAAGCCTGCTCCTTCTAATTTTTTCTCACCCATCTTGTCCTCTTTATTCTTTAAATAACTCGTCTAATTTATTTTCGAACGAATGATAATCTAGTACGTCATAAAGTTCATCTCTAGTTTGCATATTTTTTATCTGACCTTCTTGAGTTCCGTTCTTGTTTATATCTAAATAAACTGCTTCGGCTGCTTTACTCATAGCCCTAAAAGCTGATAAAGGGTACAAAACCATATCTACACCAGACTGACTAAGCTCTTCGCAACCAAAAAGTGGAGTCTTTCCAAACTCTGTAATGTTAGCAAGGATCGGAATTTTTACACTTTTCTTAAGTTCTTTGTACTGATCCAGTTCAATGAAGGCTTCAGGAAAAAGCGCATCTGCTCCAGCTTCTTGATAAGCAAAAGCTCTTTCTATGGCACCATGCAAACCTTCGTTTGCGAGTGCATCTGTTCTTGCCATTACAACAAAGTCTTCATCTGTTTTAGCATCCACTGCAGCTTTAATTCTATCAATCATTTCTCCAGTAGAAACAATCTCTTTATTTGGTCTATGACCGCATCTTTTTTGCGCAACTTGATCTTCTATATGCATTCCTGCTGCTCCATAACTAATTAAAGATTTAACAGTTCTAGATATATTGAATGCTCCACCCCAACCGGTATCTGCATCAACCAAGAGCGGAAGAGAAGATGCATTGGTTATCCTTTCAACATCAATTAATACGTCTTGTAAGGTGGTAATGCCTAGATCAGGAACGCCTAAACTCGAAGCTGCTACGCCACCTCCAGATAAATATATAGCTTTATGACCTGCTTTTTCTGCCAGTAAGGCTGTATACGCATTTATAGTTCCTACTATTTGTAAAGGATTACCTTCTTTAATCGCTTTTCTTAGATTCTTACCTTGAGAAATTACCTCTGACATTTATTCCCCTCTTTCAACAAACTGAGATTTAGATATAAATAATTCTTTTAATTCTGTATGGCTATTTACTACATCAATATTTGGAAATTCATCTTTAATATGTTCAGGAGCTTGAAAAAATACTCCATAATCAGCCTCGTTAAGCATTTGAATATCATTATAAGAGTCCCCAGACGCGAAAACAGTAAATTTCATTTCTTTTAATGCTTGTACAACTTTCTGCTTGTTGTTGCTCTGTCTAAGTTTATAGCCCTTTAACTCTCCATCTTGAATGTCTAAATAATGACAATTGATAGAAGGAGTTCCTAGCTTTCTTATGAGTGGCCAAGTTAACTCATAAAAAGAATCCGAAACAATTGTTAATTGGAAGTTATCCCTAACCCAATCTAGAAATTCTCTTGCCCCTTCAAAAGGCTCCATGGAATCAACAATGTCATTGATATCTTTCATATTTATATTTAAAGATCGAACAAGCTCCATCCTCATATCCATAAGTTCTGAATAATCTTTTAGGTCCTGAGTAGTCAATTTAAACTTATCTTCGCCTGTATGTTTGGCGACTTCAGCCCAAATTTCCGGAACTAAGACCCCTTCTAAATCAAGGCAAATATGTTCCATGTATTAATAACAGTTGTTATACAAAATGAATATTGAGATGTAATTATACCTTGTTTTTATGATTAATTTTTTTGATTGATACTTATAACGTGACCAGTCGGGATCTTTTGACTGGCAGATGTGCAATTCTCAATTTGATCATCAAAGAAAATATCTGCTCCGAAATCTTTTAAAAACTTAGCTTTATCAAGGCCGCCTAGAAAAAGCGATTCATCAATTCTTATACCCCAATCTCTAAGAGTTCTAATCACTCTCTCATGCGAAGGTGCTGATCTGGCTGTAACAAGAGCTATCCTGATAGGACAATCCTTGTAAGGGAAATCTTGTTGAATATTATAAAGCTGAGAGAGAAATGGTTTAAAGGGGCCTCCTAAGAGAGGTTTCTTTGCTAAGTTTCTTTCATTCTCATCAAAAGCCTTTAAACCTTTACTATAAAAAATTGATTGTGATTCTTCAGAAAAGATTACTGAGTCTCCATCAAAAGCCACTTTAAGAGTTTCATCATTTATGTCCGTTTTACCAGATGGAATTATCCTGGCTGCAGCAACGCCATTTTCAATAGAAGATTTACAATCAGAAAACTCAGTAGATAAAAATAATTGGGCTCCAAAAGATTTAGCATAAGTGTGTGGACTGCCTCCTCCGCAAAATGCTGCTCTTTTAATATCCAGACCGTGATGTTGGATTGAATTAAAGATTCTTAAACCTGTATCAGCAGAATTCCTACTTAACAGAATTACTTCTACCTTCTTATCTTTATTGATCTTGTGATTTAAAGATAAAAGTTTATTTACTAAAGGGAATGCTTGGCCTGGATTAAGGGGGGTATTTTCATTGGTCACTTGAAAATCTTTGTATGCCTCAAGACCCTTATCTTCATATATTTCATGACTTTCATCTAAATCAAAAAGGGCTCTTGATGTTATTCCTATTACCAACATATTTACAAATAATAACATACTGTATATAATTACAGTAATTTATATTAATAGTTTAACTTAAGGATACGACAATTAATGTCGCTTATTTATTATGAAAAATTTAACAGATAGGCAGAAAGAAATATTAAATCTAATAAAATCTTTTATTGGTGATTATGGTTTCCCTCCTACTCGAGCAGAAATCTCGAAAGAACTTGGTTTTAAATCTGCTAATGCCGCAGAACAGCATCTTAGAGCTATAGAAAAAAAAGGATTCATAAAAATACTTTCTGGTGCTTCTAGAGGAATCGTCTTAAGTAAAGAAGAAGAGAAAGGTATACCTGTTATTGGCTTGGTAGCTGCTGGTGGACCAATACTAGCCCAAGAAAATATAGAAAAAAGAATACCTGATTCTCAAAGTCTTTTATCGGAAAGTGTTGATTATTATCTTAGGGTTAAGGGAGACAGCATGGTAGATGTCGGTATTTTTGAGGAAGACCTAATTGGTGTTAAAAAAACAAATGATATAAAAGTAGGCTCAGTAGTCGTTGCTAGGATTAATGACGAGGTAACTGTTAAGACACTTAAGAAATTTTCTTCAGAAGAAGTTATTTTAAAAGCCGAGAATGAGAACTACTCCGATATAAAAGTTAACCCTTCTGTTGATGAATTAAATTTTGAAGGTACTTGTGTTGGTTTATTGAGAAATCTGTCCTAAATTAACTCACAATCTTCTAGGTACTTGAATTTTTCCCCATCCTTCAACTTTAAAGTTTCGTTGACAATAAAAGACTGCTGATCCTTTTCTAATTTATACCAATCAGAAGGTACTTCGGTTTCTATATCTCCTATTTTTATATTCTTAATAAACTTAAATGCTTTGCCTGGCTTTCTAATCTTAATCCCTACTGGTTTAATTGTTCCATCTTTGTAATACACAAAACCTATTATTCTTAAAGAATTTAAAACATACCTTCTTCCAGATTCACTTTCATAATCAACCGTATTGGGCTCATAATAAGAAACTTTTGGACTAGGATCCTTATCTTCAGGCTTGAGTTTAGTAGCCTTATTAAATCCATCATATTCTGTATATTCTCCGAATCTACCGTTCTTTAGAGTTATTGGCAGGCCAGAATTTATTTCAGTGAAGAGTATATTTTCTGCATTGCTTCGTTCAATAAGTTCAACAGCCCTATTCAATCCAATATCTAGAATAAATTCATCTTCATCAGGGGTTCCAAAGATTTTCTTCTCTTCTTTCATGGTCCATACACATGGGCCATTTATCGTCATGTCTGCATAGATTGTTTCGTTTAAATCTGGATGAAGTCCAAGATCTTTGGGTAATTCTTGATAAGTTTCCCAATTAGTTTTAAAATCAAATGGCTTTTTAGTCCACTTACATTTAGCACAACCAACAAAATAACCCCAAGCCCCTGATTTCAAGCTTATCTCTTCAGAACATTTAGGACACTCTTTTAGGATTGTGCCATCTTTAGTTTTAGGAAAAATAACATCATGCAGTTCTTGATTTAATAAATCTAAGACTTGTCTAGTTTTAAATTCATCTTTATTACTTATTTCTATATCGTTTATTTTTTTATTCAAGTACTGCTGTAAATCAACCCAAAACTTATCCAAAACTGACTGCCATGATTTATTGCCTGATGCTATTTCATCTAAATCAAATTCCATCTTCGCTGTGAACTTGGTTTCAATAAAGAAATCCTCAAATACGTTTTTTAAATAAGAAGTTAAGATTCTTCCAAGATCAGAAGGCGCTATAGATTTAGTTCCATAAGTATACTTCTTAGTTCTAAGAGCTTTTACTATGGTAGCGTATGTAGAAGGTCTTCCAATTCCCTCCTCTTCCATCCTTTTAATCAAAGAAGCTTCAGAAAATCTATTTGGAGGAGTTGTGAATTTCTGCTCTGCTTCTCTTGAAGTTAGATCTAAATTAATGCCTTTAACTAAATTCTCAGGAAATTGAAATTCTGTTTCTTCTCCTTCTTTAGTTAGGGTCTCAAAGCCCAAAAATACATTCTTTCTAGAAGAAGCTTTAAAAGTGTACTTCTTGTCATGAGATTCTATTGTAAGGATTTTCCTTTCATATTTAGAATTAACCATCTGACTTGCTACAGTTCTGTTCCAGATTAATGAATACAGCCTTTCTTCATCATTACTAAGACTAACTTCATCTGGGCTTTTAGAAATATCAGTAGGCCTTATAGCTTCATGTGCTTCCTGTGAATTTTGAACCTTAGCTTTATAAACCCTGACTTTTTCCGATAGATATGAATCACCAAATTTATTTGAAATTAGATTTCTTATTTCCTGTAAGGGAGGAGGTCCTGGGTTCTCTTCTGAAAAAGGATCACCAGTATTTGGCGAAGTACTAATTGAAATACCATCAGTTCTTAAATAAGTTATCAAGCCTCCCTCATAGAGCTTCTGTGCAGCATTCATTGTCCTATCTGCAGTAAAACCAAGCGAGCTTGAGGCTGCCATCTGCAAAGTAGAAGTTCTAAAAGGAGGCTTAGGAGAACTAGATTGAGGTTTGGTTTCTACCTCAGAGAGTAAAAAGGTGCATTCATCGAGCTCTTCGATAACCTTCTTCACTTCATCTTCGCTATTTAATGGATGGTTACTTAAATTTCTATCATTTACTGAAACTAAATCGGCATCAAATTTTGACTCTTCAAAAGTAAAGGTTGCTTTAAGGGGCCATAATTCTTTCGCTACATGTGCATCCCTTTCATCTTCTTTTTCACAAATAATTCTTAGAGTTGGAGACTGAACTCGACCTGCAGATTTTGCTCTAGAAACATGACGCCACAATAAAGGTGAAACCTTAAATCCAATTAAATGGTCTAAGATCCTCCTGGTTAAATAAGCATCTACTAAATCTTGGTCTATAGTCCTTGGATTCTCAATTGCAGTTTTAATCGCCGAAGAAGTAATTTCAGTAAAAGTTATTCTTTTTACGTCCACATTCTCGAGTAAATTCTTTTCTTCAAAATCGCTACGCAAATGCCAAGCAATAGCCTCTCCTTCTCGATCAGGGTCAGTTGCTAAATACAGAGTATCTATTTCTTTACAAACTTTTCTAAGTGCTTTTATGGTCTTCTTCCCCTTTGGGGTTTCTTTCCATTTTAAGTCAGTCCAAATTTCAGGATTAACTGCCGTCTCTTCATCGGGAAGATCTCTTATATGACCCAAACAGGCCTCAACCTGCCAACTCTGATCTTTAAAATTAGCATCAAGATAGCCTTTAATCTTTGTAGCTTTAGCTCCTGATTCAACAATAACTAATGAATTCATACTTATTTAAAAATTTAATTTCCTTTACAGTATAAAGTTCAGAACTAGGTAATCTGTCAAGTAAAAAAATAAAATAGTGTATATTTATTTATTGAGAATATCGTTTATCAGTTTAGGTCCTTCGTAAATAAATCCAGTATATATTTGAACTAAATCTGCCCCTGAATCAATTTTTTGTAGGTAGTCTTCTTTAGACATAACTCCACCAGAAGCTATTATAGGGAATTCATCTCCTAAGAACTTTCTGGCAATTCTCAAAGTTTCAGTTGAAGGTCCCAATAAAGGCTTGCCGCTTAATCCTCCTGAACCAGATGGATGGTTATGATTGACTGTAGTATTACTACATATCAAACCATCAATAGAAAATTTTAATAACGTCCTACAAATATCTTCTACATCTTTTCGATCATTATCAGGGCTAATTTTTAAAAATAAGGGTTTATACCCAAAATCTTTAGTTAATTCTAGTTGCCTCTCTTTTACCGGTTTAATTAAATTTTCTAGTTTATTCTCTGCCTCAAAATCTCTTAAATCTTTCGTATTTGGTGAAGAAATATTAATTGCGATGTAGTCTGCAAATTCATAAATCTTTTCTAAGCAACAAATATAATCTTTATGGGCCAATTCATTAGGGGTTTCAAAATTCTTACCAATACTTACCCCTACAGGTATCTTAGTTTTTCTTTCTCTTAGTTTTGAAACTAAATGGTCTACTCCTTTATTATTAAAACCCATTTTATTAACTAATGCTTTAGAAGCTCTGATTCTGAAGAGTCTAGGCTTCTTATTTCCATTTTGAGAAAGCGGGGTTACAGTGCCTAGCTCTATAAAGCCGACACCTAAAGAAGCCAAGCAATCTATAAAGTCTCCGTTTTTATCTAATCCTGCAGCTATTCCTAGTTTATTATTAAATTGTATGCCGCTTAAATATTTAATTTCTTCAGGGAGATCAATCTTGAAACCACATAGATAAACAGCCTTTAAACCGTATAAGGCTAAATAATGGGACATCTCAGGTGGAATAAAATGAAGTGTTTTAGTTATTATTTTAAGCAGTAACAACATTAAGTAGTGATTAATTTAAGTAATGATACATTTTTCTAAAAAAAAACAATATAAAACAACTAAATGCGTAATATCAACTTATATTAAGCAAATATTGCATACAAAAATTGACTTTATAATTCAAATTGGTTCTAATTCAAGTATTGTAAGTCAATCTGGCGATACATATAGGGAAAAGAATTATGAAATCTTGGTTAATAAAAAATAAATTATTGTCTTCGATAGTTTCTATTTTAATTGCTGTAGTACCTCAAAGTCTTCTCTCTGCTGAAGAAGCAGAAGGAGCTACTGGAGGAGAGGGTTCAGCTGCAGGAGCTGAAGGAACTGCAGGAGCTGCAGGAGCTGAAGGAACTGCAG
>PCBA01000037.1 GCA_002730855.1 Gammaproteobacteria bacterium
AAGCAGTAATAGAATGGCTAAGAAGGGATATGCAAAGACCTATACCTAAGCCTTATCATCCAAGAGATAATCCACATATTGATCCAGGAGTTGGTAACCCTAACTATATACCTGGAACAGGTAACTGGTCCTTTATTAATCAACCGAGCTATCGATTAGCTGGTAATCCTAGCTTTGATATTAATCCAGCTGCAAACAAAAGTGCACAAAGAAAAAGAAAAATTGAAAATTTAGGAAAAGGAAGTACTAATCCTGGTGAACAAGAAGCTGCAAAAGAAGCATTAAAAAGATTAGGAGGTGGTATTAATTTACCTCCTGTTTAATTAAATAATAATGACTCGTCCTAAACCAGAGTCATCAACTAAGTTAGCAGAATTTGTAAGGATAGCAATACTTGGCTGGTGCGCAGCCCTTTTAACAGCTAGTTATTGTGGGTATCTTCCTAAGATGGATCCTACATATATAGCTAGTTTATTATCTGGTGTCTTAGCTCAGTATGGGATCTCAAGAATAGATAATAATCAAAAAGGTACACCAGTAAAATCACCTAGAGTAAAATCAAGACAGATTAAACGTACAATTTCGCCCCCCGACAGCCAATGAAATGGCTATTTTTGTTAATAGTTTTCATGCCTTTACCGGTATTAGGACAAGAGCTGCCCTTCTCTCAAGGGTCAATGACCTCGACAACAGTCACGACACAAACAGTAGAAGAGACAATAAAGATCCAACGCTTTGGAGGAGCTTATGGACACTATTCAGGAAACAATATAACTCCAAGTGCAAGTATACCAGCAGCTGGCACAACGTTTGCATTGCATACTGCAGGCGACGATTTTCAATTAGAGATAGTAACCAGAGCAGCCGGTCTTATAGAACAAGAAGATATAGAAAGAGTAGTGGAAACAGAATCTACCACCACTTCTTTATCGGTCTTCTCTCAATAATTTTATTACCACTTCCTGCCTTAGCTGAGAATGATGAGATCATTGCAGCACCTAGCGCAAGCTCTAGTGGTAATGTTAATTTAAATAACGTACAACTAAATCAAGGAGGGTATACACGTAACTCTTTTAGTACCGGACATTATTGTAGCAGTGCAACATTAGTTACAAGTATTTACTATTTAGGACATGACATGGATCCTGGTAGTGGTAATTATACGATAGGAGAAAATTGGGGAATACAAGCTTCAATATCAGTTCCTTTAGATCAATCAATCATTGAAAGATGTAAGTCATTAGCAGATTTAAAAATAAGAAAAGGACGTTTAGATTATGAAATAATTCGAATTAAAGAATGTGCAACTCTATTATCAAAAGGTTATATGCTACATCCAGAGTCTATTTTCTTTCCACTTTGTAGCGACGTTCAGCCAGTCTCTTCCTCCCAAAAGTAGCCATAGGTTTATTTCTTAACTTTTGTATTCGTTTTATTATTAAATTTATAAGAGGTTTTAAAACCTGGACACTACGTTTAAAAGCCCATGTTGCAGATAAAGTAGCAATAACTGACACAGAAGCAGTTAATCCTGCAGCAGTTAATATCTCAGCTTTAGGAACAGGTACTTCTAATTCTGTACCAGGTATTGTTAAGACATTTACTTCTGAACTAATTTGAGTAGTTCCTTCTAAGTTTTGAATAGCATCATCATTATATTGATTTTCTATATTTACATTTAAATTTTTAGGTAGCCTTATAGAATTTGAAGGAACATTTTTATTTTCTTCTGTCTTATCTTTTTCCTTTTCTTCTTCCTCCTCCTCCTCTTCTTCTTCTTCTTCTTCTTCTTTATTATTGTCTTGAGTAAGAGGAGTACTTTCTTTTGGATTAAAAAAAGATTTAATCTTTGGATACTCAAATAAATTTAGTTGAGGTATCTCATAGTTTGGTAAAGGAATAACTAAAGGTTCTGGAATTTTTAGGTTAGGTGTTGATACACCTTGTAATATGCTCTTAATTTCCAAGCTTCAATTTAATTTTCTAATAATTTTTCAAGTGTATGTAGTTGAGATCCTTGGTATACAGCAAGACGTTCTTGAATAATATTTGCATAATTTATAGCTGCATCTACTATTTCTGTTGCTTCCAAAGTAGAGCTAACACTTTCATTTGCAAGCAGGCCAGCCACTAATGTGGTGACCTGCCATTCAATTTTATTACCTACCAAGGCTGGTAATGGTGTACCACCTTGTGTAAAAGAATCTAATATCTTTGTGAAATGTTCTTCTAAAGCCATGAGTATTATTAGATTTACATTTAGTCTAACTCTTTTAGTTTTTGTTTTTCTTTCTGAATATAATACCAATAAGCATTGCCAGCATTTGTATGGAAACGTCTTCCTTTTAATAAAATAAGTTTATGTTCTTGTAATTTAACAAGTTCATCTTGCTTATAAGGAAGCTCTCCATATATATTCAATTCATATTCAGTTGCTTCAATTTGTAAATTAAAATCCCTAGCTGCTTGTTGATGACACTTCATCAAAAGCTTCGCTTCCTTCACATTCTTCGGAGGAGTTTGTAAATTCTTTTGATAAAACTTTTTTTGAATGTAAGGATGGTAATGCATCCACATTGCCACGCAAGATTCTTTTTCTATAGATTTTATATTTTTGGACAAGTTTAACTCCTCGTGGTAAAGGTTGTCCGTTGTCATAGGCTTTACGGATTGCTTCAACATTGGGAATGACTTTAGTAGTTTCTTTTATGGGATCCGTGATCTCTTCGATTAAAGATCCATCTATTGACTTTATCAGAGTCTTTTTTGTTGTCAAGATAGTTTCTTCTATACAGAAAATACTACGTTCTTGTTCAGTCCAATCTTCTACATTGGAATTTAATTCAAGAGTCTTTTCTTTTAAAGGAGAAAAAGTAAAGGAATAATTTTTACCTTTTAAAGTTTTCTCATCTCTTAAGACAGTACATCTTAAATGTTCCAGAAGACTTTTGATATTTTTGATTTGAGATTCATGATGCTTTCGTGCATCAGCTAAAAGCTTTTGCTCTTGTTTGGCAACTTCAACTTTACTTTCGTTGTCAGTCCAAACATAATGAATTGAATCAATTTTGGTTGATCGTAAATTGGCACAAATTTCCATTTCAGCTTGCACCAATTCTTTGGATTCAGAAGTAAGCAAAGGCAAACTGTGCTGTAAGGCAGCATAATGTTTAAATAATTGAAAGGTGTTTAGCTCTTCGAGCTTTGTTGGAGTGAATTGAGTCATGAGTTTAGACAGGAAGGTTTTGATAGTAAGTAGCTTTTCTAATTTTTATATTTCGACGTAGAAGAATATCTTTAAGAGTTCTTCTACATTTTTTATATTTAGCGGCAAGTTTTTGTAAAGACTCACCGCTTTCATAGTCTTGTACTATTTGATTTTCTATAGTCATACTCTCCTCTATAGCAACTATTTTAGTAGCTGTTGGATGAGAATTAGATATAAAAAGCTTTGCTTCTTCTGTTGAAGTAGCTAACTTTTCAATCTTCATTGGACTAGTACCTCTACCAAACTCAACTAAAAATTTGAATTTAATTGCGTTTGGATTATTAGTACGACTAATACCTACTCCTATCTTAGGTAGAGGAGCATCAATAATATCGTTAGTCTGATTGATAGAATACTCTTTCTCTAGTGTACCTAGATACATTGCCATGATTTAAATGCTTTAGAGAGTTGAGGTAGTGTTGGAGCTGCATAAGGTATGTAGCCCTTATCCAGCATGCTATCAAATAATTTCCATGCGTCCTTCTCAGTAAACAATTCTTTGGGTTTGTATACAATCCATTTAGATACAGGAGCTTTCTCTCCATCACGGGAGAAGATCACTTTGAATTGCCCAGAAGAACCATGAGAAGCAGGAGGTATATATGTCCAAGCAGCTACTGTTTGAGGTCTACTTCTATGTATTTCTTCTCTTACTAAAGTTCTCTTAGTAAGGAAATTTCTAAACTTATTAATCCAAGTTAGATGAATACAAGTAGGTGTATACCCTGGAATCTCCTCTTGAAATTCGCTTAAGAAATCAACTTGTCTACGATAAGATAGACAAGAACAAGAGGGAGTTTCATCGTCAGGTTTTACTAGATGACCTAGATCTAATTCTAGATTTTCTAATAAAGTCATCAGACTATTTTCACTTTCAATTAAAGGAAATTTACCTAGCCATTTAGCTTGGAGCTTGGCAGAAGCACTGTTCTTTCCATCTCTACAGGTATAACAATGTCCTTTCAATAGGACATAGCTATTATTCTTCCAATAATTAGGACCACAATAGTCAGGCCCTAGATAAGAGAAGAAATTCTTTAACCTGGAAGTAAAAGAAACAAAAGATTCTCTAATTAAATCTCTTGCGCAATTAAATTTTTCACCATCATTTGCTACAAGAGTAATGAATTCTTTATTGAAAATTAAATCAACGATTTCATCTGGATTTCTCCATTGAAAAGCGTAAGGATAAGCTCTTTCTATATTATTAAAAGAATAGATAAGAGACTGAGCTGTATTTAAATTACAGCTTTGAGCAATTAAATTGTTCATGAGTAGAATAGAGTTAGAGAAATTTTAATTGTAAATAAATTGTCAAGAGCTAAGCAATATGAAATTGATTTAGAAGCTTCCGTAGAAGATTTATTCTGGGAAGAAAAAACCAAACGTTATATTGATTGTTGTAATTCCTTAAAAGAACTACAACAATTATCAAAGCTCTTGACACATGTTGCAGCACAAAGACAAACCATAATTAAAGGTTTGATTAAACATGTACTAACAGAGCTGGAACAAGAATCTACAATTGAAAAAGAGGACTTACATACTCAAGAATAAATAGAGTAATGCCTCTCATTATTTAGAAAGCTTGATCTTCTCCTGTTGTTTCATCCCGAGAAGGTAAAGCTTTTGTTTCAATTGTATGTCCTACAGGAAGAATTTGAATACCTTCCTTCATTCCATAATTGCCTCCAAGCTTTTTAGCATCTTCAGCAGAATGTTGATTGATGTAATTTTCCCAGAGCTTTTGAACTTTCCAAGTATCTTCACGATCCTTATCTGGAATTGATAATGAATGTAAAGATTCTAAAGCTTTATCAATAGTTGAATAGTCAGGTGCTTCAAATGATTCAACAGCACAGATTTCTACATTGTTAGTGCCACGCATGTCACTAACTAATTCACAATCGAATATTGTTGTACCATTGAACTTTTCATTATAAGTAAGAGGAAGCTCTTGCATTGTTGCTTTATTCAAGCATTTCCCCATTTCCTTTTCAAATAGTTTTATTTTCTCTGCTAGGTCAGTACCATTTAAACCTTTCATTGTAAGTACTATTGGAAGTTCGTGTGCCCTTTCATTTTCTTTAGTAACAATAAAAACAAGGTACTTTGTACGAACAACATATTTTCTTTTATACATTTCATTTTTAGAATTAGCTAACTCTTGAGCAGCTTTATCTGCATCAAATACAGCTCTAACATCTGGGTCATCAAATTTTCCTACGATTCGTCTCATTCCTGTTGTTTGTTCAATCATTAATGGAGAACGTAACAAGAATTGGATACGTGGATTAACAAAGTTAATACCTTTTTCTACCTTAAGATTTGGTTTCATTCCAAATTCTTGTTGGTAATCAAAGAGTGCTGTACCGGATTCAAAATCTCCTGGTACTGCATTCCACTTACAAGTATCCAAGTCATCATTACGGATAAACCATCCGCGACGTTTTGATTTGTTTAGAGGTTGAAGTGTTACTAAGGGTTGGTATCCAGAGATAAACTTTTCATTTGAAAAGATAGAGAATGAACTAGCATCTCTTTTAGAACTGGTCTTAGTTTGTTTCGGAGTCATTGTACAAGAAGCAGTCATAGTAAGTAGTAGGTACAGTTAACGTCAGTACCTATGACGTGAGAAAGAATACCTCTAAAAGAGGTAAAGATATTCTATAGACAGATTCAGAAAGGCATCTCTGATCCTTCTATATCTAAAGATTTCGTCACACTTGCTACAGGCTCTGGTAAATCTGGCATGTCATTGTCACCAGCTTGTCCTCCCCAAAGTGATTTGGGTTCTTTACCATTTGCTATAGCAGTTTGTGGCTTAACTTCCTTAGGTATACCTTCCCCAGTTTCTCCTCTAGGTCCAAGAGTCATTTTATTGACCTGGATTTTAGTTGTAGTTCTTTGTTCATTGGTTCTTTTATCGAACCATCCATCAGTTATTATTTTACCTTTAATGGTTAACCCTGAACCTTTACGTGTATAGTTACACATAAGTTCAGCTAACTTAAATTTATCTTCTACATTATTAATAGCATAGATATTAAATAGTTCTGTTTTGTTTCTTCCTGTAACGATAGACAATGATTGATTACAAATCATTAGTCCAGTAGACGTTGTTCTAAATTGTAACTCATCTTTAGAGTCAATTGTTTTAATACAACGACCTGAAAGAATTACTTTGTTTAAAATTCCAAACTTGGAATCATCAATCCATTGAACAGAACCACCTTCTAGATGATGCATTCTTGCTTGTAGATCATGATGTAAAGTACTGTCCGAAATAAAGATAGCATCTCCTTCTTTTCCTTTTTCTAGAAAACGCCTTCCAGCATTCCCATAAAGGATAAGATCAAGAACAGTAGCATTCTTCTTACCTACTGGAGGCAAAGAAACTTTACATATGACTTGACTAGTAGAAGAACTAATCATCTTTTCTTTTGGTGCTTCAATAACTTGAGCACTGGCATCAATAGAATTCATTGTTCAAAAAGTAGAGAACTAAGGCCTTTTAACGTCATACCTAGGACGTGAGCTTAATGTACTTCAGCCCAATTCTTTCCTACCTTTGCGTCACCATCTATACGACAACGAAAGTTAAAGAATTTTCCAGCAGCTGGGAAAGCAAGCAAGGCTTGTTCCTTTACTGTTTCAATTAATTCTGAAGGGCATGATAATTCAATTTCATCATGAATCATAGCGTGTTGCTGGTAGTCAATTCCATAGACGAGACCTTTTTTATTTAAATTGTTTTGTACATTTACTACAACTTGTTTCATTATTACAGCACCAGCAGACTGTAACAAAACATTTAATGCTTTAAAGTCTGAACGACAAAACAAAGGTCTCTTATCTAATCCGACAAGATGACCTCTTGTTATTAAACTATTAGCTAATTCTTTCTTCATTTCTTTTAATGCTGGCACACCATCCATAAAAGAATTGATAGCAGTTTTACCTAAATGTCTTAACTTATCTTCATCCTTTTCATTAGGATCTACAATGCTACCTGCCTTAAGAAATCCAGCTCCATAGAGTACTGCATAAAGTAATCTCTTGCTAATATCTCTTGTTTTAACACCAAACTTTTGTTGATTAATTATATGTATGTCTACTGTTTCATCGATAACTAACTTACCATATTCTCCTTTATCCCAGATAGCTAGATAACCGGCCAAGCAACGAAGTTCCAAAGCTTTAGCATCGACACCAATAAGAAACCAATCGTTAGGAGCGTGGAAAAGAGAACGACAAGCTTTACCATACGGCGAATAAGTTGCCGGAGTCTGCGCGGTATTAGGGCGACGATGTGAACAACGGCCAGTAATACAACCATTAGTGACCACGTCGCCGTGAATACAATTGTCATTGTAGTCAACGAGCTTGAGCCAGGCATTGTTTCCATCTTTGATTTGTCCCAAACGTTTTTTAATTAACATATATTCAGCTAAAGGTTTAGCTTCTGGATAAGGTAAACGTTCCAATACTTCATCATCAAGAATTGGATTACCTTTCTCTGTTAATTTCTCTGGCTTCCAATCATATTTATCTTTTAATCTTTGAGTAATTTGTTGTCTAGATCCAGGATTGAATTCTTCTTTTCTTATTTTACAAAAGGGTACTCCTTTGACATACCCTCTACTTTTATTATTTACTTTAGGAGTGAACCAATCCTTGTGTTCAACAGGAGGAAAGATTTGTTTTAACTCATCTTCGAGTTGTACTTTCTTTGCATTAAGTTCATCCACGAGAGAGCAAGCCAAATCAATATCAAAAGGGAAACCTGATCGAATTTGTTTTTCAATTGAGCGAGCAAAGTCATGTTCGAGTCGAAGTGAAGAAGGTGCAATGCTTTGGTTTTGAATGTGATTAAATAAGTTTTGTGTAACTTGGACATCTTGCTTACAGTACTGCAACATTTCTTCAGAATATTCTGAGAAATCTTTAAATTCAATCTTATAGTCAGCAAGTCGAAACCCCCAAGCCTTTAACGAAGCAGAGCCTCGTAAAGACAACGGAACTTGAATGTATTGTTCCGCATCCATATCATATAGTTTTTCCTTAGGCCATATGAGCCTGGTGCAAACTAATGTATCAATAAGTTTTACATCTTTTGTAGGTAACAAACCAGGGAATAATTTTTCTATAACAGGTATGTCATAGAAGATTATGTTGTGCCCTATTAATACGTCAGCTGTTTTTAAATGATGAATAGCATCAGTAATATGAGCAGGATTATAGCAATAAGTTTTATCCTTTTGTATATCATGGATAACTATGCAATGTATTTTTGTAACCTGGTCATAAAGACCATCAGTTTCTATGTCAAAGAATAACCAAACTTCATCGCAAGTATCTGGCTTCAAGTTGAACTGAGAATTCATGAGACGCGAGGTCTTTATCATTTTTTTTGATCCATTTTAATATTTCAAGAGCTCCTGTCAAATTAGAACAGTAAGCCTTTGAAAGATCTGAATCAAATTGTATATGAATTAATTTAAATTTGTTAGCTTCTGGATCAGGATAAACACAATAGACTTGCTCATCTATTAATGTTGAGATGACATAACTCATCTTTTATTTATTGAATTTATAAAAGAAGAGTATCATATATTAGTTTTTAAATGCAAATCATTTCTTATAATTTGGCAAAGGTTTATAACAAATATTATTTAAGTGACAATTTTCAACCTGTTCATCCTTATTGGCAACAATATAACCTGTAGGCCGCGGCCCTAGAAAGGCACGAGCAACAAGACCACGTACTGTAAGACGTTTTTTCTTATTGTTCTTATACTTACTCATACAAACTATATAAGGAGCTATATTATCCTTATTGTTTCTATAGACAAAGACCTGTCGATATTTAGGTTGATTGTTCTTTTTATTAATGTAGTTTAGCCTGGCACGTACATTTCCATGATCAGATACTTCATATAAAATATTTTCACATCCCTTAACCTCTTTCCAAATTTCCTTGACGGTATGCAATGATACTGTGGTCTCAACTGAATAATCTTCCATGGAAAGCTCCAAAGTGTTACAAGGTGAACTACATGAAAAGCAGAAAATGAATATAATATCTGTATCAACAGATACCAAAGGAGACAAGGAGATGAAACCTCTTATGTATCGGGGAGCCTCTTATAGGTCTTCCCCTAAAGAAACTTCTGATAAAGAAAAGACTCTTACCTACCGTGGGATTTCTCATAAGATGAAGAAACATGACGATAAAATATTTAAGAATCATGTGTACAGAGGAATTTACAGAGGCCTTAATCATTTTGTAGTTAAGAATAAAGAAGTTTAACTTAAATCTATTAAGACTTCTTTACATATTGATTTACAAGAAGCCTCAGCAGGATCTGTTGATTCTTTACATTCAGTTAAACATTCAAAGTATCCTTGAATAGCTTCATCAGTTTCTACTGAGAAAGCTTCGTCAGTTTTTGCTGAGAACTCACTCATCCCTGGATAATTAGGAACAGTAGTAGATACATCCTCTACTTTTTCTATTGGTTTTATTTTCCATAAAGCTTCACTAATAATAGGAAACTTTTCAATAAAGATTTCCTTTATTTCTGTAGCTATATCACGATGTTCTAATTGTGTGGATGAATCACAACGTAATTCTAAATAATGAATCCAACTACGGATAGTACCATGCATGTAAAGTTCTGTTGGTGAAGCAACTGGTAGAACGTAACGTGCACATTCTTTTGCTACACCTTGAGATAACATTTCCTGGTACAAATGACATGCATCTTCATAGA
>PCBA01000038.1 GCA_002730855.1 Gammaproteobacteria bacterium
ATATTCTAATATCTTAGCTAAGAACTCAAATGAAATAACATGAAACTATCTAGATCAATTAAACAAAAAGTTACGTTAATCACTGGAGCTGGAAGTGGAATGGGAAAAGCCACTGCAGAAGTTTTTGCCTCTGAGGGTGCTAAGGTGGTTGTTACTGATGTTAATTCGAAAGATGCTCAAAAAGTAAGCGAGCAGATTAACTCAAATGGAGGGGAATCTTTGGCCATGCAATTAGACGTAACTAATGATAAACAAATACAAGAATGTGTATCCAAAACAATAGAGACTTTTGGCCAATTAGATCATCTTATAAACAATGCTGGAATTGCATCTCCTATCAACATTGATGACGAAAACTACGCAGATATATGGCAAAAGACTATGGAAGTTGTTTTAACAGGTCAAACACGATTGATTAGAGCTTCTTTAGAACATTTATTTAAATCTGATGCTGCTCGTATAGTGAACATATCATCAACAGAAGGATTTGGAGCTACTCCTGGCCATAGCCCCTACACTGCTGCTAAGCATGGAGTTATAGGCTTAACGAGATCATTAGCTTTGGAATTAGGGCCTCAAGGAGTAACGGTAAATTGCATATGTCCAGGCCCTATTAACACTAATATGACTGCCGCAATTGATGAAAAGGACAAAGCTACCTTCGCCAGACGTAGGGTTGGACTCAAAAGATATGGGGAGCCTGTTGAGGTAGCTCATGCTACTTTAAGCTTATGTCTACCATCTTCTTCTTTTATAAATGGGGTAGCTCTACCCGTTGATGGTGGATTGTCAATTAGAAGAGCCTGAGGAAAAAATATGAAATTAATTAAATATGTATTACTTATAAATCTTGTTCTTTTATTTGGGTGTTCTAATGAGAATACAATCAAAGAAGAGAATCTTCATAAGCACACAAAGATTCTTGCTTCAGATGAATTTGGTGGAAGAGAACCAGGATCACCAGGAGGTGAATTAACCAAAAATTATCTAAAAGATAAATTTAAGTCATATGGTCTTAAACCAATAAACGATAACTACCTTCTTGAAGTTCCTTTGTCTAAGATGGAAGTTGACCTTACTCAATCCTTTTTATCCATAGATGTAAATGGTAAAACTAAAACTCTTATTCCTGGTAAAGAAGCTGTTTTCTGGTCAAAAAGGGTTCAAGAAAGTACAAGTATTAATGATAGTGATTTGATATTTATGGGGTACGGAGTTAAGGCTCCTGAATACGAATGGAATGACTACGAGGGCATAGACGTTAAAGGAAAAACTCTAGTCATTTTAATCAATGATCCAGGTTTTGGAACGAAAGACCCTAACCTGTTTAATGGCAAAGCTATGACTTATTACGGAAGGTGGGTTTATAAATTTGAAGAAGCTGCTAGGCAAGGTGCTGAGGCGATGATAATTATTCATGACACAGAACCCGCAGCTTATCCTTGGCAAGTAGTAGAAACAAGCTGGTCTGGTAAGCAAATTGATTTAAAACGACCGGATCTTGGAGCGAGTAGAATTAAATTAGAAGGTTGGATAACTCATGATATTGCTACAGAATTATTTAAGAATTCTGGTTTGGACATAGAAGAACAAAAGCTTAATGCCTTAAACAGAGACTTCAAGCCAGTTCCTATGAAAGGATTGAAACTAAATGCCCAACTTAGAAATAACCTTAGTTTCTCTACTTCCCATAATGTAGCAGCTGTAAAAGAAGGGACAGTTAGGCCTGATGAGTATGTATTGTTGATGGCCCATTGGGACCATTTAGGAACTAGAGAAGGGCATTCGCCAAACAATGATCAAATTTATAATGGAGCTGTAGACAATGCTACAGGGGTTGCAGGCATTCTTGAATTAGCGAATTACTTTGGAACAATAGAAACGGAACGATCTCTCTTGTTCTTGGCGGTTACAGCTGAAGAGTCTGGTTTGCTAGGCTCTCAGTACTTTGGAGAATATCCTCCAGTTGAATTGGCAAATATAGTTGCTGGCTATAACTTTGATGGAGTTTTGCCTGTAGGGAAAACTAAAGATGTAATCGTTGTAGGGTATGGCGCGTCTGAACTGGAAGATATCCTTAAAGAGGAATTAGATAAAGTTGGTAAATACATCACGCCCGACCCTTTTCCAGAGAAAGGTTACTTTTATAGATCTGATCATATAAGTTTAGCCAAGAAAGGAGTGCCGATGCTCTATGCTGATGGCGGAGTAGATAAAATAGTCGGAGGAGTGGAAGCTGGATCTAAAATTGCCAACGCTTATACAGCCAATGATTATCACCAACCTTCAGATGAGTACAATATAGACTGGGACTTAAGTGGTTTTAATGATCAACTAACAATCACTTCTAAAATGGTTCTTAGAATAGCCAATTCGGAAGATTGGCCTAAGTGGTACCAAGGGAATGAATTTAAAGCTATAAGAGAAGCCTCGCAGAAATAAATTACTCTTCTGTACTTGCCCTATAGTTTTCTAAGGTCTTAGTAGAAACCACTTCTCCTTCTTTTAAGTTTCTCATCATAAAGGCACCAAATAACATTTCTTCAAATGATTGTTCACCCCAATAAACATCTACTGAGGAATCAGGATTAGCAAGGTTTTGCTTTGAATTGTCCCACCAATTTATTTGTTTGAGTTCTGATCCTTTTGGGATAAATACGGGCTCTTTAAAATCATAAGAGGTTTGCCAATTGAAATCATAGTTCGGTACAGATAATAAAATCTTCTCTTCTCCATTAGGATAGATGACACTTACTTCCATAGCTTTTCCTCTGTAATGAGCGTGAGGTAACACGCTGTATAAAAGGGAATCTCTCTTAACATTCATGGTGTCGAACTCTTGATGATTCTTTGCACCTGCAGGGATTTTTATTCTTGAATTAATCATAGTGTTAGTGAATATTTCATGCTCTGGAGCTCCATCTAAAGCCCAAATACCCATTTTTGATGAATCAACGGTTTTTCTCCCTACTGGTGTGTAGTGCACTTGGAATTCGAAAGTAACATCGCCAGGCAAGAAAATACCTGAATTATCCGGAAAAGGGTTACTGTTGATACCGGGAGCATAACCTCGAAGACCTTTCCTGGTTCTAAAATTTAATCTTCCTTTTCTTGGCCCTTTCACATTTAACTCTCCAAAAGAAGTGATTACGTGATGTAAGACAGCTTTATCACCTGGAATTATCTCGGATGCCCTAACCCATATATCTTTTCCGATCTTATTTTTAACAAAATGGTATTTGTAATCAACAACACCCGTTGCCGGGATGTCTGTGGCGGGAATATCAATTACGTAGTCTGGCGGTCCAAGCTCAGATTCGTTAGACCAAACGGAATCACTGATTTCCGCTTCCAATAATGGATCTTTACCCTTCCCTCTCGGGGAGCCACTTTCTATCCAATGAACAAGGGTTTTCATTTCATCAGTACTTAGGGATCTATCATTACTAAAATGACCTATGCTAGGATCCGCGTGCCATGGTGGCATCCTTTTCGTTCTTAGAACTTCTCTCATCATCAATGAAAAGCCTTTCACCATGTTGTAGTCAGTCATTGCCCAAGGACCGAGACCTCCTTTCCTGTGGCAAGCTGTGCAATTATCGATAAGGATTGGAGCAATGTCTTCAGAATAAGAAATTAGTTTATGGTCTGTTTTATTTCTCTGATCTGGAAAGTTGATTAAACAGCCTAAAGAGTCAGTGGCTGGAAGAGTGACTGCTCTTCCTTCTGTAATTTCATCTAGCGCATCTTTTAAAAAATGCTCAGAAGCTTCTTGTTTTTGATTTTCATAAGTAAGGCGATCGTCTAAAGCGCCTGTGTAAGCTATCTGCCATGTCTGAGGATTGATAACAAAAACCTCACCCGTACGAGTAATTTCTAACGCCTCTCCAATCAACTGAGTTTCATCCATAAGAATAGGCATTTGATAATCGTACGATGCTGCCTCTTCTAAAATACTTGCCTTTGTATCTTGTAAATTAGAGTTCAGCATAAAAAACTTAACTTTATTTTCAGAATACATCCTTTCTAATTCGTGAAAACGCACCGAGGCATTCCTCGCAATAGGGCATCCGTTGCCTTGTACTAGAAAAACTAAAGCCTCATGGTCTGAATAATAGAAAAGTTCATGCGAGTTACCTAACTGATCATTTAGTCTAAAATTCTCAACTTTCTGGTTTGCTTCAATGGAATAAATTCCTACAGAAAATAAAATTAAAAGTAAGGTAATAAAAAATTTAAAATTTTTCATATGATCCATTGGGTTCCTTTACCCCTACTAAATCTCCTAGATGGGTAGAAACAGTTATTGTTTCAGTTTTGTTGTTCATATTTTTTTTCTTTCTTGCTATGGTTATTAATATTATATCAATGATACAAAATGACTAGAAAGATAATTATAGATACTGACCCTGCCATGGGGACGAAAGGAGGAGACCCTGAGGACTGCTTCGCAATTATGCTTGCTATGAATTCTCCTGAATTGGAAATCCTAGGGATAACTACAGTTCAAGGAAATGTTCCTGTCGAAAGAGGATTCAGTAATGCTAAATACTTAGTCAAAGAATTTAACAAAGATATTCCTATACACTCAGGTGCTCCTGGTACTTACGACCTTGAAAGAAATGAAAAAAGGAAATGGCTAAGCCAAAGAGAGGAAATGGAACAACTAACTCCTATACTTAAGCCAGAAGAAAATGAATTGTCTGCACCTTCGTTTATAGCCAAAACTTGTGTTGAGAACTCAGGAGACATTGAGCTCGTTACAATTGGTCCTCTAACTAATGTTGCAAAGGCCCTAGACGAAGAACCTAATCTATCTAAACACATAAAAAAAATAACCATGATGGCTGGTGCGGCTAAAGTTCCTGGAAATGTGACACCTGCAGCTGAATTTAACGTATGGGCTGATCCCGAATCAGCATCGAAAGTATTCGGCGCAGGAATAGATTTTATGTTAGTCCCCTTAGATGTTTGTCACAAAACAAGGTTTGGTAGAGACCAGCTGAAATCTATTGGAGAGAATCCTCACCCCTTTTGCCAATTTGTAAATGAATCTGTTGAACCATGGCTAAAAATGAACCCGAATCACAATATTATTGACCAAGGGCTTCATCTTTATGATTCACTGGCTATGGCTCTTTGTTTTGCACCTGAACTAGCAGAGTTTAAAGAAGCTTATGTCACCGTTGAAACAAAAGGAGAGTACACAGACGGAGAAACAGTTTGTGAATTTAATGAATCTATCATGGGTCAGGTTTTTAAACCCAAACATAACGCAGAGGTAGCATTGGATATTAATGTAGAAGGTTTCAATAAGTTATTTGAAGAAAGGGTATTAAATTACTTAATTAACTTATAAATTACCAAAACCTTTTCTTTACAAGATTCCTTTGTATCTTACCTGTAGGTAACCTTGGTAGCTCTTCTTCCCAGAATTCATATGATTTAGGTTTCTTAAATCCTGATAATTTTTCCTCCGCCATTTTTTGTAAATCTTGCAAGACCTCTTCAGAATCGGCACCTTTCTCTAAGTTAATAACTGCCTTAATCTCCTCCCCCCATTCTTCATTGGGGACGCCTACGCAACAAACTTCCATGACCTTGTCATGCATCAATAAAATGTTATCAATTTCTTGAGGGTATATATTTGTTCCTCCAGAAATAATCGTATCAGCGCTCCTTCCAGTCAAAAAATAATAACCATCTGCATCACAGTAACCTATATCACCCATAGTGAAATAATCTCCCCAATAAGCTCCTGAAGTTTTTTCTTCAGCCTTGTAATACTCGAAGCGTCCTTTTGAAGGTGCGCTAAAATAAATAGTGCCTTCTTTGCCTTGTTCAACTTCCTTAAATTCTTCATCTAAGACTATTACTTCAGTTCCTTCATTAGCTTTACCTACACTGCCAGGTTTCTTTAACCATTCTCGAGGCTGAATGAAGCACCCTCCTCCTTCAGTCGCCGCGTAATATTCATAAATTATAGGACCAACCCAATCAATCATCGCTTTCTTGACTTCAACTGGACAAGGAGCTGCACCATGTAAAATCCATCTCATAGAAGATATATCGTATTTTGATTTGATCTCTTCAGGCAATCTTAATACTCTATGAAACATGGTTGCCACCATATGAGTGTGAGTACATTTATAACGACTTATAAGGTCTAGCATTTTTTCAGCATCCCATTTATCCATGAGGTAGACGCCCACACCTGCCATTAAAGAAATATTGATATTTAGTCCAAGTGGTGCCGCATGATAAGCTGGACCAGGACAGATACTAAAGTCTGTTTCTGGATTAAAAGCCGCAGTATCTAAAGTTAGCTGCTCTGTTTTTGACGACGGAGGGTTCTCTTTCCTAAAGACTCCTTTAGGTCTCCCAGTTGTTCCAGAAGTATAGAGCATAGACCTGCCTGCTATAGGGTTAGTAATATCGGATTCATCATATTTTCTGATTGTTTGGTGAAAAGGTAAAGCCATCGGGTCTTCTCCATCGACTGACAGAATAATAACTTCGGGGAGTTGCTTATTGATTTCTTTAATAAATTCAGAAAACATTGCATCACAAACTACAACCTTGGCTTCACAATTATCCACAATGTAGCAAATCTCTTCAGGTGTAAGGTGCCAATTAATTGGTGTTATTCTTAGACCTACTCTTATAGGTCCGAACAGAGCCTCCAGAAATTCAGGACGATTCTTGCAAACAATAGCTACTCCTTCACCGGGCTTTAAACCTTTATCCAATAAGAAATTGGCATAACGATTACTATTTTCATTTAATTCTTGGAAAGTCCTATCCCCATGCTCACTTACTACAGCCTTCTTTTTGGGTAGATTCTTTGCATGGAAAGCAATACCCATTCCGGCAGCAGCATACTCTTGAAGCGTTTGCATCTTAATCTATTAAAGATTTTTGATAGTCATTCAAAACAGGTTTTTCCGGCCACCTATACTTATCTCTATCTTCGGCTTCTAAGATAAGAGGAAATTCGTCTGCATTCCTAAAACCGTTAGTCCAGTTAGTTGTAGAAATCAGTTTCTCAACAGCCTCTCGTCTTTTTTCTAAAATCTCTTCACTGGTTAAATATTTAGGCATCATACAAATAAGAGAAGCCGCTCTGATAAGATTTCTTGAGTCATCTGGTAGCTCTGTTCCTGAATTACTGCAATGAATAGTCCTTGCATCCCAAAGCAACATGTCGCCAGGTTCCATGTGACACATCACTGCTTTCTCTGATGAAAGTTTAGGGTCATCGTTTGGAAAACGGAAATGATCCACATCCAAAGGAAGTCTGGCTAATCTTTCTTCGTATTCTTTAGGAATGTTCTCAAAAAATTTATGAGATCCAGGAACCACAACATTACCCCCAATCTCTTTAGACGTAGGTAAAAGGTTAACTAATCCCTGAAAACATTGCTTGCCTGGTTTTGATATAGGATGCTGATCTATATGGAACCAGGACTGGCCCGTCTCAGTTTTCCATTCAGGATTAACATTCCAAGGTCTCCAAAGAGAAACCCCATCAAAACTTGTTAGCAATTCCTCGGTATCCCATATTTTTGCGAAAGCTTTTTTTACATTGGGTACCCCTCTCAAGAACCATTGAGCTTCTGAATGCCCAATACCATAACTTGGCATAATTCCTCCGTGAGCACATGTAGGCCAACGATCATCCTCCCAAGTCGAGGTATCATTCCTATCTATTCCGGTGCCAAGTCCTTCTAAATAATCCCATAATAGATCTAAAGTTTTTTTAGCTTCTTCTGTACTTAAAGCATTTTTGATAACCACATAACCGTGCTCTTCTAGATATACGACACTTTCATCAGAACCAGAATCCAGCCGAGGAACTTGCCTGTACTCTATTTCTATATTGAATTCGTTTTTCATGATTTCCCCTTTTAACCAACAGATTAAGTAATTTGTTCAAAATTTACAACTTCCTCTAAGGTTGGCATAGAAGCCGAAGCACCTTTTTTGGTTACTGATAATGCCCCTGCTTTATTAGCAAAATGGGCTGCTTCTAATAAATCTTCATTTTTTAAGTAATGACTGGCTAAGGCACCTATAAAGCAGTCACCTGAACCAGTTGAATCAACCGCATCAACCTTATGTCCTTCAATGAAAGAACTTTTTTGATCTTTATAAACGTAAACACCTTTAGCACCTAAAGTTATAATGGCTGACTGATTTTTATTAAGCTGCAATTCATTTAGAGCAATCAATATAGAACCAAGCTCATCATCTCTTATTTTTTTTCTACTTAAGTTTTCTAACTCCGATTCATTCATAACCAATAAATCAGTTTCCTGAATAAGGCTAGGGTTAATATTTAAAGCTGGGGCTGTGTTTAATACCCTGTAACAGTCTAATTTCTTAGACCTCTTGAAGAGATCTTCAATTTCAGAAGGTGGTATTTCAAGTTGAGAAATTAAAATATCACTTGAAGAAATATTTGCATCTGAGATTTGAGAAGATTTAACGAAAGAGTTTGCGCCTGATATCACAATAATCTGATTTTCAGAAGTGTCTTCAAATACATGTATAAATGCAACTCCAGATTCTCCATCATGCTTTTCAATCATTTGAGTATCAATTTTTTCTGCTTGAAGTCCTTGCATTAACTCTTCACCAAAAACATCTTCCCCAATCTTCCCAGTTAATGAGACTGAGGTGCCTAGTCTAGAAACGGCTACAGCCTGATTTGCTCCTTTTCCTCCTTGGAAAGTTTCAAAACTATTTCCTAAAATAGTTTCTCCTTTAGAAGGCTGGAATTTGCTGTACACCACTAAATCCATGTTAATGCTGCCAAAAACTATGATGGGCGAAGACATAAGGCTTAAGTTAGCTCAGAAGAAGATGAGAATTTATCAACTAAGTTACAAGTTCTATCAACTAAATCATCTAGATTTAGTTCTCCTACGCCCGCTATGGAAGTCATCACTCTTCCCTGCCAAGGATCAGTCCAAAGTTTAGGTATCGAACCTTTGTCTAGTCCAATCAGACCGCCAACAGTAGCTCCAGTACAATCTGTATCCCAACCACAACAGATAGTCTCCCCTATAGCTTCATCAAATGAACCTTGAAAAGATAAGAAAGCCCAAACTACCACGGCTAAATTATTAAGACTATGTACAGGCGACATATCTCCATAATATTTGTGTAAATTTAATCCTGATTTATTGGTATTTTTTATGCCCAACATAACAGCCTCATAGGCTTTTGAATCTTTATCGATGAGTTCTAAGGCAGACTGAACGGCCTCTTCTCTTGAGTCTGAAACAGGAATAAGAGCACAAAGACCAGCTATGTAAGCTGAGGCTTCAACAGCACAAGCTCGATGCGAAAGAGTGGCATCTCTTCTAGCCAACTCAGCAGCTAATTTTGGTTTGCCAGGCAAGACCCATCCATACATGTCGATTCTTATTTGCGCGCCAATCCAATCGTTGTACTCGCCATCATTAATCTCTTCAATAGAAAAATTTCTTTTTCCTCCAAATTGATAAGCTGTATTAGACTTTTCAATTAATTTTAAATAAGAATCTCTCTCGGCAGTAAAAGTTGCTCCTACTGGCAATAGATTTATCCAGGACCTAGCAACGTCATCAGTATCTAACTCTAATCCATGGCGTTCCAACATCATCAATGCCAGAACTAAGTATGTTATATCATCGTCTGCTTCAGCTTTATCCATCATTCCCAAGCAACACCTTTTATTAGCCCCTCTTAACATTTCATGTTCCATGTAATTAACATAATTCCTTAAAGGCAAAGAACCTGAATCCGATAGGAATCTATTTAAACCTTCAGGCCCTTCTCGCATAGATATCATTTCGACAGGCTTCCCAAGTAAACAACCTGAGATTCTTCCTTGCCAAGCTGCTCTAATAGTTTCTATATGATTGGACATCTTCTCTTACCTTCAATTGGTTAATCTAATATTTCTTCTTCATTCTCTTCTTGAAGAATCATCTCATCTTCAAATGTTAAAGTACTAATGTCTTCCATACGATCAACATACAACATGCCGATAAGATGATCTAGTTCATGCTGGAAAACAGTGGCCAAAAAATCCTCAACCTCGATACTTTTTTTCTTTGCATGTTCATCTAAATAATCAACTTTGATCTTTCTAGGCCTCTCTACATAGCCTCTTAGTCCTGGTACGCTAAGGCAGCCTTCCCAGAAACCTTGTAACTCAGAATCTAATATTGTTATTTTAGGATTAAAAATTACATAAGCCTTCGAAGTTTCCATATCTGGATATCTATCAGATTCCTCCGAAAGCTTAATTACAGCAAGTTTTTTGGAAACACCGATTTGAGGGGCAGCAAGACCTATTCCTCCAGCTATCTCTAATGTCTCCCACATATCATCTAATAAATATCTAGTATCTTTATGCAGAATCTCTTCTTTCGAGAATTCCAATGCTTCTTCTCTTAGCAAAGGATTTCCCATTTTTAAAATGCTATAAACGCTCAATTCTTTTTCTCCAATATGGAATATAACTTACCTGAGAATAAATCTCATTCGACTTTTAGTTTTTTATTTGTGGTAATTTTTTTATATGAATAATCCTAAAATAGTTCAGAAATTTCCTTATAAGGTTTCTATAGAAGCTGGTAAAAGTTATTACTGGTGTCGTTGTGGTCTAAGTTCCAAACAGCCATTTTGTGATGGATCCCATGAAGGTAGTGAATTCTTACCCGAAAAAGTTAAATTAGATGAAAACCAAGATGTATTCTTTTGTGGATGTAAACGAAGTAAAAAAGGTGCTTTCTGTGACGGAACACATAAAGAACTGTAACAAATAACTTTTATTCAGGATCAGCTATCTTAAGAAGCTGTTTTCCTTTATTTTTTCCTGTATATAACCTTAAAAGAGTTTCAGGAGCATTCTCAATTCCCTCTTGAATATCTTCTTGATAAATAATCTTACCTTCGCTTTCCCATTGCATTAATTCTCCAATGGCTTCAGGAAATTTATCCATATAATCAAGAACAATAAAACCTTCCATTCTCGCTCTCTGTATAATTAAAGACATGTAATTAGAAGGTCCAGGTGCAGGAGTTTCATTGTTGTAACCTGATATAGCTCCGCAAATAGCTAATCTTGCTCCTTGGTTTATAACCGTTAAAGCTGTATTAAGAAAGTCACCTCCAACGTTATCAAAAACTACGTCAATGCCCTCTGGGCACAGTTCCGGCAAAACCTCATTTAAATTAGCTGTCTTATAATCTATAGAAGCATCAATATTCACTTCTTCAGTTAGCCATCTACACTTTTCGGTTCCTCCTGCAACACCTATAACTCTACATCCTTTTATTTTTGCAATCTGCGCCGCAATTGAACCCGTTGAGCCAGCAGCACCTGAAATTAGTACTGTCTCCCCTTCTTTAGGCCTTCCTATATCTAGTAAGCCAAAATAGGCAGTTAATCCGGTTATTCCGAAAATACTTAATGGAGCAGTTAACGAAGAGCCTTCAGGGAGAACAGTAGCATTCAGAATTCCTTCTCCATTTGATACGGCATATTCTTGCCAACCAAAAGTCCCTTGTACAAAGTCACCTTCCTTGTAGCCAGGATTAGTTGATTCAATAACTTGGCCCACAGAACCAGCTCTCATTACCTCACCTATGCCAACAGGAGGTACATAACTTTTTCTGTCTTCCATCCACCCTCTTTGGGCAGGATCAAAACTGAGATATAAATTCTTAATTAGAAATTCACCATCTTTTATATCAGGAACATCTTCTTCAAGAAATTCAAAATTTCCTTCATTAACCATACCTACTGGTCTTGAGGATAACAGCCATTTTTTATTTTTTAGGTTCTTCATATTTTATTAACTACCAGTCTTAGTCTTTCTATCTTCAATCCTAAAACCTTTAAGGTCAAACTAATATCGTATCAATCATTCTAAAGATTACGAAACTGTTCTTATCAGATAATCAGTTCTTTAGTTTAACAATACTTATCAAATAGAGATCATTAATTTTATTGTAAGGATTAACCCGCAAATTCCTTACCAAACATGCTTCTAGCAACAATAAGCTTTGACAGCTGAGATGTTCCATCACCTATCTGCCAACCTAGGATGTCGCGTAGACGTTGCTCAAAAGGTAGCTCACTTGAATAACCATAATGCCCATGTAGTGTTAAGCACTGGCGTACGATCTCATAAGTAATCTCTGGAACCCACCACTTGCACATAGCACCTTCTTTGGAATTTGGTAGATTTTCATCACGCAACCAAAGAGTTTTGTAGCAAAGAAGTCTAGCGGCTTCGAGCTGAGTTTCGGCTTCAACTAGTGGGAAGCTTACACCCTGATATCCTGAAATGGGTTTACCCATAACAGTTCGTTGTTTAGCAAATTCACATGTTTCATCTACTGAAGCTTGAGCTGCTCCGATGCACTTAAGACCAATATAGGCACGGTTTGTATCGAATAGCTGAGCCATTTGAAGGTAAGCTTTACCTCTCTCTCCAATCAGATAATCTTTAGGAATTCTTACATCCTCAAATCTAACTTCTCCGCGTTCAGCACCGTGTGTTCCTATATCATCCCAGAGTCTCGGAGGCTTAACTCCTTTTACTTCCTTGGGTACGAAGAAATTACTTAGGGACCAAATTCCCTTCCTAGCCTCTTCAGTTCGACAAGTAATAGTAAAGTAATCTGCATTCGCCCATGATATTGAGTTTTTGACAGCGTTTATGACCCATTCATCTCCATCTAAAACAGCAGTACTACGAAAGTTGGCTACATCAGAACCGCTCTCTGGTTCTGTAAAACCTACTGCAATGATGGTCTTTCCCTCTCTTACAGCTTGGCGAACTGGGTTGCGAATTTTATCTGGTACACCGTCAAGCCTATTAAGTTCAAAAGGCTCTGTTGCAACAAGAAAAGGTAAAGCGCAATTAAAGTCTACATAACCAACCTCCTCGATCATAATTCCACGCATCATATGATTCATGTCTGGGTCAAGCAGGCCCGCATCTAAAGCCTTTGTTACCATTTCTTGAGGCCGCTCTCGTTTTTGATCCCATCTTTGTCGCATAGGAGCAAGTTCAGTTTTTGCAAACCTTCTAATTTGTTCTCTGTACATTTCTTCAGAATCACTGAAGCGAAAGTTTAGACTCATAGATCACCTTTTAATAAGATCAGTTAGGTTCTTGAGGAAGTGCGCGATTGCCTTTTCATATAATCCATAAGTAAAGTGAGTATTGCCGCCACTTTTTAGACCTTCCTGAATTCCAGCTATAACTTCAAAATCTTCATCTAGACCTATTTCTGAAACAAATCTAGCATCCTTTTTCATACGTTCGATATCTTTTTCAGTTTCCACTCCACTAACTTTCCCTAGTCTGTACCAAAAGTACTGTGTTTCCGTAGGTGAAATTGGCTCTGATATTTGAACTGAAATGTGGTTAGACAAATAAGCCACATTACAGTTGGGAAACACGCTATATACATAAGTTACTTTACCAGCAATGTCTCTTTTTTCCTCTGATGTGCTACGAAGGTCTTCTATGCGCCTGAATGGGAAAGTAATTCTGCTGTTACGGCCAAATGTCTCAACCACATTCAAATTATCATAGCCATAAGGATAAAATGTTTCCTTATGGGTTGGTTTGATATGATAACCCTCCATAGTTGCTTCAATGTTTAGTTTCCAATTAAATGCCTGTGAGGACACGGTGTAATCAAATATTTGCTGATCATCTTTTATTAGTTGCGGCATATTCCCTAAGGCTCCTTGATCTATAGGATCCTCTATGCACACATAAACTAAACCTCCTTGTTCTGTAACCTCATGTATTGGAGTAAGGCCATGACAACCTTTATCTAGGTCCGGAAATCCTGCCTCGTGAGGAATATGTTGCAGCGACCCATCAATACCGTAAGCCCATCCGTGATACCTACACCGGAAAACGGAAGTTTTTCCTTCACCTTCGACCAATGTCTTGCCGCGATGTCGACAAGCATTACGAAATGCTCTCAGCTTCTTGCTTTTGTCCCTCACAACTATAATGGGAACTCCTGCAACAGGACGAGCAATATATGAACCTTTATCAGGTAGTGCGGTGGAGGGTGCAAATGCAACAGGTAAACGCCTTAATAGACTTATTTCTTCATCAAATCTTTTCTGACTGGTGTAATTTTCTACAGGTTCCTTCCATACTTCTTCGCCCAGGTCAGTTGTACCTAAATCAATATGCTCAAAGATTTGGTTTATGATTTCTGTATCTGATTTCAGTCCTTTCACTTGCTTATACTCAAGTTAATGATTTTACTTCCTTCATTGCACTCAATCGTAAATCCTTGCTGAATCCTTTAAGCTCTTTTCCATTCCTTCAATTAAATCAGCCATAATTTCTTCTGCCGGTCTAACGGATTTAATCATTCCTATTCCTTGACCGGCAAAACCTGGGTTTATGTCCTGTCGATTATCCTTATTAGCTGATTCTATAACTGGACCAGCAACTCCTGATTGAAAAGGCATAGGGAGAGGATCTAATTCTGATCTTTCCCAAAAATCTGTCCAAACACTCCTTATAATCCTAGCAGGCTTGCCTGTAATTGATCTAGAAATAACTGTACCCTCTTCTGTAGCATCAATTATGGCTTGTTTTTGATGGTCAAAGATATCTGCTTCTTCGGAAGCTAAAAAGGCTGATCCTATCCAAGCACCTTCAGCACCAAGCATAAATGCTGCAGCAATTCCTCTTCCGTCAGTGATTCCTCCAGCTCCTAAAACTGGAATCCCATTAGCTGCATCAACTACCTGAGGAATTAAAGCCATTGATCCAACTGGTGAATTGTGACCTCCCGCATCATGTCCTTGAGCTACTATTGCATCCACTCCTGCTGAAGAAACTTTTACGGTGTGTCTTACTGCTCCCACCACTGTCATTACCTTTGTTCCATTTGCCTTAAGTCTTTCCATCCAAGGTGCGGGGTTGCCTAGTCCTGCAGCGTAAACTGGTACCTTTTCTTCAATAACGACTTCCATTTGAGCTTCAAAAAATTCTTTTGTAAAAAATGCTAAATTGTCATCTTCTTCAGGTTGACGATCATGCTCAACCATTTTTAAGCCATGTTCATTCATAAATTCTTTAGCCATATTTTGATATTGCACCAAAAGTTTTGCAGGATCTTTACCGTCATTTTGTTTTAAATTACCTCCACCTCTTACAGACATTGGAAGTAAAGTATCTATTCCAAAAGGTTTGTCAGTTAACTCTCTTGTTTCTTTTATCCACCTCCTCATCTGACTAGGAGTACAAGCTGCTGCTCCAAGTACACCTAAACCACCAGCATTAGATACAGCTGCAGCGAGTTTAGGACAAGCCGCACCACCCATACCAGCTAAAAATATGGGGTACTCTATTCCGAAAGTTTTACAGATTCTATTATTCTTCATTTGTTAATATTTATTGCTTAGTTAATCTTAATAAAAAGAATAAACATTATTATTAATGCTTACAAGGTTTTAAGTAAGACAAGATGTCTAAGAATATCAGGCTACCAAGTACTATATAAATCTACTTATTTGACTTGCTCTTTGAATTACACGATGGAGGTAAATTTAAAGTTGGATTCTTTTCAAAAAAACCAACCGGTATTAAATGAAATCCACAATATTCGACTGGCATTATTGGCCAATCTTCTGGCCTAGGTATATGCGTGACTCCAAAAGTATGCCAGGTTACTAAATCACAATCACTAATATCCCGATTAGAGGAAGTTATGTCATCCAAACCACCTTGGCCGGAATGCATAACTGAATGAGGACCGCCTGCAGCCAATTCATCTTCATGAAAAGGTGTGGCCCACAAATTATACTTTGAAAAAGAAGCTCTTTTTCCAGGAGGTGAGTCGGGATGGGCTAATAAAGTTGGCGTGTTACCTGGTAAATATTTATAGCCCACAGGTAAGCCAAAAGAATTCTTCTTCTTTGGGTTGATTATTTTCCAAACCCTACTTGAAGACGGCGATATATCTCTTTTCGCTTCACCTTCCCTCTTTAAATGAGTGGTTACTGCTTTTAATTGCATGCCATCAGGGTTTTCATCACTTATAGGTAAAGTCTCTACATTGGATTCAAATAATTGGTTATTGCCGCCCTCTAGATCCCAATCCAACCTTACACAAAATAAATGCTGGTGAATCGGAGAAACTAACTCATCAGTTATCCTGAAGTCTTGGTCAGCTCGATGTCTATTTTCATCATAAGCGCTGATGCCAACAATGCCTGTTAGCTTCACTTCGCATTGGATATTGCCATCTAGGTACAAATACCAAAACAACCCGTAATCATAATTACCTATAGTAGCAATAGAACTTATAACCAATCTTCTTGATCTTCTAACTTCATTGGCTCCCCCATTGCTATCCGAATGTTTCCATTGAATTCCAAAGTCTTCCTCGTGAATGCATATGGCATTCTCGATGGTATTAACTGAACCATCAAACAAAAGCATATTTGCATCAAGGTAGTGAATCTCACCTAAACAGTCACATCCCAAGGTTAATGAATTAGATAAAGTACCAAAACCGTATTCAGTACCGTCATGCACGGCCTTCCAGCTATGCATCGGGTCTGCAGTTCCATATGGGACGACCATGTCAGATAAAGCTGCTCTATGTAATATTGCCCTCCCATTTAAAGACAATTGATGAAGAACAGGCCCCTCATCTGGATTAACTGAGGCTCTAACTTGCCAGCCTTCCCAGCTAATCAAGTTGCCATCAACCTTAAAACCTGGTCCATCAGGCTGGATTATATCTATCTTTTTTGGATGTTCTCTAAGTTCTGATTGCGAATCTGCATCATACCTAGCATGAGCTTTAGGTATTGCTACCACTCCATGATCCTCTACATGAGTTACCTGTTTTAAGGTTAAATCTATATGGCAAATAGCCCCTGTTATAGGTTTGGCATAACCATTGTCTGTTTCATTCTCCTTTAGAAAAGAAATTGTTTTAAGGGCCCGATGCCCTTTTTCAATACTCTCATGAACAACTCCACCTGCTGGCCAAGGGTCTATTTGAACGAGGTCTAAATTAGATATTCCCCTCTTCTTTAAAGCTTCCTGGTAAGCCTTATCAGCTTTTGTTAATTCTGTTGCCATAAAAACTTCCGCAAAGCTATATGGAACTTGTGCTTCTTTCGAAACCCTATCAAAAGAACTAATCTCATTAGCTTTAATATCTACAATCACTACGAAACCTCCGTCAGCATTAGAATCTACTCCTCTAATTCTTAATGTTCTCGGGAGTTCATCGCCTGACTTATAGTTTCTTATTTGCTCTTTCTTCGGTTCTACTAAACTAATGTTGATAAACATGGTGTTCTCATCAAAACCTTTGTGGGACCTACACAATTCAACCGCATGTTCTATTTCTTCCGCACCTATCTGATCTAGTGGATGTTTCATATTTGTAATTCCTAATTTTTTTATATTCCTAAGGATTCTCTTACTGATTTATGAACAATCATTCCGTTTTGAATATTTAATCCATCCTTAAATCCTGGGTCTTCAGATAAAGCTTTTTCTAATCCATTTTTAGCGAGTGATCTTATATAAGGAAGAGTAGCTTTGTTTAATGCGAAAGTTGAGGTAACAGGAACAGAGCCAGGCATATTTGTTACACAGTAGTGGACTACATCATCAATCAAATATGTGGGTTGGTCATGAGTAGTTGGTTTACTAGATTCTCCACAACCTCCTTGATCTATTGATATATCAACAAATACTCCGCCTGAAGGCATTTCTTTTATCATTTGACGTGTTATAACTTTAGGAGCGCTTTTACCTACCAAATACACTGCGCCTATTAATAAATCTGTTTCTCTTACAGCTTCTAGAATTGAAGTTTCTGTTGACTTTATATATCGAATATTTTTTTCACCGAACCTTTGTTTTAATTTATTAAGTTTATCTTCTGATAAATCAACTATATTAACTTTTGCACCATTTCTTATTGCCATAGAAATAGACTGTTCACCAGCAGCACCTGCTCCAATAACGGTTACGGTTCCTAAATCGAATTGACCATCAAAACCTAATAGTTTGCCAATACCTTTATTCTGACTGAGAAGATTGTAAGACCCCACTAAGAAGGCTAGTTGCCCAGCAATCTTACTCATCGGAGATAATAAAGGTAGATTTCCGTTATCAGATGTTACAGTTTCGTAAGCTATACCCGTGACACCTGTTTTGACTAAGTCTAAGGAGAGTTGTTTATTACCTGCTAGATGTAAATAGGTAAATAGTATGTGGTCTGAATTAAGAAGATTGTGCTCTTCTCTGGTCGGCTCCTTTACTTTAATTATTAGTTCTGAGTTGTTATAAAGACTCTCTAGAGAAACAATGTCGGCGCCTACATCTTTATAATGATCATCAAAACAACCTATTCCATCGCCAGCCTCTGATTCAATAAATACTTCGTGGCCGTCATTAATTAATGCTTTGACAGAATCAGGGGTTAATCCGATCCTATTTTCATTGTTCTTAATTTCCTTTGGGGAACCAATTCTCATATAAGTAATATATAACAAATATCGTACATATCTACAGTTTTAATGGCAGTCTATTTAAAGTAGTTTCACCTTTCTAGCTTGATCAATAGAAGCTTTAATTAAAACAGGAATGAAAGACTCATAACCAGCTTCCGGTCTATCCTCAATCCAACGAATAATCATCATGGTGCGCATCAATAAAAATGTTGGAATGGTGTTAATTATATCTTCCGTGTTTGGGCACTCTTCCAAG
>PCBA01000039.1 GCA_002730855.1 Gammaproteobacteria bacterium
AATTCAATTGAGAGGAGAAGAATAAAGAGGATCAAAGTATCAAAGATAACTTAAATCTACTTTCTATTAATTAGCTCTGTATTTAAGATAAAGACTTATGCTTAGGAATTACTTTGGCTCTTTTATTCTAGGGTTATTATTTTCTTTAGGATTCGCTCCGAATGATCTGTGGCCCCTTTCAATAATATCTATAACTTGTCTATTTTTCTTTCTAAAAGATAAGGATAAAAGAAACTTATTTTACTTAGGTTTTTTCTTTGGCTTGGGGACTTGGTTGGTTGGGATATCTTGGTTGTATGTAAGTATTCACTATTATGGAAATATTGATTTTTTAACCTCTAGTTTAATAATACTAGTCTTTATTTCAATATTATCCTTGTATAACGGCATAACATTATGGCTCTATTATTACCTTAGAGATGATTCAATAATAAGCTCCTTATTCGCCTTCCCTATAGCATGGTTTGTAGTTGAACTCCTAAGAACAATTTTATTTACGGGATTCCCTTGGCTAGTCTCTGGAACGATGTTAGCTAATACTTTAATTGATGGTTGGACTCCAATTATTGGAGCTCATGGAAATACTCTTTTGCTATTATTAATCTCTTCGTCTTTGTACTTATTGTTAACTCAAATAAAAGAATTAAAACCCGCCCTACTTTCAGGACTTTTAATTTCAATTCTATGTATTTCTGGATTTGGTTTTAAGAGAATTGAATGGACAACTTTAGAAGGTAGTTTTTTAGCTTCTATTTACCAAACAAATTTAGAATTAAGTGAGAAATGGAGTACCAAGGGCATAGCAATAACTCAAAGACTTATGGAAGAAGCTGTAGATAATGGAATAAAGGGAGAAGTTATAGTATTTCCTGAAACAGCGCTGATACTCAGCAAGAAGGATAATAAAGATTGGATAAATTATATAGATACTAAAGCTAAGTTAAAGGGTTTAACAATACTTACAGGGATAATTGAAAGAGAAGGGGAAAATAAGATTAGAAATAGAATATTAGGCTTAGGAAATGCAGAAAATCACTATGATAAAGTTAAATTAGTGCCATTTGGTGAATTTATACCACTTGAGGCTATATCTGGTAAGTTTCTAGACATATTAGACCTCAATTTAACAAATACAGTTCCTGGAGATGAATATAGTACAATAAAAGCAGGAAATATAAGGGTTTCACCAAGTATTTGCTATGAAATTGCTTTTCCATCAATAATTAATAAAACAGCTTCTCAAAGTAATTTAATGGTCACAATTAGTAATGATACATGGTTTGGTAGGTCTTATGGGCCTATGCAGCACTTAGAAATTGCTCAAAATAGAGCTTTAGAGCAGCAAAAATCACTTATAAGGTCTACCAATAGCGGAATTAGTGCATTTATTAAAAATAACGGGGATATTATCGAACAACAAGGCCATTTTGAAGATAAAGTGCTAAGAAAAGAGATGGGTTTATATAAAGGACAGACTTTCTATGCAAAATTTGGTAATTTACCAATAATAGTATTTATAATATTAATTTTACTTAGAATAGTATTTAACAAAAGAAATTTGTTGAATTAATTACTTTTATAATCTTAAATAGAACAAATGTTTAATAATTACATAATTATAGTTAGATTATACGTATTAAGTATAATTTTGCTAATAAGTTCATGTTCATCAATTATGATAGAAGAAGATAATAAATATAATAAAAACAAACTTATAGAACAGATAATGAGTATCGATGCAACTTATAATACTCTTGATTCTTTGTTGTATGTGGATATTGAAAAGCAAAATATGTACTTCTTAAAAAAAGGTACAATAATTAATGATTATCCTATTTCTAGCTCATCATATGGTACAGGTAGTAGAGAAAATAGCTTTCAAACGCCTTTAGGAAAGCATCAAATATATATGAAAATAGGTAAAACTCTTCCAATTAATGCTATTTTAAAAGGAAGAGTTTGGAACGGATCTATAGCAAATGTAGTCTCTGAAGACATAGATACAGAGTTTGATCATGTTACTTCAAGAATTTTATGGCTAGATGGCTTAGAACCTGGCCTTAATAAAGGTCCTGGGGTAGATTCAAAGTCAAGATATATATACATCCATGGTACAGCTGAAGAAGGCTTAATAGGTAAACCTGCTTCAGATGGCTGTATTAGAATGTATAATAAGGACGTTATTGAGCTTTTTAACTCAGTAGATGAAGGTTCTCAGGTATGGATTTATTAAGAGTGGTTATGAACAAGTTAGTTTTTATTTTATTTACCTTATTTAGTTCTTATGTTTATGCAGATTGCCCTAAAATATTAAATCATGAAATTAGAGTTTTAGACTCTACTGAATTTATTAACCTCTGCAAATATGAAGATAAAGTAGTTTTGGCAGTCAATGTTGCTAGTAGATGCGGGTTTACTTACCAATATGAATCATTGCAGGCTCTTTATGAAAAATATAGTAAAGAAGATTTTGTAATACTAGGATTTCCGTCAAGAGATTTTATGTATCAAGAATATAAAGAAGAATCTAAAGTTAAGGAATTTTGTAGTACAGAATATGGGGTGACTTTTCCTATGTTTGCCACTTCCTCTGTAAAGGGGAAGAAGGCTAATACCTTCTTTCAAGCATTAACTAAGAATACAGGAGCTAAGCCTGGTTGGAATTTCCACAAATACCTGATTTCTAAAGATGGGTCGATTAAAAGTTTTAGTACGAAAATAGAACCAGATAGCAAAATATTAATGGACGAGATATCTAAGCTTCTTCAATTATAGTAAGTACTTACTATAATTTATAAGCTTATTTTTCAATACATAGTACTTCATTTCCATCTTCATTGGCCTTTATAATAACGTCCGCTTTACGGTTGGAAAAAATTCCATTTTCTACAACACCAGGGATATTATTTATTTTATTCTCTACCTCAAAAGGAATATCCATAGGCATATTATGAACATCAATAATTTGATTACCGTTGTCCGTAATAAAGTCATTTCTATAAACAGGCCTTCCTCCCATTTTCATGACTTCTCTGGATATGGCACTTCTGGCTATTTCTATGACTTCTATGGGTAAAGGAAATTTGCCAAGAAGGTCCGAATGTTTGCTGTCGTCTACAATACAAATAAACATATCAGAGGAATAAGCAAGAATCTTTTCTCTGGTTAGAGCTCCGCCTCCTCCTTTTATTAACTCAAATCTATCATTGTATTCATCTGCCCCATCGATGTAGAAATCTATAGCATGCACTTCATTTAAGCTAATAATTGTAATATTCTTGCTCAGATGGCTTTCTGAAGCAGCTGAACTGCATACAGCCCCTTTAATTTCTACTTTCGAGGCATTAAGCTCTTCAATAAAGAAATTAGTTGTAGATCCAGTTCCTATACCTAAAACAGTATCTTTATTTAATTTAGGGAGAATCAGTTCAAAAGCAGCTATAGCTGAGCTTTTCTTTTTTAAGTCCTGGTTCATAAAATTTATATCTTAATGAATATTCTTAAGCTACAAGTATAATAGCGCGCTTTATTACTTAAAGGTTAGTATAGATTAATGATTTCTAACAAACTAAGAACTTATAATAGGCTTATCAAGTCTTCTAATGTCTATGATATATCCAATATTACACCTATAAGTAGAGCTAATAGTTTATCTAAATCTTTAAATAATAATATTTTTCTAAAGAGAGAAGATTTACAGCCAGTTTTTTCTTTTAAAGTCAGAGGGGCTTATAACAAAATATCAAAGCTAAAGAGAGGAGGCTACAAGAAGCCCGTTATAGCTGCTTCAGCTGGGAATCATGCTCAGGGAGTTGCATATTCAGCAAAAAAACTTGGTCTAAAGGCAGTCATAGTTATGCCCGTTACAACTCCTCAAATAAAAATTACCTCCGTAAAGAATTTTGGAGGAAAAGTGGTTCTATTTGGAGATAATATAGATGAAGCTCTTAAACACGCCGTTTCGCTGGCTAGAAAGAATAATTATACCTTTATTCATCCTTATGATGATAAGGATGTCATATCGGGTCAAGGCACTATAGGAAAAGAAATCTTAGACCAAACAGATTCAAAAATTGAAGCCATATTTGTACCTGTCGGAGGAGGTGGCCTTTTAGCTGGAGTAGGTGCATATATTAAGTCTGAAAACCCTGAAATTAAGGTTATTGGAGTAGAGCCCGAAGATGCAGCTTGTTTAGATCTGGCATTGAAAAATAATAAAAGACTAGCTCTGAAGGAGGTAGGGTTATTTGCTGATGGGGTTGCGGTTAAACAGATAGGAAAATTAACATTCTCAATCATCAAGGAATGGGTAGACGATGTGGTGACTGTTTCCGTAGATGAAATATGTGCTGCTGTTCAAGACACTTTTCAAGAAACAAGAACTATTCCTGAACCTGCAGGAGCTTTGGCTTTAGCTGGACTAAAAAAATATACAAAAACAAAAGGTCTAAAGAAAAAACATTTAATCGCAATAAACTCGGGAGCTAATTTAAACTTTGATAGGCTGGGTCATATTGTAGAGCGAGTTCAAATAGGAGAAAATAAAGAAGCTCTTCTGGCTGTAAAAATACCTGAAGAAAAAGGAAGCTTCAGAAGGTTTTGTAGGTTTCTTGGAAAACGAATGATCTCTGAATTTAACTATAGAACTGAAGAAGGTGAGGATGCTAATATTTTTGTTGCTTGTAGGTTTAATGACCTAAAAGAAAAGGCGAAGCTAATGAAGCACTTGAGGTCAAAAGGGTATACCCCAAAAGACCTTTCAGATAATGAGGTGGCTAAATTGCATGTAAAGCATATGGTTGGTGGAAGAGCTCCCAAATCCTTAGTAGATAAAGGTGAATTTCTTTTTAGAGTAGAGTTTCCAGAAAGACCCGGGGCCTTGATAGATTTTTTAGATAGATTAAGTGACAAGTGGAATATAACTCTTTTTCATTATAGAAACCAAGGCTCAGCTTATGGAAGAGTTCTCGTTGGGTTTGAATCAAATGAAAAGGAATATAAACGATTAATAAGAAATCTAGAGAAAACAAGTTTTAGGTTTTGGGACGAGACTAATAATTTGGCTTATAAATCTTTCTTGAAATAAATCTAGTTTTCAAAATTGTGTAATTTATTTGGCGTTAAACATGCGTCTGCTTTAATGTCATGAGCTTCTGGGAAGCAGCTCATTACTTCTTGGAATTCGTAGGCTAAGATTAATAATTTAGTGGAAGAGCTTTTGTAGAGCCCCTCCAAAGTCTTATCATAAAAGCCTTGGCCCATTCCTATTCTATTTCCGTTTAAATCAAAACAAACACAAGGCATAAAAATAATATCTAGTTCATTTATATTTATTTTTTTTGTTTCAACAGGCTCTGGAATGCTAAATCTATTCCTTGTAAATTTGTTTTTTTTTGTAAAATACTTAAATTCCATGTATTTATTATCTTTATCTTCAGACACGACAGGCAAGTAGCATTCAGATCGTTCAGTTAATAAATTCTTGATTAAAGACTTTGTAGATATTTCGTTGTTCACAGGCCAGTAAAGCGCAGCCCTCTTATGCTTAAATTTAGATTTTACTTCGTCCCACATTAAGCCAAGAGAAATTTCTGAATTAACCCTACTTTCTTTAGAGAGGTTGTCCCTTTTTAATATAGTTTTTCTTCTTAGAGTTAGTTTATCGTTCATGTAGAAGAGTTTCCCAGATTACCGTTGTTATTTACTGCCCTGAACCGTGTAGTCCAAGGCGGTGATTTCGTCAATTTATCAGGCTTCCCAATTATTGGGCATGCACAACAAGAATTTCCAAAATCTCCTAATTTTATTATATCGGCCCGAGAGTAGTAATAACTGTCGAATAAACCAGGAAACTAAAGAAAGTATAACCTATTATTAATCTAATAAAGATAAACTTTTTAAATGTTCTTTTACCTCATTTGTAAGGCTTTCCAAAGCAGGAGGAGCTTCTATATTAGCTTGTGAATTTGATAAATTTTTTAGATATTCGTTAGTAATATTTAAGGCAGTAATTATGGCTGTTTTTTTCTCATCAAGACCCGAACCTTCTTTTATTTCTCTGAGTTTTTCATCTAGAAAAACAGCTGCTTGTTTAACTTCTTCAGCTTCTGCTGCTGGACAAGCTATCTTATAATTAGAACCTAAGATCTTTACAGTTGTTACATCTTTAGTCATTTAGTCTGTTTTATATTTGTTTATGATCTTAGATATTCCATTTTTTGCAACACCCAGTGATTTAGATAAATTCTTATTTTCTTCTAAAAGGGATGAGTTTTTCTGAAATAAGTCTTCATTCACATCTTTGAGCTGCTGGCTAATCTTTATAAGTTGTTTGACTTCTATTTCAAGTTCTTGGAATTTTTTTTCAGGCATTTTTAATTTCTTTTATCTAAGTTTAACTTTCAACTGTTTTTCTTGCTACCATGATTTAACATTACAAACTAGAAATAAACAATATGCAGAATACTCAATTTAATTTTAAAGAAAGAAGGTCTGAGCTATCACAAAAGATAGAGGAAGATTCTGCGATCATAGTTTATTCTGCTCCAGTAAAGACTAGAATTTCAGATACCGATTACCTCTATAGGCAAGATAGCAATTTTTATTATCTTTCAGGTTATGAGGAGCCTGAATCTATGCTTTTAATCAGACCAAATGCTCAAGAAAATAACTTTATTATTTTCTGTAGAGATAGAGATGCATTGAGAGAGCAATGGGATGGTTTTAGGTCTGGTCAAGAAGGGGCAGTTGAAAAATACGGAGCCAACCAAGCTTATAGCATTTCTGATGTTGATAAGCTGATGCCTGAGTTGTTGGAAGGGGTAAAGAATATTTATTTTTCTATGAGTTCTCCATGCGGATTAGATCACAAGATAAATAATTGGGTTGATCAAATAAGAAGTAATACTAGAGCTGGTGCTGAAGCTCCTCAAAATCTTCTTTCTTTAGATACTCTATTGCATGAGATGAGATTAATAAAATCTGACAAAGAAATTGAAGTAATGAAAAGGGCTGGAGAAATAACTGCTGAAGCCCATATTCGAGCTATGCAAGCCGTCAAACCCGGCATGTATGAATACCAATTAGAGGCTGAATATCTATATGCTTTTAACAAGAACGGAGCCAGATCTCCAGCGTATAATTCTATAGTGGGTGGTGGTAATAATGCCTGTATCCTTCATTACGTAGAAAATAATAGTGAATTGCTAGACGGAGATCTGGTATTAGTAGACGCGGGCTGTGAATATCAATATTACGCTTCTGATGTAACAAGAACTTTTCCAGTTAATGGAGTATTTTCCCAAGAACAAAAAGAAATCTATTCTATTGTTCAAGAGGCTCATACACAGTCTATGGACTTACTGCAACTTGGAAATAAATGGAATTTAGTTCATGAGAAGTCAATTGAAGTAATAGTTGAAGGTTTGATTTCTTTAGGGCTTCTAAAGGGCTCCAAAGAAGAAATAATTGAATCTGGTGAGTATTCCAGATTTTATATGCATAGGATTGGGCACTGGTTAGGTATGGATGTACACGATGTCGGTAGTTATAAGAAAGACGGGGATTGGCGGGAGCTTGAGCCAGGGATGGTTATGACAATTGAACCCGGCATCTATATTCTCGATTCCTTGGATGGCGTTGATGAGAAATGGAAAGGAATAGGTGTAAGAATTGAAGACGATGTCTTGGTGACCAATGACGGTTATGAGGTTTTAACGCCAGGGATTCCTAGAACCATAGAAGAGATTGAAAGCGTAATGCAGTCTTGAAGTGAACTATGAAGCAATAATCATAGGAGGAGGGGTTGTAGGCTCTTCGTTGGCCTTGATCTTAGGTCAAGGCGGGCTTGATGTGTGCTTGATAGATAAAGGCAGGCCTTCTAGTACAAATGAGCATGATTTTTATAAAGGCAGAACAGCTTCATTAAATCTTTCTTCGATAGGTTTCCTTAAAAAGTTAGGGGTTTGGGAGCAAATTGAAGATAACACTACAGTATTTTCAGGTATTGAAGTTTGGGACTCACAAGGCTCTTCTGTTATAAAGTTTAGTGCTTCTGAAATAGAAGAAAAAAAATTAGGGGTAACAGCTTTTAATAACTTGCTGTCTAAGGTTATATATTCTGAGCTCTCTAAAATATCTAACGTTAGCATTATTGAAGATGATTCTTTAGATTCTATCCAAGTTCGGGAAGATGTCCTTGTATCTACTCGAAATGGCCTTAATCTAGGTTCAAACATTTTGATTGGGGCGGACGGTTCACTGTCTTCTGTTAGAAATTTATCTTCAATTCCTATTAGAACATGGAGTTATGATCAGATAGCTTTTGTAGCTTCTTTAAAGCCCGAATTCCCTGTTAATAATACTTCTTATCAGATCTTTACTGATACGGGGCCTATAGCACTACTACCTATAAATGGTAAGGGTGAAAATTTGGTTTCTTTAGTCTGGTCGGCTGATAAAGAATACGCATCTAAGTTGGAGAAATTAAATACTGAAAATTTATTAGAAGAGTTGAAGTTAAAAACTGAAAATAAATTAGGATCTTTCCAACTTAGAGGAGAGATAACTACTTATCCATTAAATCAACTTCATGTAAAAGAATATTTTTCAGATAGAGTTGCATTGGTAGGTGATTCTGCTCATACAATTCACCCTTTGGCAGGACAAGGTCTAAATTTAGGGTTATCGGATGTAAATGACTTATCGGAAAGGATTCTTGTTTCGAGAAGGTTAGGTTTAGATATAGGAGGCCTTAAATTATTACAGGAATATAGCTCTTCGAGGAAAAAGGTTAACTTAAAAATGATTGCTTTAATGGAGGCATTTAAAAGAGGCTTTGGATCGACAAATCCTTGGTTAAGAATGGGAAGGAATATGGCTTTTAGCGTCACCGATAAAGCAAAGCCTTTAAAAAAGAGATTTATAAAAGAAGCGGTAGGGGTTATTTAATTTTTGATTCTTTATAAAGAACGTGCTTTCTTATAACGGGATCAAATTTTTTAATTTCCATTTTATCCGGCATAGCAGATTTATTTTTGTCTGTAGTATAAAAATGCCCTGTACCAGCAGATGATACTAGTCTTATTTTTTCTCTCATATCTTCTCTCCACGGGCTCTAATGTCAGCTAAAACCTTATCTATACCATTCTTGTCTATTGTTCTCATTCCATTTGCAGAAACTGTTAAGCTTACATACCTGTTTTCAGATTCTACCCAGAATCTATGTTTATGCAGGTTAGGCTGGAATGTTCTTTTGGTACGATTCTTGGCATGGGAAACATTATTTCCTGCTTGAGGTTTTTTTCCAGTTACTTGACAGACCTTAGACATAGTACTTTCTTTAAATTTTCTTTATTGAAGGCGCGTTTTATACCAGAACCACTAACAGCAAGCAAGATTAAGACGGTATAATCTATAAAAAGATTTCAGAATAAATAATAGAGTTCTTATAAGGGAGGATAAATGAGCAAGCTAACTAAGCCAGAGAAGCTAGGATTCTCATCAGCGAAACTAAATAATATAGGAGAATCTATGAGATCTCTTATTGATGCAAAAAAGATTCCTGGAACAGTAACACTAGTTGCAAGAAAAGGAGAGGTTGTGCACTTTGAAGCTAATGGAATGAGAGATTTAGAGCGAGGGCTGCCCATGGAAAAAGATACAATTTTTAGAATCTATTCCCAATCAAAGCCTATTACAGGTGCGGCTTTGATGATGCTTTTTGAAGAAGGAAAGTTTCTTATGACTGACCCTATCTCAAAATACCTTCCTGAATTTTCAGATATGCAAGTATATGTTGGCGAGGAAGATGGCAAGATTAAGACAGAGTCGGCCTCCTCTCCAATTACCATTCAACAACTTGCCTCTCACACATCAGGATTAAGCTATTCCTTTATGCCTGGCCCTGTGGGTGCGATGTACATCCAAGAAGAAACCGAGAGGGGTCTTGGAAATACTCCAAGTGAAGGAGGGGAGTTTTTTGTAACAGAAAGTAAGAATCCTCCGTTTAAGGATTTAAGAGAATGGAGTAAAGCTTTAGCAGAATTGCCTCTAGTGGCTCAACCAGGAACAATTTGGAATTATAGTGTCGGGATGGATGTTTTAGGCACACTCATAGAAGAGGTTTCAGGAATGGGCTTTGGAGAATTCTTACAAAAAAGAATCTTTCACCCTTTAGGAATGATCGATACTGGCTTTATGGTGCCAGAAGAAAAGATAAACAGGTTAGCAGCTAACTACGGCCCTTTACCTGGAAATATAATGTTGATGGATGACCCTGAAAAATCAGGTTATAGATACCCTCCTCAACTTGAATCTGGAGGCGGGGGTCTTGTAAGCACGGTTGAAGACTATATGAAGTTTTCTCAGATGTTGCTAAATAAAGGAGAGTATGAAGGAAAAAGATACCTTGGTAGAAAAACAATTGAATTCATGACTTCCAATCATATGGGCACTGAGAGTGCAGATGAAGGTTTAACTTCATTGTTTAATATGTTGGGAAGCGGTTATCGTGTAAGAGGTATGGGCTTTGGAATTACAGGGTCTGTTGTAATAAATCCTGCCCTTTCAGGACTTCCAGTTTCTGAAGGTGTCTATAGTTGGGGTGGAGCAGCCAGTACTCATTTTTGGATCGATCACAAAGAAGAGCTGTTGGGCATTGTTCATACACAACTTCTGCCTGATGGAACTTACCCGGTCAGAGAGCTTATGCAATTAGCTACCTATCAAGCCATAATTGAATAGCTAGATTTGCCCAATAAAAAAGACGCCTAATGCGTCTTTTTTTATCAAAAATTAGACTATTTTTCTTCTGAAGAGTCTTCATCATCGCTATTTTCAGCTACCTTTTCCTCTGCAGGTTTTTCTTCAACAGGAGCCTCTTCAGCAGCAGGAGTCTCTTCAGCTACTGCCTCCT
>PCBA01000040.1 GCA_002730855.1 Gammaproteobacteria bacterium
AATCTGTCTAGATTTTTTTGAAAATAATTTGCCCCTCCAATTATACTTTCTTTTGCATTTGTCCTTTTTTGAATTCCCATTTCTTTGGCTGTTTTTTGTGTGAGCATCATCATGCCTCTAACGCCAGTATTTGATATAGCTTTTGGATCCCAGTGAGATTCTTGGTAACTAATTGCTGCTATAAAAGTCCAGTGAACATCTAAATCTTTTGAAGCTTCTCTGAAGTATTTTTCATAACTAGGTAATCTTTCTTCTACTCTTTCTAAAAAGATAGAGAAACCAACTGGATCAGTTTCCCAGATATTCTCTATATCATCTGAAATAAATTCATGATGTTGTTGGGAGTAAGAAGCTAGTACGGGAGCTTCAACTCCTACAAATGCCAACAATGCGATGAATGAAAATAAAGAGTATTTAAATCTTTTTTTATCCACTTTCCCCCCAAGAAATTCTCTGGAAAACTATTGTAGAATTAAAATAAGGTTATTACTACATATAGTAGTAATTTATCTCAACAGCCACTACATAAAGTGTTTTACTTAGTCAAACCTTTTATTACAATACGAACTCAACCCTAATGAAGTCAGTAATAGAAGTCTCTTCAAAAGTAATAGCAATTAAGGGTTCAGCTCGATTGACAGAATTTAGAATAGATTCTCTAAAGAAAAAATTATCTTCTTATTCAAAAAAAACAAACCAACTAAATTGTAGTGAAATTTACTTCGCTTCTTTGAATGGTAATAGTCGCTCTAAAGATAAGAAGGAACTAAATAAACTTACTAAAATTTTATCAGCCGAAGAGGCGTACGATTTTTTAAGTGAAGAATATTTAATCGTAATTCCTAGAAGAGGAACTATTTCACCCTGGTCTTCGAAGGCAACAGAGATTCTAAATAATTGCGGCATTGGTTGGGTCAACAGAGTAGAAAGAGGTTTATGCTTCCATTTTGGAGAAGAAAGGTTTGATAAAAAAGAAGAATTAAGAACCATAGGAAAAATGCTTTCTGATCGAATGACCCAGGAGGTAATCCTAGATTTGGTTGATACCGAATCTATTTTCCTAAAACAACAACCCAGACAGCTTAATAAAGTAGATATTTTTTCTTCAGGTGTAGCTGAACTTGAAAATGCCAATATAGAATTAGGCCTCGCCCTGAATAAAGAAGAGATTAAGTATCTTTATGATAGCTATAAGGAAACTAATTCTCCGCCTACTGATGCAGAATTAATGATGTTTGCACAAGCAAATTCCGAGCATTGTAGGCATAAGATATTTAACGCTGATTGGAAGATAGATAATGAACTAATGTCTAATAGCTTGTTTGGAATGATAAGAAATACTCACAACTTAAATTCTTCTGGCGTATTGTCTGCGTACGAAGATAACGCAGCAATATTAGAGGGGCATGAGACTTCAAGGTTCTACCCTCAGAGTGATATATATAAAACCGTTAAAGAAAAGAATCATCTGGTTATTAAAGTGGAGACTCATAACCATCCAACTGCTATATCCCCTTTTCCTGGAGCAGCAACAGGATCTGGAGGTGAAATTAGAGATGAAGGAGCTACAGGTATAGGAGCAAAACCTAAGGCAGGATTGAGTGGTTTTTCTGTTTCTAATTTAAGAATCCCTAATTTAAAAGAAGATTGGGAGAGGCCTGAAGATTTTCCTAATAGAATAGCTAGTCCATTACAGATAATGATTGAGGCACCAATTGGTTCTGCTGCCTTTAACAATGAATTTGGAAGACCCAATATTCTGGGATATTTTCGATCTTTTGAGATGGAATCCTGTAACAGAGAAAACAAAGTTATATATGGATATCACAAACCAATAATGCTAGCGGGTGGATTAGGTAATATAAAAACAGAGCATGTTAATAAGTGTCAGGTACCTGTAGGTTCCAAATTAGTAGTTTTGGGGGGACCTTCAATGCTTATTGGATTAGGAGGAGGTTCTGCATCTTCTCTTTCTTCAGGAGAAGGAGATACAGAGTTAGATTTTGCTTCAGTTCAAAGAGAGAACCCTGAAATGGAAAGAAGGTGTCAAGAGGTTCTAGACAGGTGTTGGCAAAAGGCTCAAAAGAATCCTATTTTATTCATACATGACGTTGGAGCTGGAGGACTTTCAAACGCAATACCAGAGCTTGTAAAGGATAGCGGACATGGAGGTTTTATTAATCTTAGAGATATACCAAATGCAGAGTTAGGAATGTCTCCCATGGAGATATGGTGCAATGAATCTCAAGAGAGATATGTCTTAGCTATAGCTGAAGATTCAATTAAAGAGTTTTCAGATTTATGCAATAGAGAGAGATGTCCTTTCTCTATCGTTGGAGAAATAACAGAAGGAAATTTGCTAGAAGTTTATGATAAGCATTTTGATAATTACCCTATAAGCTTATCCTTAGATATCCTATTTGGTAAGCCACCAAAAACTTCTAGATCCTTTTCTAGAAAATCAAAGGAATTCGGAGAGCTCAAGTTACCCAATCTAGATTTCGAAGAACTATTATTTAAAGTCTTAAGACATCCAACAGTAGCTAGTAAAAATTTCTTAATAACTATTGGAGATAGAACGGTAACAGGTTTAATAAGTAGAGATCAGCTTGTTGGGCCTTGGCAGGTTCCTGTTTCAGATTATGCTATGACTAGATCAAGTTTCTCGGGGAGCTCTGGGGAGGCTATGTCTATTGGAGAAAGAACACCTGCAGCAGTAATAGACTCTGCTGCTACTGCTAGAATTTCTGTGGCTGAAGCAGTAACTAATATCTTATCTTCTGGGGTCTCTGAATTATCAAATATAAAGCTCTCTGCAAATTGGATGGGCTCTCCTGATAAATTAGATGGAGATCAAGATCTATATGATGCTGTAGAAGCTATAGGAATGGGTCTTTGTCCAGAATGGAAGATAGCAATTCCTGTGGGAAAAGATTCTCTTTCTATGTCTACTGAATGGTTAGACGGAGATGAGGAGAAGTCCGTAACTGCTCCTTTGTCTTTAATTATTTCGGCTTTTACAGCAATAAAAGATATAACTTTGGCAGTTACTCCTCAATTGATAGAAGAAGAATCTGAATTAATCTTTATTGATTTATCGAAAGGAAAATCAAGATTAGGAGCCAGCATAGTTTCGCAAGTATGCGGTTTGCTTAAAGGTGAAGTTCCAGACGTAGAATGTACCGAAGAAATGCCCAATTTTGTGACAGTTATTCATAAACTTTTATCTAAGAAAAAGATTCTTTCATACCATGATCGTTCAGATGGAGGACTAATTACGACCGTAATAGAAATGGCCTTCGCTGGAAGGTTAGGTGTGGATTTAAACATAGATTCTTTATCTGAAAGCTCTAAGTCTCTAATTGATATATTATTCAATGAAGAGCTAGGGGTTGTTATTCAGGTACGCGAGGAAGATAAATCTTTAGTTATGGAGGCACTAGCTTCTTGTTCGATGGCACAGTATTCGTATTCAATTGGTACATTAAACAATGATAAAGAAATTAAACTTATAAAAGGTAAAAGGACCCTTCATAGATGGTCATTAAGTGAACTTTTAAAAGAGTGGTATAAGGTTAGTTATGAAATACAAACGCTTAGAGACAACCCAAATACAGCTAAATCAGAATATATTTATGATGTTGAAACTAATAGAAAAGGAATAAAACCAAATTTAACTTTTAGCATTCCAAGAAGTTTTGATTTTAATCAGACTAAACCAAATATAGCAATTGTTAGAGAACAGGGAGTAAACGGGCAGGTTGAGATGGCAGCTGCTTTTGACAGAGTTGGATTTAACTGTGTTGATGTTCATATGACTGATTTAATCTCTGGTAATAAGAAGCTACAAGATTTTCAAGGCCTTGTAGCTTGTGGAGGTTTTTCTTACGGTGATGTACTGGGTGCCGGAGGTGGGTGGGCTACCAACATTCTTTACAATAAAGAATTAAGAAAACAATTTGGTGATTTCTTTTCTAATGAAGAAGTTTTTTCTCTAGGTGTCTGCAATGGATGCCAAGCCTTTTCTTTATTATCAAGTTTAATTCCTGGAGCGGAAAATTGGCCTCAGTTTAAAAGAAATACTTCAGAGAAATTTGAAGCTAGGCTTATCCAAGTTTTAATTCAAGAATCTCCTTCTATTTTTTTTAAGGGCATGGAAGGATCCACCATTCCTATTCCTGTAGCTCATGGCGAAGGAAGGGTTGAATCAAGCGAGGAAAACATTTCTTCAATGACCTCTGAAAAGCTGAATTCTCTAGCTTATTCCGACGACGATGGTAAATATACTGAGAGTTATCCGCAAAATCCAAATGGCTCTCCATTAGGTATTGCAGGAGTTACAAATAAGTCAGGTCGAGTAACCATAATGATGCCTCACCCCGAAAGGGTTTTTTTAACTTCTCAGCATTCTTGGCATCCTGAAGAATGGGAAGAATATGGGCCTTGGGTAAAGTTTTTTGCTAACGCTAAAGAGTTTATTGGTTAGTATTTCGGGCCGGTCTTTCTATAGTTTGAGTGCTTAAAGGGTATTCTCCTTTTTTTTCATCTTGGAAATATTTCTTTAACACGATAGGGACAAAAGGGAACGCTAGTTCGTCCCAGGGAATTTCATTTTCGTTGAATAGCTTAACCTCTAAACTTTCAGGGGTTTCACTGAAATCGTTTTTTACTACATTAGCTAAATACAGCATATAGACTTGATGTATTTGAGGTATGTTAAAGATGGCATAAAGTTTTCCCATTTCAACTTCTGTACTAGTCTCTTCCTTTGTTTCTCTAAAAGCACCATGCTCAACGGTCTCACCATTCTCTAAAAAACCAGCCGGTAAAGTCCACAAACCATATCTCGGTTGAATTGCTCTTTTGCAGAGAAGAACTTTATTGTCCTTAATTGGAAGGGTGCCAACTATCACTCTTGGATTAGAATAATGTATGGAATCGCAGTGGGTACAACAATCTCTTTCTAGATTGTCACCTTCAGGAATCCTTTTTTCTACTTTGGATCCGCAATCACTACAAAATTTCATCTTTAATCCTTTATTTCGGTTTAAGGCGCTGGAAGTATAAACTATCTATGTTAAACCTAATGAAATAAATAATGCTTAATAAGATAACTGACAAATTAAGAGTATATGAAGGAAAGCCACCAGTTAATGAATTAAAAAAAGCTGCTGTGTTGATGGCCATAGTGGATAGTGAGGAACCGGAATTAATATATACCTTAAGGTCTAACAAGGTAGGTTCTCACGGAGGTGAAGTTTCTTTTCCAGGAGGAATGTATGAAGATGAGGATGGAAGCCTTGAGAGTACTGCTCTTAGAGAATCAGAAGAAGAGACTGGGTTAGATAGAAATAAAGTAAGGATTTTAGGTTCAACAGATACTATGGTTTCAAGGTTTAATGTAAGTGTTACACCTTTTGTAGGAGTTGTTCCCTCTAACATTAGACTTAATGATGATTCTGAAGAGATAGAAGCTTGCTTCACAGTACCTATAAGTTTCCTACTTGAAGACAAAAGGTTTAGGAACGACCATATCAAAAAGAACGGAGAATCCTTTTTTATGCCTGCTTATAAGTTTGAATCTTTTATAATATGGGGATTAACTGCAATGATGACAGTAGATTTTCTGAATATTACATTAGATGCTGGAATTGATTTAAAAACAGAAGGAAATTAACTAGGAGTACAAATGTTATACAAATTAGGCGAAGACGTACCAATTACTGATGATGATTATTATGTAGCAGAAAATGCCATAGTTTTAGGCAATGTAAAACTTTGCAAAGATTCAAGCGTTTGGTTTGGGGCTGTTCTGAGAGGAGACTTCGAGATGATTACTGTAGGAGAGAGAAGTAATGTCCAAGATGGATCAGTTTTGCACACTGACATTGGTTTTCCGGTAGTTATTGGGAAAGACGTAACGATTGGTCATAAAGCTACGGTACACGGTTGTTCAATTGGAGATGGAAGCCTTATCGGGATTAACGCTATCGTGTTAAACGGAGCAAAGATTGGAAAAGGTTGTTTAATAGGAGCAAACTCATTAGTAACAGAAGGAATGGAGGTACCTGATGGGTCTCTTGTTATGGGTTCCCCAGGTAAAGTTAGGCGAGAATTAAGCGACGAACAAAGCGAGGGTTTGCTATTGCGAGCTCATCAGTATGTAGAGAATTCGAAACGCTTTAAAAATGAACTAGATAAGCTTTAGGAGAAAATTATGAAAACAGAAGAAATTACTTATCAATATGAAGACAAAGATTATTTGGGCTTTGTTGCATACCCGGAAAAAGAAATAGCGCCTTTAGTTCTTATAGCTCACACCTGGGCTGGAAGGGATCCCTTCGTTGAAGAAAAAGCTAAGCAGTTAGCTGAACTTGGTTATGTCGCCATGGCAGTGGATATGTATGGAAATGGAAAAGTAGGCTTAACCACTGAAGAAAATCAATCTTTAATGACCCCTCTTGTTGAAAACAGAGACCAATTAAAAGGGATAATCAATGCTGCTTTAACCAACGGAAAGTCTCTCAAGGGAGTTGATATCAATAATATTGCAGCTATAGGTTATTGCTTCGGTGGTTTAGTAGTGTTGGATCTTGCGAGATCGGGCACTGAACTCAATGGAGTAGTTAGCTTTCACGGTTTGTTGATGGGATCCGATATAGCTGAAACAGGAATAAAATCTAAGGTTCTGGTCTTACATGGAGAGAGAGATCCAATGGTCCCTTTGGAGATGGTAGATGAGTTTCAAAAGGAAATGACGGAAGCTAAAGCTGATTGGCAATTACATAGTTACGGAAATACTTATCACGCATTTACTAACCCTGATGCAAATGACCCTTCGCTTGGGACGCAATTTAGTGAAGATTCAAACAAAAGGTCCTGGCAGTCCATGAAAAACTTTTTTGATGAGATATTTTCATAAGTAAATGAAAAAAAACCTTACTACTAATGAGATTAGAAATATTTTCCTAGATTTTTTTCAGGAAAAGGGTCACGAGTTAGTAGAAAGCGCTTCTTTAATTCCGTTAAATGACCCTTCACTACTCTTCACTAATGCAGGCATGGTTCCTTTTAAGGATTTACTTCTAGGAGTTGAGAAAAGAGCCTACACAAGAGCCACTAGCTCTCAAAGGTGTCTAAGGGTCGGTGGAAAGCACAATGACCTAGATAACGTAGGTTACACGGCGAGACACCATACTTTCTTTGAGATGCTAGGAAATTTTAGTTTTGGAGATTACTTTAAAGAAGAAGCAATAGAATTTGCTTGGGAACTTTTAACTGAAAGATACGGTATACCTCCAGAAAAATTATGGATAACAGTACATAAAGATGATGATGAGTCTGAACAAATATGGATAGAAAACATAGGGATTGATCCTAATAGGATCTCAAGGCTAGACGATGATGAGAATTTTTGGACCATGGGGGACACAGGACCTTGCGGACCTTGTAGCGAAATTTACTACGATCATGGTGACCACATAGAAGGTGATCCTCCAACTATGGACAGTGATCCAGGGGATAGGTTTATAGAAATTTGGAATTTGGTTTTTACACAATTTGATAGATCTAAAGATGGCACTTTAAGTCCATTGCCTAATCCTTGTGTAGATACAGGCATGGGTTTAGAAAGAATGGCAGCCGTTCTTCAAGAAGAGCAAAATAACTACAACATAGACTTATTTATAAAGTTAGTTGCTAAAGCCGGTGAACTGACAAATAGGAATGATCTTAGTAACCCTTCCTTAAGAGTAATTGCAGATCATTTAAGAGCAAGTTCATTCTTGATAGCTGATGGGATTGTTCCAAGTAACGAAGGAAGAGGCTATGTTTTAAGAAGAATAATAAGAAGAGCATTAAGGCACGCAAACAAGCTAGGAACGAAAGGGACATTATTGGCTTCGATGGTTCCTACGTTAATCGAAGAAATGGGGGATGCACATCCTTTACTTAATAAAGAATCTAAAATTATTGAAGCAAATTTACTACAGGAAGAAGAACAATTTTCTAAAACGCTTAATCAAGGTATGTCCTTGTTAGAAAACGAGATTGAAGAACTGGATGGGCAACTTTTATCGGGAGAAATAGCCTTTAAACTCTATGACACTTTTGGTTTTCCTGTGGATATGACTGCAGACTTTGCTAGAGAAAAAGGTTTAGAAGTTGATTTAGTAGGCTATGAAAAACTGATGCTTGAACAAAAAGAAAGGGCAAGATCTTCAAGCTCTTTCAGTTCAGTCATACCAGAGTCATTGTCTATAGACGGATCTACAGAATTTGTTGGATATGATCAAACAAATTCAAACACTAAGATTATAGAATTAATAAGCTCTTCAAAAGAAACTAAAAGTAAATCATTAATTGAGAATGAAGAAGGTGTGTTAATTCTAAAAGAGACTCCTTTTTATGCAGAATCAGGTGGTCAGATAGGAGACAAAGGAACAATAAGTGGTAAAGGATTCATATTTGATGTTTTGGACACTCAAAAGATAGGCGATCATCATGGACATTTTGGCGTTGTAAAAGAAGGCAAATTAAAAGCAGGTTCAAAAGTAAAAGCTCATATAAACGAAGAGCGTAGAGATAGGATTGCGCCCAATCATTCTGCTACTCATTTACTTCAAGCAGCGTTAAAACAAATACTAGGAGATCATATCGAACAAAAGGGTTCTCTAGTTGAGGAAAATAGGTTGCGATTTGATTTTGCCCATCCGCAGGCAGTTAGCTCAAATGAGATTGAAGAGATTGAAAATCTAATTAATCGCCATATAGAAGAAAATACTAGTTCTATTACTGAGATAACGACTATCGAAGAAGCGACTAAGAGGGGTGCCATTGCATTCTTTGGAGAAAAATATGGAGAAAAGGTTAGAGTTTTGAACTTAGGGAATGGGTTTTCAATTGAGCTTTGTGGCGGAACCCATGTTGCAAACACTGGGGATATTGGATTAATGAAGATAGTAAGTGAATCAGGAATCTCTGCAGGCGTTCGTAGGATAGAAGCGGTAACAGGTTTAGGTTCTAAGTTACTCTTACAAGAACTTGAACAAATTATGTCATCTATCTGTAATGAATTGCTAGTAGAAGACATTTCTAAGGACGAAAATACTAATGCTTTAAGTTTTACAAGAGAATTGCAGAAACAACTGCGTTCTTTCTCTAAGGAATTAAATATCTCTGAAGATCAGATCCTTAAAAGAATCATTCAAATAAATGAAGAGAATAATATTTTGCAAAGAACAGTAGAGGTAGGTGCGAGCAAAGCTGAGTTGAGTTCCGTAAAAAGCCCTCTGGAAGCAATTAAAGAACTTAATAAACTAAATAAAACACTAGATAGAGAGAACAAGAAAAAGGAAGCAGAAGATTTAGGCTCTTCAATCACCGATATACAAAATGAATTTGTAGAAGTAGGGGGCTACAACTTACTAGCGAAGAGCTTTAAAGATATTGATTCAAGCAGTCTTAGAGAAATGGCAGATAAGCTAAGGAATAAGAAATCTAATTCGGTTGTGGCCTTAATCTCTATAAGCGGAGACAAGTTTCCTGCAATAGTTGCTTGCTCTAAGGATTCTATAATTGACGCTAGAGAAATACTAAAGCACTTGATCAATCAACTAGGAGGAAGTGGAGGTGGCAGGCCTGATTTCGCTCAGGGAGGAGTCGAGAACTCTGAAGAAATAGATATCGCTCTAACTTCGGTTTCAGATTTAATCCTTTCTTTAACTAAGCAGTAATATAGAATACCGCATTTTTTAAAACCTATGAGTAAACTGATAGTTAAGAAATTTGGAGGCACTTCTGTAGCTAATGTCGAAAGGATAGAAGCGGTAGCCGATAACATAGAACGAACAATAAAGGCAGGAAGTAAGGTCGCTGTAGTTTTATCTGCTATGGGCAAGAGTACTGATGATCTAATTGCCCTTTCTAAACAAATTAATCCTGAGCCAGATTTAAGAGAATATGACGCTCTTGTCTCAACAGGAGAACAAGTTTCAGTTGCTCTGTTAGCTATGGCCCTTCTTAAAAGAGGAATAAAAGGAAAATCTTATACCGCTTATCAGTTAGGGATAAGAACTAACTCTAGTCATAGCAGAGCAAGAATTCTTGATGTTGATGTAGACAAGATTACAAAGGAAATAGAGGAGGGCGCTGTCCCTGTTATAACAGGCTTTCAGGGGATGAATGAATTTGGCGATATAACAACTTTAGGAAGAGGGGGTTCAGATACCACTGGAGTAGCGCTAGCTGTTGCTTTAGATGCTGATGAATGTCAAATTTTTACTGACGTGGATGGTGTTTTTACTACAGATCCTAGGATTTATGATAAAGCTAAACTTCTTAAGAATGTGAGTTTTGAAGAAATGTTAGAGTTATCAAGCATGGGAGCTAAGGTTTTGCAGCTTCGTGCAGTAGAATATGCAAGTAAATTTAATATGCCTATAAGGGTTGTATCTAGTTTTAATGAAGGAGAAGGCACTTTAGTCCAAGAGGAGAAGAATATTATGGAAAGACCAATAGTTTCAGGAATAAGTAGCGTTGATACTGAAGCAAAGTTAACTATTAGAGGTGTTCCTGATATTCCAGGAGTGGCAGCTAAGATACTTGGTCCAATAAGCGATGCTGGCATAGATGTTGACGTGATTGTTCAAAATATTGGTGCGGATAAGACGACTGACTTTACGTTTACGGTAGATAAATCAGATTTCTCTAAGGCAGAGAAAATTCTAAAAGAAACCTCTAATTCTCTTGGCGGAGGGCAAGTAGAGGTTGATGATCAGATTGCTAAAATAAGCATAGTGGGGAGAGGAATGAGAGCTCATGCCGGAATAGCCAGTAAAATGTTTCAAGCCTTAGCTGAGAACGAAATAAATATATTAATGATTACTACCTCTGAGATTAAGATTTCAGTAGTCATAAGCAAAGATGAAATGAAAGATGCTGTAAGAGCTCTTCACGACGCATTTGATTTAGATAGAGAACTAGATACATAGTGGATTCATTAATAGAGCTTTTAGGTCTCGATCAAGGATTGCTCAGAGGCTTTGTATTTGGTCTAGTACACGTGGGCATCTTAATTATCGGTTATTACACTGGCTGGAGCATAAACAGGTTCTTAAAAAAGACCTCTAATGGACACATAGCTGGAATAATTGGTGCTGTTATAGCCCATATTTTGGCTGACCTTATTGCTTCTCTTCTGGATCCAACGATGAGATCAGCTGCAATAGGTATATTAATAGGTGGGCTATTGCCCCTTCTCTTTATTCCTTTATTAGAGAAGTACATTACTAAGAGTCATTCGCATATTATGGTTGGAGATCATGAGGACATAGAAAAAGATCTAAAGTCTCATAACCTATAAATTTAGTTGTTTTTCTAGATAAGAATCATTATCATTTAGTGAACTATGAATGAATTTATTATTACTTTCAGAGAGACTCTTGAGGCCGCATTAATTGTTGGAATTATCTATACAGTTATTTCTAGGCAGGGGCTTACCAAAGAAATCAAACAACTTTGGTATGCGGTTATAGCTTCAATCATTACTAGTGTTGTGGTCGGACTTTCTTTAATGAGTATAAAAGACTCTATAGGAAACGCATCGATCGAAAAGTTAGTAGAGGCGGTTCTAATGTACGTGACTGCGGGTCTTTTGTGGTATGTTATTTTCTGGTTATCCAAACAGGTTAGCAACAAAGAGGCTTTAGAAGGTCAAACCTCTCAAGCTATTCAGACTTCGGGAATGGCTCTCTTTTTTCTAGTCTTCTTTGCAATTCTTAGGGAAGGGTTTGAAACGGCCATATTCCTCATGGGAAGTTTTTCTGTATTAGGCTCTTTCTCTTATGTGGGTTTCTTTTTGGGTATGTTCATCGCTGTTTTGATAGGGTACATGGTAGTCGTGCAAGGCAGAAAAGTAGACTTAACTAGATTTTTTAGAATAACCACTTTCTTGTTAGCTGTTTTTGCTTCTGGAATGATCGCTTATGGTACCCATGAAGCGGAGGAATTTTTGGTAAAAGGAGATCATTTAGAATGGGTAGGCTTAGAAGATAAAAGCTTAGAAGATGGAACTGTAATAAAAGCAAAAGACCAAATTGCAAGAGTTTGGAACGTGCATAAACCAAAGCCTTCATTAGCTGAAGGGGAGAGTGACTTCTTTTATTCCTATAATTTGCACGGTAAAGATAAATATTCGCATTGGCTTCATGACAAGGGCAGGGTGGGGGTGTTCTTAAAGGGATTTACTGGGTACAACAGCAATCCCAATTGGCCCGAATTCCTTTTGTGGTTTATTTCTCTAGCCTTTGGCCTTAGGCTTTGGAGAAAGTTCTACTTTTCTAAATAAAATACTTGTAAATAAGAATGATTCTCATCTATAATGAGAACGATTCCCATTATGGGAATGATTATTATTTATTAAGGGACTAACAATGATAAAACTTTTATGGATAGCAATTGCATCTCTGTCTTTCTCTCTATTTGCTTCGCATATAGAAATTGAAACAATTGAGATTGTAGGTTCATTGGAAGATATTAAAGATGTTTCTGGTTCAGCTTCGATAGTAACTGAAGAAGAGCTTGAGACTTATGAATACACAGACATTCATAAAATTCTTTCTAATGTACCTGGCGTTAATTTTAGGCCTGAAGAAGGTTATGGCCTTAGACCTAACATAAGTATAAGAGGTACTTATTCCGACAGGTCTGGGAAAATAACGTTAATGGAAGACGGTGTTCTTATAGCTCCAGCTCCATACGCTGCTTCATCTGCTTATTATTTCCCAACAGCGGGAAGAATCTCAGGCGTTGAAGTGCTAAAAGGACCTGCTGCTATTTCTCAAGGTCCATACACCGTTGGAGGCGCTGTTAATCTATTAAGCACGCCTATAGCTGACGAAAATAGTGGTTTAATCAACCAAGAACTTGGAGAAGACGGGCATTCAAGAACACATATTCATTACAGTTACGTAGGTAATAACGGAGCTGTACTTGTCGAGTCTCACGCTTGGGAAAGTGATGGTTTTGATTCCATAAAAGGATACAGCAACAATACAGGTTTCGACAAAGATGACTTAGTTCTTAAATTCAGATTGAATTCAGATACGGATGCCGAGGTTTATCAAGAGTTGAATGCGAAATATCAAGATTCAGATGAGTTATCTGGACAGACCTATGTTGGATTAGCCGATGCTGATTTTAGAAGAGACGCTCATCAGCGTTATGGCTTAACGGCTTTAGATAATATGGACAATAGCCATGAAACTACTTCATTAAATTACTTAGTAGATTTTGGAGATGTAGAACTAAGTGCAACCATGTATGACAATGATTTTGCCAGGAACTGGTTTAAAGTAGACAAAATAGATAACGGTAATATTTATGGGCATGGTAATGGCATAAACAATATTATTGCTGCCGCTAATGCTGGTGAAGCTACTGCTATTGCTATTTTGCGCGGAACGAATGTCGACCCTGTAGAAATTAAATTAAAAAATAATAACCGTGCTTATACCAACGAAGGTACCGACCTCAAACTTAGATACAGTACCGATAATCAAACATTAACGATGGGTTATAGAGACACAGAAGATTCTGAAGACAGGTTTCAAGTGTACGCTACTACTCCATGGTTGGGAGGAAAGTTAGGTTCGTTAGTCGTGGGATCTGACCCAGGCTACAGCTCTAATAATAGGTTGACAACTGCCGAAGCAACAGCTTTTTATGTAAATGAAGAAGTTTATTTTGGAGATTTAACGCTTAATTTAGGCTTCCGTTCAGAAGAATGGACTATTGTTCAAGAGCGCTATGTTGATGCAGCCAGATCTGCAATAAATATTGAAAAGGGATATCCTAAAGTGTTATCTGATAACGATAATTCATTAATGGGATTCGGTGCCATTTATGATATGAATGACACCACTCAATTGTTCTTTGGTTTCCACGAAGGGTTTACTCCTACAGGCGGAGGAGCCGATCCTGAACAAGCTGATAACATAGAAATGGGTGTTAGGTATACAAATGATAGTACCTATATGGAGGCAGTTTATTTTGATACTGATTATCAGAATATGTTTGGTGAATGCACCGCTTCAGGTGGAGCAACTGGATCGTGTGAAATAGGAGATTCGTTCAATGCCGGAGAAGCTTCTATTAGCGGAATAGAACTGGTAGTGCAAACTGAAATGGTCTCTACTTCGGGAGTCAAATACCCTTTTAGTGTTGTATACACCTCTACCGATGCAGAATTTGATAACACTTTTGATAGTGATTTTTGGGGTTCTGTAACAGCAGGAATGGAAATCCCTGATCTCCCAGATAGTCAGTTAGCTCTTCAGGCTGGTTTTGAAACTCAAAACGGATTAAGCGGAAATGCAACCCTTTACTCTTACGGAAGCACATGTTCAGTTGCCAGTTGTGCTTCTGGAACAGAGGTTGATTCATATAGAGTAATAGATGCTTCGTTAACTAAAACTATGAATGAAGATCTTGATGTTTATATGGTTATTTCAAATATAACCGATGAAACAGATGTTATTGCAAGAGCACCTAAGAACGGAGCTAGAGCACAAATGCCTCGTTCTTTTATAGTCGGAATTCGTTACAGACTGTAGAAAAGGGTAACTAAAGAATCGCCTCCTCACGGTATATATGGCGAAAGATTATATGGCAGTTATATAAATCTAAGACCTTAAATTGTTGGGTTTAATTTATAATAATAGTAGATAAATAAGATTTTAGACTTGAATACATTAAAAGCAATTCATAGTAGGACCTCTGTTGCAATTCTTACGGATCCAGTCCCTAGTAAAGAGGAGATGGAAGAGATTTACAAAGGTGCCTTAAGAGCACCTGATCATGCTTGGTTGAGGCCTTGGAAGTTTATAGAAGTAAGAGGTAACTCTAGAAAAAGGCTAGCAGACTCTTTTATACAGGCTTCCGTGGCTTCAGGTGAGGAAATGACCCAAGAACTGAGGCAAAAGCTTGAAAAGGCGCCTTATAGAGCACCTATGGTTATCGTTTTGGCTGCTGATATAAAAGAACATCCAAAAGTCCCCAAAATAGAACAAATTATTTCCTTAGGAGCTTCTGCGCAGAATATACTCCTTGGCCTGCATGATTTTGGTTATTCAGCGATCTGGAGAACTGGAAAAATGGCTTTTAATCAGCATATTACTGATGCCTTAAAACTGCCTGCTAATTATGAGGTTATAGGATATCTTTACGTAGGAACGCCTTCCGGGCATATAAAATCCTTACCCGAACTAGAATTAAGTGACCATCTAACGAGGTGGGATTAAGCTTACATAAACTTTTCCAATTTAATTAACATACATCAATTTAATTGACATACATTATGACAATATTCTCTTCCAAAAACTCCCTAAACGTAGTTAAATGTCACTGATTTAAATATTTGGGGAGAACCTTATGAAACTTAAAGCATTATTTTTAGGAATTTCTTTAATCACGATACCTTCCTTTACCTTTTCTGCTGAAGAAGAATCATCTATTTTTGACGAGGTGGTTGTAACTGCTAGAAAAAGAGAAGAAACTTCACAATCTGTACCTATTCCAATAACTGCCTTAGGTGGTGATCAGCTGGAAGCTAGGAACATAACTGAAATCCAAGATATAACAAAACTAACTCCTAATTTGAGTTTTGAAGCTCAAGGAATTAATTCAACAGTAACCAGTGTTTTCTTGAGAGGTATTGGGCAAACTAACTGGTCTGAAACACAAGATCCTAAGATTGGAATATATATCGATGGTGTTTATTTGAGTAGAGCTCAAGGTGGAATGGTTGATTTAATAGATGTGGAACGTATTGAAGTACTCAGAGGGCCTCAAGGAACTCTTTTTGGAAGAAACACAACAGCCGGATTAATTCATATCATCACAAAAGACCCAACAGAAGCCTTAGAAGGTTTTGCTAATGTAGGAGTTGGTACTGAAGGACACGTAGTCATGAGAGGAGTCCTAAACGTTCCCATGGGTGATAAATTATCTGCTAGATTTGCTGTGATGTCTAAAGAGACAGATGGTTTTATTAAAAATCAAATCACTGGAAAAGATCAAGGTAATGAAGATTCTCAATCTTTTAGAGCATCTTTTAAATACACAGGTGATGCTTATAAAGCTAGATTAACTTTTGATCATTTTGAATCTGACGAATTGGCTACGCTTTCAAGTTGTCGTTTTATTGCCCCAGAAAATGGTGCAGTAGCAACCGGTTTCCCTGCAGTTGCTTTCCTAGCAGGAACCTATGACACCATGAGAAAGAATTGTCAGGAAACAAGCAGATATTTAGGAAGAGACAATAACCCTAATCAAGGTGCAACTACAGACACAGATTCTTTTACTCTTACTCAAAGTCTAGATCTAGGTATAGGAACATTGACTATGATTTCAAATCATAGAGAAATAGAAAATTATAACGGTACTTGGGGTTGGGGTATGGGTAGTGGTAATTCACCTACGACTACAACCACAAACCTTTTAGATGTTATTAATTACGAACAGGAATTCGATGTTGATTCACACGAGATAAGACTGAGTGGAGACACTGATAATTTAAGTTGGACAATTGGTGCTTATACTTTTGAAGAAGACAATTATGGAATTACCGATGTACCTGTCCTAGGAGGATTTACGCCTCCAGCACCTACTGCATGGCCAATGTTTTATATGGTTATACCTGGAGTTCTTAACGTAGCCCAAACTGTAATGGGCACTCAAATGTTTGGTTCAAGAACTCAATACAACATTGTGACTAACTCTAACGATGCTTTCTTTGCTGAAGGCACTTACGTGATAAACGATAAAACAGATATAACCGTTGGTGTAAGAAGAACCGAAGACGATAGAAAATACACTAGAGGCCAATATTTGTATGCGGGCGATAATGGCAATAATGTGAAAGGACCATTTGACCCTGGTAATAATTGCCCTGGAAACATAGACCCTACAACGATGATGGCTAAATCTGAAACTTGCTATAAAGAAGTTGATTACAGTGAAACCACTTCTAGAGTTATTGTAAGTCATGCTACTACAGAAAATGTAATGACTTATGCCAGTTACAGTAAAGGTTATTCATCCGGTGGTTTCAATCAAGCTATCGACATGAAGGCTTTCCTTCCTGAAGTATCTGATAACTACGAGGTAGGCTTTAAGGGCACTTTCAGAGATGGAACTATGAGACTGAATGGTACTTACTTCCATAACATTTATGAAAATCAACAAATAACGGTTGGAAGGGTTATCGATGGACAACCTACAGCTGACATAATTAATGCTGAAGAAGCAAAAATTCAAGGTTTAGAGCTAGAGCTGCTTGCACAATTATCTGATAGCTGGGCAATGACCATGACTTACGGTTTGATGGATGGAATGTATAACAGCTTTACTGTTGATGACTATTCTTATGATCCTACTACTTTCGTAACAAGCATTACTACAAGAGACCTAAGCGACACTCCATTTGGGTATTCTGGTGATAACGGAAAAAGTCACACATTTGATATGTCTTTTATACACACACAATCATTATCTTCAGGCGCTAATGTTGTAAGTCAGCTTG
>PCBA01000041.1 GCA_002730855.1 Gammaproteobacteria bacterium
ATTCTTTTGAAAGAGTTTGTATATCTTTATTGGTTACCTTTTCTAAAACAAAAATTAGTTGGCTATAAGCTTTTGTATTGTAAAACCAAGAGGTAGCAGGTAGAGACTCAAAAGACAATGACTCATCTAGTCCTGAATTCATCGATAGCAAATGAACTATTTTAATTTTCTGTTCACTTTTCTTTTTTAATCTAGTCCATGGTCCCAGATGAGAAGAAACTGAATCATTAATATCTAAAAAACCTTTTTGTTGAGCTATGCCTATAAGCAAAGAGACAACACTTTTTTGAATTGAGGCAACATCTTCTAGGCTCCTTCCTTCAATATTATCTTCTCTAGCAATTTTATAAAATTCACTAGGGTTCTTAACTTCAAATTCACTTTCTACTTTTACCTCACCTTCGTGAAAAAGGATAAAGCTAGACGTTTTATTATCTTCTAAATAAGAATCTAGATTATCTGAAAATAAAAAAGAGAAGAAAAGAAACGCTATCAACCCTATAGATATTTTCATATTGCCGATATTAGAAATTCTAAAAAAAACGGCTACTTGGTAGCCGTTTTTATTGACTAATAATTACCCTTCAGAAGGAAGATTTAGTCTGATATTAGTAGACTTATAAAGTCTAGGCATATTGCAATCATGAATCTCTTCTGGTCTAGTGCCTAACATCATGGCTTGAAGCCTGTTGTCTCTAGCAGCTCCATATTCTTCAACAGATGAGAAGGAAGCAGCAAGAAGGTAATCAAAGTCAGTGTCGATTGATGACCCTGTTTCTGGCCACCATCTCCAAACTCCTCCTTTAAAACCTCCAGCGTCTAGATACTCATTCCAAGTATTGTCATTATCTTTAAAATCAGAATTTGATTTTCCTTCTTTTAACGAACAAGACTGTACAGAAGTGTAATTGACTCCTCCTTCAACCCATTCATTTTGAGGGGCTCTTACCTCAACATTAATATTCATAGACTGGCTATCACAATTAGTAACCTTTTCCCATTTTTCTCCAATCTTAGCTGCACCTCTTTGGAAATCATCTTGAGCCCTTCCAACATTTGCTAAGGAGTCAGAAAAGCCTAAGAAAATAAAGTCGTTACCAAAATCTGAATTTGATCTAAATATTGGAGTTAAAATCCAAGCACTATATGGTGCACCAAAATTATCATCTCCGTAGTCATTCCATTCTGAAATAACTTTCATCACATCATCCATATCTTTCCCTTCCTCTAAGCTGCACTGAATTGCCTCCATACCTGAGATCTCTATATGATCATCAGCATAGATAACATTAAAGCCAGCAAAAAGAATAGTTAACAGTAGTAATTTAATTTTCATATTTTCCTCTTATATATTTATTATTCTGAAACCTCAAAAGGTCTATTCCTTACATTATTTGCCGTATAAACTCTTGGTTTATCACAATTAAGTATACTTTCAGGTCTAGGTGTTTTTTCCCAAAAAGCATCGTCTAGATATTCCCCTAATTCTTCCCAAGAGTTATAACTTACGTTCAAGAAGAAATCCCCTTCAAACGAATTAGAAGTCCCCGGTCCAGGTACCCATCTCCATACACCACCTGTGAATCCACGTTTATCGTTATATTCATTCCAGGCTTTATCGCTTTCAGCAAGGTCCTTAACGGATTTTCCTTCTTTAAATGAACAGCTATAAACTGCAAAATACGTAGTTTCTCCTTCAACGAAAGGAACTGATGGTGCTCTTGCCTCTATAGCAGTGTAATAACCTTGAGAAGCGCAATCACTTAGTTTAGACCACTGTTCACTTGTTTTTGTTGCAGTTTCAGAAAACCAAGAGTCTTGGATGATTCCTAATTCTTTATGGTTATTCGTAAAACCAACCCAAGCAAAATCAAAATCTATTTCTTCAGATCTAAGGAACGGGGTCATTAAGAAAGCATTGTATGGAGCTAACCAATATTCGTCCGCATAAGGATTTAAAGACTTTTCAACAAATTTGATAACGTCGTCCTTATCTTTGCCTTCTGCGATATTACATTGATAGCCTTCCATGCCATAGCTTACAGGCAAGTGATCATCAGAAAATACAGGTAAAGAAAGCAAAGAGAGTAAAGCTATATTAAATAAATATTTCATGTAATTTCCTTATCTTATTAATCAGAATTAGCTTCAAACCTTACGTTTTCAGCTATATATACTCTCGGATTATCACAAAAAAGAATACTTTCAGGAAGGCTACCGTCATTGCTTGCTTGGTACCTTGCATCAGTTAACCTACCTAATTCAGCCATAGATGAATAAGAAATATTCAAAAGAAAATCTCCTTCAAAAGAATTGGGTGCGCCTGCTCCTGGCCACCATCTCCAAACTCCTCCAGTATGACCTTGCGAGTCCATAAAGGCATTCCAGCCTATATCAGAATTAGCTAGATCAGAACCCTTTTTACCTTCTCTAAAAGAACAGGTCGATACTGCCCAGTAAGTTATTCCGCCTTCTTCAAAAGCCACCGAAGGTCTCCTAGCTTCAAACACTCCATATTGCATGTAGGAAGGGCAAGGAGCTGCTTTATCAAACTTAGCAGCAAGCTTTGAGCCTGTAGCAAGCCATTCATCTGTGATGATTCCCAAATCTTCTTGAGTATTGGAAAACCCTAACCAAGCCATATCAAAATTGATATCACTTTCTGATTTAAGCAAAGGTCTTAACATTGCTGCAGAATAAGGTACCGAAAAATTCTCATCAGCGTGCTTATTCCAAGAAGGAATAATTCTTTGAACATCCGTATAACTTTTCCCATCTGCAAAGTTACATTGATAAGCTTCCATGGAATATGTCGTTGCGGCTGTTATTGATAAAGAACAGCAAGCTAATGCAACTATAAAAATTTTATTAATCATTATTTTCCCCTTAATAATTTAAGTTAGTTGTTAACTGAAAGTGTTGTGCAAGTCATCATAAAGTCAATAACAGGAGTTCTAATGCTATTGAATTCTGACATAGCTTCACTCATCCAAACCGAGTCTCTTTGATCAAAGAAAGCACCAAGGCGTGAAGAAGTTGGGGCTTGGACACTTGCCATCACCGTTCCCGCTCTATCGCCAGAGGCCACTGAACCATATAAAGAAACTGAAATATCATCAAAACCATTGCTAGCAGCAGCATTTTCCATTCTAGTTAGAGCCGAGGCATAACCGCTAACATCGTCCGTGCTTGAAATTAGATTATAATTTGCAACGGAGGTACCTACTGCCCCAACTTCACCACTTTTAATAGCAAACATTAAGTCCCTTCTAGTCACTTCTCTTTTAGAGGCAATCTTCCTTATAGCTCTTTGTACATTTTTGTCGGTAAAGAATCCTGGGTTACTCATCATGGCCGAAACAGAAGGAGCAAAATTCCATACGTAGTGTTCATTTACATTTGCACCACCAGCAACGGGTGAGCAAATACCTGAGGCAAGAACATCATCTCCTTGCGCTTCCTGAAAAACAGGTTGGCTCTCTGTTAACCACTTCAAATAACCCTCTGGATCATCTGTAGTGATAGTTATAACATTAAGTCCTTGCAAGGCAAACACGCCAGAAGAACTTAAAAGCAAAGTTAATAAAGTAAATTTCTTTAGTATTTTTTTCATTCTTTTCTCCATTAATTAATTTTGTTGAGAAACTCTGACGCCTGTAACGTTGTAAACCGCCCTATTACTACAAGTCATTAAGTCTCCATAAATTGACTGGAATACTTGATTTCCGCCACCATTTACAGCCTGGTCAACAGACCTACCCCATTCAGCATGATTGTCCGCATCTTGACTCCAAAGAAAATCAGCGTCAAAACGTGAGGGTATACCTGAACCTGGGTACCATCTTCCTGCCCCGCCTTTCATATTTAATGAATCAGCATAGTCATTAAATTTTTTGTCAGCAGCTACAACTTGATCATACGTAGTTCCTTCAGTCAGAGAACACCAGACTATTGAAGTAACGCCCTGATTGTCTCCATCTTCAGATTGAAGATCTCTTACACTCTCATAACCCCAGTTTGTGTGATCATTACAGGGTGTAACTTTATTGAACTTATCATTTATTTTTAGTCCCTTTGGCTCCATCATTAAAGCTTGAGCTTTTCCTAGCTCTTCCCAAGTTGGCGAAGCACCGATCCAAAAGAAATCAGCTGTTTCCTCTTCACTATAGAAATAAGTAGAAAAAATCCACGCACTGTATTGAACATCACTATCATCTACATAATCATTCCATTCCTCAGTTATTCGCATTAAATCACCCATGTCTTTACCAGGAGCATAATTACATGCAAAGCCTTCTACAGGTAAAAATGTAGGTGCTTCATCATGATTGTCTGCAGTTACTGAAAAAGAAAGGACCAAAATTAGAGGCAATAGTGCCTTAGAAATACTATTCATATTTTCTCCCCAAAAGTTAATAATCTGTTTTAGACTCTGATCAGAAACTTTCCCCAGAAAATTAGCCGAATGGAAATCTAGAACTGACTTTAGTATCTCATATTGAGACACTTTGTCTAGTTTGCAAAACTTTAAATGAAAAAAGCTGCTTAATGAGTGTTATTCCTAAAAAATATACTCTTTAAATAGCCAAAGAAACTGTTATTTTTTAAGGTGTATAAATCAATTTGATCGTATAAGTCTTCTAAGCCCAAAGGGTCTTTAAATAATTCCATTCTAGTTAATCCTTCTATAGAGGGATCAAGCTCTTTGATAATTTTGGCAGGGTTTCCACCTACAACTACGTTATCTGGAACGTCTTTTACGACTACAGCTCCTGCAGCAACTATACTATTCTCTCCGATAGTAACGCCCTTCCCTACAATAGCGCTATCCCCTATCCAAACATTGTCTTTAAGGACAACTGGAGAGGTCTTACCAACAGGGGTAGCTCTATCGTAAATACCATGCCAGTCAGCGTCAGAAACATATGAACTATTAGCAAACATACACCCTTTACCTATAGTTATTTTAGAGGCTGAAGCAATTCTTACACCAGGTGTTAATAGGCAATAATCATCTATGATTATTTCTCCATCGTGATCACCTAAGTTCCAAGTTGTTAGGTGGATATAATTATCTGGGGAAGCTACCATCGTTGGATAGTCACCTATAGTGATTTTTTTTCCAAAAATATCTAGATACCTAGAACCCATAATATTTGGTCCTTTTCCAAAAGATTCAAACTGAGGTGCAATGAATTTCTTAATATAGAAATCATTGTATTTTGAAAATATCTTTTTAAGCCAATAAGGTCTGTTGTCTTGTCTGATAGCTAACCTCGATTCTTTTGCTACATGATATGATACGCACCTTCTATGGAACAACCCTTAAATAAATCTAAGAGTTTATTATCAAGTAAAGCTCGAATAGAAGCACATAGTTTCTTTAAGCTAGCAGCTCCCATGTTTTTAACTCAATTGGCATTGCAATTAATTCAAGTTAATTCAGTAATTCAATCTGGTAATTATTCTACTGATGTTCAAGCAGGAATTATGTTGGCTGGTAATTTATGGTTTCCAATCATGGTAGGTATAGGGGGAGTTCTGTTCTTTGTAACTCCGATGGTAGCTCAGCTTTTTGGGGCAAATAAAATAGATGAAATTGGTCCTCTAGTGAGACAAGCTATATGGTTATCAATACCTATAGTCTTACTAGGTATGTTAATTTTGTCTCAAGCTTCCTGGATACTAGGGGTGGCTAGAGTTGATCCTGAGATAATCAAATATTCAGAAGAGTACTTAAGTTTCTTTGTCTTTGCATTGCCTGCAATACTCTTAAGCCAACCATTAAGGTCTTTGTGTGAGGGGACAACCAGACCTCTTCCAATTACCTGTTTAAATATACTAATGTTAATTATTGCCATAATTGGTAATTACACTTTCATATACGGGAATTTTGGGTTTCCTGAAATGGGCGCACGAGGTGCTGGTTTGTCTGCAGTTATTGGAACTTGGACTTCATTTACCCTGTTAATTTTTTATTTAAAAATTAAAAAAGAATACAAACCCACTCAGTTATTTTCTAATTTTGATCTTCCAAATCTAAATACTTTAACAGAGATTCTTAGAGGAGGAATACCTGTTGGGCTAGGAAACTTTATTGAACTTAGCATGTTTAGTGGAGCTGGAATAATACTTGGAAGATTTGGAAGTGAAGTCATAGCCTCTAATGGCATAGCACTAACAATTGGAGGACTTTTCTTTATGGTTCCTCTTGCTGTTGGAAATGCCGCCGCTGTTAGAGTAGGTAATAATGTTGGTGCAAATGAATTAATTGCTGCTAAATATAGTTCTTATTTCGCACTTAGATTGGCAGTTCTATGCGCATTTATTGCCAGCATACTAATAATTATCTTCGCAGAATCTTTAGCCGGTATTCTTAATAACAATCCAAAAGTTATTTCTTTAGCAGTAACTTTGTTATTTTTTGCCGCTTTCTTTCAAATTGCTGATGGATTAGCAATGGGTGGCATAGGTGCTTTAAGGGGATATAAAGATACGTTTGGACCCATGAAAATAATGGCACTTTCTTATTGGGGAATAGGCTTACCTGTTGGAGTTATCTTATCGACAACAAACTTAATCGTTGAACCGATGCAAGCCGTTGGTATGTGGATAGGTATTTGTTTAGGACTATTGGTGGCAGCTACCCTAATGGTCCTTAGAGTTAAAGAAACTTCAAACCGGTTTATTAGTGAACACCAAAGTTGATGCAAAGGGCCTGAAGTGCCCGGAACCCATCATGATGCTGCATAAAGCTATCAGAGAATCACAACATGGCGATAAAATAGAAATCATTGCAACTGACCCAAGCACTGAAAGAGACATTGATAAATTTTGTGAATTCTTAGGTCACAAATTACTAAAAAAGGAAATTGAACAAGGTAGCTTTTATTATCTTGTTGAGAAGCGAGATAAGAATATAATAGGAGCTTAATAGGAGACAAAATGACTGCTTATATTAATCAACAATGGTTATTGGATAAGAGACCTTCAGGTATGCCAGAAGATGAGTGCTGGAAGTTTAACGAACATGAAGTTCCTGAACTAAAAGAAGGAGAACTATTAATTAAAGTTCTTTATCTCTCAATTGATCCTTACATGAGAGGAAGAATGAATGACGGTGAATCTTATGCAGACCCTGCTGCATTAGGAGAACCTATGACAGGCGAAAGTGTTGGTGTGGTCGTTCAAAGCAAGTCAGATAAATATATTGTAGGTGACTATCTTTGTGTTCACCAAGGCTGGCAGACCTACATAGTGGCTAATGATGAAAACCCTGCATTATTTAAAGCAGATCCCTCTATTGTTCCTTTATCTACGTATTTAGGCACAGTCGGTATGCCAGGAAGAACAGCTTATTTTGGTCTTTTAAGAGTAGGTTTACCTAAATCAGGAGAAACTATTGTTGTTTCTGCCGCATCAGGTGCAGTGGGTACCGTTGTAGGGCAAATGGGTAAAATCTTAGGCTGTAGAGTAATTGGTGTTGCAGGAGGAGAAAAGAAATGTTCGTACGTAAAAGATGAACTGGGTTTTGATGATTGTATCGATTATAAAGCCGGGAACCTTGAAGAGGATTTAGCTGCAGCATGTCCTGATGGAATAGATATCTATTTTGAGAACGTTGGCGGTCCTGTTAGTAAAGCTGTAGCAAAACTAATTAATCCTGGTGCAAGAGTGCCGATTTGTGGATTTATCTCTGCTTATAATTCACAAGACATGACTAAAGAAGAAACACCTTTCCATGTTTTTGGAGCTCTTGATCCTGTCCCTGAACATAGATTCTTTGTTGTGACGGAGTGGTTTAAAGAATGGAGACAAGCCACTGACGAACTTTGTAATTGGATAGCAGAAGGAAAAATAAAATATGAAGAAACAGTCACTGAAGGTTTTGAGAATGCCCCTCAAGGCTTAAGAGATGTTTTGAGTGGCAAGAACTTTGGGAAACAAGTAATTAAAGTTGCAGACGAGTAAACTAATTTCCTTCCCATTTAAATTCAGTTCGCTCTTCAATATTTTTTTCTGAATCAAGCATTGAACGCATAGCCTTAGCTGCATCATTGGATCGCATTGTTACATCAAATGCTTCTTGTTCCATTAGGAGTCCTTCTTCTAAAGTCTTATCAAGACCTTGATGAATTATCTTCTTCACTTGTCTAAGTGCTATAGGTGCTCGTGATGCTAGATCTAAGCAATAAGACATAAGTTCTTCACGGAACCCTTCGTGAGGTACTATGTTATTTATTAATCCAAACTCAAAAGCCTCTTTAGGGCTTAATAGTTTTGCATGAAGAATCAAGTCCAAAGCTCTTGAAGACCCTATTAGCCTAGCTAATCTTTGGGTTCCTCCTCCCCCTGGCAATATTCCTACAGAAGTCTCCGGTAAGCCTATTGTGTAAGGACCTTCTGACATTATTCTTAGATCACACCCTAAAGAAAATTCACATCCTCCGCCTGCGGTATTACCATTAATCCCAGCAACAACTATTGCTTCTAAATCTCTTAAACGAAGAAGCATTTTATGGAAATTATGAAGTTCCTTAGGAGGGCTAGATTTTGAACTAACTTTTTTAGCTTCAGAAATATTCTTTTCTGCTGAATCAGCTAATTCACCCACTTCATAATGTTTAATAAAAACATCTTCTCCTTCTCCAGTGAAGGCTAGAACCCTTAGATCTTTCTTCTTCTCTATTTGATCTAGGAAATGATGAACTTCCATCAAACTTTCAGAAGTGAAGGTATGCGTGGGAGGATTGGTTAAAATACAAATAACCACATGACCATGATCTTCTATTTTTAAATGTTGATATTCTTTTACCATCCTGTTATTTCCGCAACTCCCCTTCCTATCTCAGCAGGGCTTTTAACTGTATAAACTCCAGCTGCCTCTAAAGCTTTAAATTTATCTTCAGCTGTCCCCTTACCTCCTGCAATGATTGCACCAGCATGTCCCATTCTTTTACCAGATGGGGCAGTTACGCCTGCTATATAAGAAACCACCGGCTTAGTTACATTTGATTTAATAAATTCAGCAGCAACCTCTTCTGCAGTTCCTCCTATTTCACCAACCATCACAATTGCTTCTGTTTGAGGATCTTTCTGAAATAAATCTAATATATCTACAAAGCTAGAACCAGGTATTGGATCTCCTCCGATACCGACACAACTTGTTTGTCCAAAACCAAAATCAGTTGTTTGTTTGACCGCTTCGTATGTAAGGGTACCAGACCTCGATATGACTCCCACTTTACCAGGAACATGAATATCGCCTGGCATAATTCCCATCTTGCATTCGCCTGGAGTGATAATTCCAGGGCAATTTGGTCCAATTAATCTGACTCCTAAATTATCACACCTAACTTTCACTTCAAGCATATCAATTGTAGGTATACCTTCTGTAATACATATAACCAGAGATATTCCTGCTTCAGCAGCTTCGAGTATGGACGCCTTACAAAATCTTGCCGGAACAAAAATAATGCTCGCAGTAGCTCCAGTTTTATCTACCGCTTCATTAACTGAATTAAAAACAGGTAAGTCTAAGTGTGTTTGTCCTCCCTTACCAGGAGTCACGCCTCCCACTAATTTGGTACCATAATCTATGCACTGAACACAGTGTTGTGTTGCCTGACCTCCTGTAAAACCCTGACAAATTACCTTGGTATCTTTATTAATTAAAATACTCAACTTATTTCTCCTTTGGATGCTTTAACTGCCAATTCAGCTGCTTCTTGTAAATTCGAAGCCGGGATAATATTTAAATCACACTTATCTAATATCTTAAGGCCTGCTTCTGCATTATTACCTTCAAGTCTTACTATCACAGGAACAGATACGCCCATAACCGTAAGTGCTTCTACAATGCCGTTAGCTATGACGTCACATCGAACAATTCCCCCAAATATATTGATCAGGACAGTGTTAACATTTTTGTCAGATAATATAATTTTAAAAGCTTCAGCAACTCTTTCTGCATCAGCTGTCCCACCTACATCAAGAAAATTAGCAGGCTCTCCTCCATGCAGCTTGATAATGTCCATAGTTCCCATTGCTAGACCGGCACCATTCACCATACACCCAATATTTCCTTCAAGAGCGACGTAGCTCAAACCCCATTCAGCTGCTTTTGATTCTCTTTCATCTTCTTGAGATGAATCTCTCATCTCATTAAGAGCTTCTTGCCTGTAGAGGGCGTTAGAATCTACATTTATTTTGGCATCTAAACAAAGCAAATCCCCGGTACTAGTAATTACAAGTGGGTTAACTTCTAGTAAAGCTAAATCCTTTTCTAAAAAAAGTTTTACCAACCCTTTATATATATCTCTAAATTGAGAACTTTGAGATTCATTGAGCTCTAAATGTAAAGATAAGTGGTCAGCATCTTTATCATTAGTACCTTCAATAGGATCTACCTCTACTTTAAAGATTTTGTCAGGCGTTTCTTCAGCTACTTCCTCAATATTTACTCCACCTTCAGTGGATGCCATTATAACTAGCCTTTGAGAGGCTCTATCAATAACAGCACCCAAATAAAGTTCATTCTCTATATCAGTACAAGTCTCAACTAAGATCTGATTTACAAGCTGACCATTTTCATCAGTTTGAAAGGTTACCAAGTTAGTTCCAATCCATTTATCAGCAAAGTCTCTTACTTTTTCAATTTGATCAACTACCTCAACTCCGCCAGCTTTTCCTCTGCCGCCCGCATGGACTTGTGCTTTAACTACCCATTTTGAAGTACCTAAAGATAGAGCAGCCTTCTCTGCATCATCTGCAGACGAGGCAGCTACCCCTTCGGAAACAGCTATCCCGTAATCTCTGAACAGTTGTTTAGCTTGGTACTCATGAAGATTCATAAATTTATCCTAAATTAAGAAGCCTATATTATGGAATTCGAGAATAAGATAAAAACTTCAAATAATTTGCCAGTTTATTATTTTTTTTATCTTTTTATAAGTTTATTTCTGATTTTTGAAATAGCTTCTGTCGGATTTAATCCCTTAGGGCAAACCGATACACAATTCATGATGCCATGACACCTATAAAGACTAAAAGAATCCTCTAAATTATCTAGCCTTTCTTCGGTAGCTTCATCTCTGGAATCAGCTATAAAACGCCAAGATTGAAGCAGAGCTGCAGGGCCTAAAAACTTATCAGGATTCCACCAAAAAGAAGGGCAAGAAGTTGAACAACATCCACATAAAATACATTCGTAAAGACCGTCTAGCTCCTCTCTCTCTTTTGGGCTTTGAGTCCTTTCAATTTCAGGATTATCAGTATTAGTTATTAGGTAAGGTTTAACTTTTTCTAATTGATCAAAGAATTGTTTCATATCAACTATTAAGTCTCTAACAACAGGTAGACCGGGCATCGGCCTTAAAGTAAGTTTATTTCTTTTGACTGCTTCAGACAAAGGCGTTACACAAGCTAAACCATTTTTGCCATTGATATTCATACCGTCAGAACCGCAAACACCTTCCCTACAAGATCTACGGTAAGATAAAGAGGGATCTTGATCTTTAGCTAGATGTAAAGCATCTAAAACCATGATGTCTTTATCCGTGGGAACCTCAATACTGATATCTTGCATGTAAGGCTTTTCATCAACAGAAGGGTCGTATCGATAAATGCTCATCGTTAATGATTTTATCTGTTCAACAGGAATAGTTTGGCTCATTAATAACTCCTCACCATTGGCTGAAAGGCTTGTAAAGTTTTAGGTCTATTGTTCACATCTCTTTTGCTAACTTCTTTAG
>PCBA01000042.1 GCA_002730855.1 Gammaproteobacteria bacterium
ATAATTAGCAAAATGCTCAAAGTAACTTATGTCGTTTTTTTTATCTTGATCTGTATTCTCCGAAATAATGCTATCTTCATAAAGTTTAATTATGAAATCTGGATTCAAGTCTAACTTTTTAGAATAGGATCTTAGGAATCCCTTTATAAAGACCTCTCCTCCAGGAATTTCTTTAAATCTATCCTGTTCTAAGGCAAGTAAGTAGGATTCTCTTATCTTTAATTCATTAGAGAGCCTCTTGTAACGTAACCTTTTCTTCTTTCTGGCGATCGTTAAGATTTGTCCTACAGAATCTTTGGCATAACCAGACATAATTGAAGTTTACGGATTATTTAGAAAAGAAATAGCTTATTTCCCTTTCGGCTGATTCTTGAGAATCCGATCCATGAACTGCATTAGCATCTATAGAATCAGCAAAATCAGCACGCAAAGTACCTGGCTTAGCTTCTTTAGGGTTGGTATTGCCCATGACTTCTCTATACCGAGAAATAGCGTCTTCCCCTTCTAACACTTGAACCTGTATAGGTCCTGAAGTCATAAATTTAATAAGGTCAGCGAAGAATGGCTTTCCATCATGTTCTATATAAAAACCTTTAGCTTCTTTATCTGATAATTGAATTAATTTCTTAGAAACAATATTCAACCCTTCAGACTCTAGTCTTTCACAAATTTTTTTAGAATGACCTTTAGATACAGCATCAGGCTTAATAATTGAAAGTGTTTTTTCTAAAGCCATAGTTCTCCTTAGTTTCAAGAAAGCGCATTATACGTATAAATAATTTTTTTAGTTAATCTAACTCTTCTATCCATAGCATTTGGATAGCTTCCAAGATCTTTTCATTGCTTTTATTAGGATCGTCATTAAAACGATTCAGATTAATAACAAGGTCACGCAGATCAGTAAATAGGATGTACCTTGGGTCAATATCTGAATGCTTTTCAGATAAATCTACAGCAATTTCAGTTACATCCGTCCAAAGCATTTAATTATTTTCAGATACCATGTTAATTGTGTATTTTGGTAACTCTATTTCCAGTTCTTCTTTGTCTATAATAACTTGACAACTTAATCTAGATTCAGACTCTAAACCCCATGCTTTATCTAGCATGTCTTCTTCATCTTCTTTGGCCTCATTTAAAGACTGGAATCCTTCTCTTATGACAACATGGCACGTGGTGCATGCACAAGACAGTTCACAAGCATGTTCTATTTTAATTCCATTCTCTAAAAGCACCTCAGCTAATGTTTCTCCAGGTTCGGCCTGTATATTAGCCCCTTTAGGACATATTTCTTTATGGGGCTTGATTTTTATTAGGGTCATTGAGACTAGAGCTTAAATCTCTATCTCAAAACTTTCACCGCAACCGCATACAGCTTTTACATTAGGGTTAAGAAACCTTACTCCTTCATTAACGCCTTCTGTATAAAAATCTACCTTGGTTCCTTTTAAGAATTGAAAAGATTCTTTATCGATAAAAATAGAAACATCTTTAAATTCAAATATTAGATCACTGGATTCTTTTTCATGAACATAATCAAGTTCATAAGTATAACCAGAGCAGCCTGAAGCTTCTATAACAGAAAATCTAACCCCCAAACAGTCTTGGTTAGTGAGAGTGCTAGAAAAATGCTCTATAGCTGAATCAGATAAACTAAAGTTATTTGGATCAAATGTTTTTGGTACAGAAGAGTTCATTTTTTTATAACTTTGATTTGTAATCCTCTATTGCTTTATGGATGCTATCTTCTGCCAACACTGAACAGTGAATTTTTATAGGAGGTAAATCTAAAGCTTGAGCAATGTCCTTGTTTTTAATCTCACTTGCTTCTTCAATAGTTTTTCCTACAAGCATATCTACTAGTTCACTAGAAGATGCTATTGCAGAACCGCATCCGTAGGTTTTAAACTTTACATCACTAATAACATGGCTATCATTTTCTGGTTTACATTTTATTTGTAACCTCATTACATCACCACAAGCAGGTGCCCCTACCATACCTGTTCCTATATCTAAATCAGAAGGATCCCACCTTCCAACACTGTTTTTCTCAGGTTCATTTAAAGTATTCTCAAATTTATCTATTACTTTCTTACTGTAGGCCATAATTTCCTCTGTATAATAATTCTAAGTTGCCATCCAATCTACTGAATCTAAATCTATCCCATCCTTGTACATGTCCCATAAAGGAGAAAGTTTCCTTAATTTCTCGACAGAATCTCTAACTAGCTTGATGGTGTATTCTACTTCTTGTTCGTTTGTGAAACGACCAATCGCAAACCTTATAGAGCTATGGGCTAATTCATCCTTCAAGCCTAAAGCCCTAAGTACGTAAGAAGGCTCTAAACTTGCTGATGTACAAGCTGACCCTGAAGAAACCGCAATATCCTTTAACGCCATTATTAAAGACTCTCCTTCTATGTAGTTGAAGCTAACATTTAAGAAACCTGCTGCTCTTAATTCCTCATCTCCATTCAAATAAACTTCTTCAATATCCTTTATGCCATCCCACAACTTGTTCCTTAAAGATTCAATCCTTTTTCTATCTGCTTCCATATCAATTTTTGCAACTCTAAAAGCTTCACCCATACCAACTATCTGATGAGTAGCTAAAGTTCCTGATCTCATGCCTCTTTCGTGACCTCCACCATGTATTTGTGCTTTTAGTCTAACCCTAGGTTTTCTGCTTACATAAAGAGCCCCTATTCCCTTGGGACCATAAGTTTTATGCGCAGAAAATGACATCAAGTCAACATTTAAGGAAGATAGATTTATAGGGAGCTTCCCAGTACTTTGGGCGGCATCAACATGAAAAATAATACCCTTCTCCCTAGTAACATTTCCTAAGGACTCAATATCATTTATAACTCCAATTTCATTATTTAAGTGCATTAAGGAAACTAAAATAGTGTTATCAGTTATGGCTTTTAAAACCTTATTAACGGTTATGATGCCTTTCTTATTTGGTTCCAAGTATGTTACTTCAAAACCTTCTGTCTCAAGCTGTCTACAACTATCCAACACTGCCTTATGTTCGATCTTAGAGGTAATTATATGATTACCTTTTGCTTTATTGAATCTTGCAGAACCTTTTATTGCTAGATTGTCTGATTCAGTTGCTCCAGAAGTCCAAACAATCTCCCTTGGATCACAATTCACTAAATTAGCAACATTTTGTCTTGCTTGTTCAGTTGCCTCATCAGCTTTCCATCCGAAAGCATGAGATCTAGAAGCTGGATTACCAAAATTACCATCCATAGACAGACAATCTTGCATCTTTTCAATTACCCTCGGATCAACTGGAGTAGTTGAAGCATAATCTAAGTATATTGGTAGTTTCATTTTTCGCTAACCTGTAGCTATTAAAAAATTTTTATCTACTTCTGCACTGTTCATTTTTGAATTCAAAACATCTTTTAATGATTTATCCATTAGAAAAGTATTAATATTATCATTCAATTCAGTCCATAAATTATGAGCCATACACTTAGATCCTGCATTGCAAGTTCCTTCTCCAGAGCATTGTGTCGCGTCCATTCTTTTCTCTACAGCGCTTATAATTTCACCTATCATTATTTTTTCACTTGGTCTGGAGAGCTTAAAACCTCCCTTAGGTCCTCTAGATGCAGTCAATATGTCTGCTTTTCTTAGGTAATTAAAAATTTTTTCAAGATAAGGAGCTGGTATTGACTGTCTTTTGGCAACATCAGAGATTTTAGAAAATGAAGATTCATTTTCATTTAAAGCAAGATCTAAAACTGCCGTTACAGCATATTTTCCTTTTGTAGTAAGGTTCATAAACTTAATTATAGATTTCTGACTATTTTTGTCAAGAATATAGCTGAATATCTATTTATTAATAGGTACATGTACCTTTTAAATTAATCTTTTATAAGAAAATTTAGTATTTCCTTTAAAAACACTAGATAATAGATCAATTTTATGTACCATACACTTACTGGGGATATGAATATAGAAGCTGTATTATGAGCAATATGGATACTAGATATCTTTTTAAAAGGTACAATACTTGGTGGGTGAAGCTAGCCGTACCTAAGGTCTTAAGAGGCCAATTAGGATATGACCTCAGAAAATCTTTAAAGACGCACGACCTAAAAACAGCACAAGATCTTAGATGGGAGGTTGTAGACCAATTAAGGAAAAAAATTGACAGAGCTAAGGGCATAGGAGAAAACCAACAAGTAATTCCTATAGTAGAAGAATTTGTTCTGCCTACTGACACTACTAACCCCCAGTACTATCATAAAGTTGTTGATTGCCAACATGCCTGCCCTGCTCATACACCTGTTCCTGAATATATTAGGCAGATATCCCAAGGTAATTATAACGAAGCATATATGCTTAACTGGGAATCAAATGTTTTCCCAGGTATCTTAGGAAGAACTTGCGATAGACCTTGCGAGCCTGCCTGTAGAAGAACAAGAACTCACGAAAAGCCAGTTGCTATATGCAGATTAAAAAGAGTTACTTACGATTTTAAAGATGACATTGCAAATCTTATACCCAATTTAGAAACAAGTAACGGAAAAAAGATAGCACTTATAGGAGGTGGCCCAGCATCTTTAACAGTAGCAAGAGACCTGTCAATGATGGGATATGAATGTACTCTTTTTGAAAGAGATGGAAAGGCGGGTGGATTGATGAGAACAAATATTCCCTCTTTTAGATTACCAGAGAGAGTCTTAGATGAAGAGGTAAATCAAGTTTTACGTTTAGGAATCACTACTGTATTTAATTCAGAAATTAAAAGTATGACAAAACTTCTTGAAGAAGATTTCGATGCTATTTTCGTTGGCACAGGCGCTCCAAAAGGTAGAGATTTAGAGATTGAAGGCAGAGAAGAGGCAGATAAAAATATACACATAGGAATTGATTGGTTGACTAGTATTGCCTTTGAGCACACGACATCAATTGGAAGAAAAGTTCTTGTCTTAGGAGGAGGTAATACTGCCATGGATTGCTGTAGAACATCTATAAGACTCGGAGCAGAAGAAGTAAAAGTAACTGTTAGAAGCCCTTTTGACCAAATGAAGGCTTCTGAGTGGGAAATTGAAGACGCCATGGGGGAAGGCATACCTATTCATGACAATCATGTCCCAAAGAAATTTATTATTAGAGATGGAAAACTTGCAGGGATGGAATTTGAAAAAGTAGAAGCTATATTTGATGAAAATGGGAAAAGATCTTTAGTGCCTATCGGAGAAGACCCAATAATATTTGAATGTGATGATGTATTAATTGCTATAGGTCAGGATAATGCATTTGAATGGATAGAAAGAGATTGTGGAATAGATTTTGGTGAATGGGATATGCCTGTAATAGATAAGGTTACTTTCCAATCAACTAATCCTAAAGTTTTCTTTGGCGGTGATGCTGCATGGGGGCCAGAAAATATTATTTGGGCAGCAGCCCACGGCCATCAAGCGGCCATATCGATTGATAAATTCTGCAACAACAAAGATTTGTATGAGAGACCAGAACCATCAACCACACTTGTAAGTCAGAAGATGGGGGTCCATGAGTGGTCCTATGATAATAACATATCACAAGCGAAAAGATTTCTAGTCCCGCACGCTGATAAAAAAGAAGCATTAAAAGATCTTAAAATGGAGGTTGAACTTGGCTTTGATGAGAATATGGCACTAGAGGAAGCCCAAAGATGTTTAAACTGCGATGTACAAACAGTTTTTTCTGAAGATCTATGTATAGAGTGTGATGCTTGTGTTGATATTTGCCCTACAGATTGTATAAATTTTATTGGAAATGAATCTGAAGAAAATCTAAGAAACAACCTTAGGATCCCTGCATTAAATTTAAATCAAGAAATTTTAGTCTCAAAAGAACTAGAACAAACTTCTAGAGTTATGGTTAAAGATGAAGATGTTTGCCTTCATTGCGGTCTATGTGCTGAAAGATGTCCTACAGGTGCATGGGATATGCAAAATTTTCTTTATCAAGAAGCGAAGGTGTACTCATGAGCAAAATATCTTCAGTTAATGATTTTGTTATAAAGTTTGCTAATGTAAATGGGTCTGGATCTGCTAGCGCCAACCAAATGTTTGCTAAAGGAGTCTTTAGGTCAGGTATACCGGTAAGTCCTAAGAATATATTCCCTTCAAACATTCAAGGCTTACCTACTTGGTTTGAGGTAAGAATTAACGAGAAAGGCTACTTAGGTAGAAGAGAAGGAATTGACATTATTGTTGCAATGAACCCTCAGTCTTATGGACAAGATGTAGCTGAATTAAAGAAAGATGGCTATTTAATTTACGACTCTTCTTGGAGGAGAGACTTTGGAAGAGATGATATCAATATACTAGAAATACCTCTTACTGAGTTGTGCGTCCAAGAATTTACTAATCCTAAACAAAGATTATTATTTAAAAACCTAGGATATGTTGGGCTATTGGCATCAATTCTTGATATGGATAAAGAAATATACATTTCACTTATTCAAGAGCAATTTAAAGGTAAGGAAAAACTTATAGAACCAAACATCAAGGCCTTAGAAATTGGTTTTAATTATGCTGAAGAGAATTTTAAAGATTTTTGTGACATAAAAGTTCGAAAATCCAATAAAACAGAAGGTTTGATACTTACTAGCGGCAACGATGCAGCTGGATTAGGCTGTGTTTATGGGGGTGCAACATTTTGTGCTTGGTATCCAATCACACCATCCACGTCTCTTGCAGAATCTTTTAACAAATATTGTGAAAAGTTTAGAGTTGAAATAGGTACTGATAAAAATAAATTTGCGTTTATTCAAGCTGAAGACGAGCTAGCAGCTATGGGAATGACTATTGGAGCAAATTGGAATGGGGCTAGAGCTTTTACAGCTACTAGCGGCCCAGGAGTGTCGTTGATGAGTGAATTTATAGGCTTAGCCTATTTTGCAGAAGTACCAGCAGTTTTATTTAATGTTCAAAGAGGCGGTCCATCTACTGGGATGCCTACAAGAACACAACAGTCTGATATTCTTAGCTCTGCATATGCTTCTCATGGAGATACAAAACATATAATGCTGATCCCTTCAGATCCTAAAGAATGTTTTGATTTCGCAGTTCAAGCTTTTGATTTAGCTGAGAGATATCAAACACCAGTAATAGTTCTGTTAGATTTAGATTTAGGAATGAATGATTGGTCTGCGAAAGAATTTGAATGGAACGATTTAAAAGAGTATGACCGAGGAAAAGTTCTATCTAAACAAGAATTAGATGAAATAGAAGAATTTGGTAGATATTTAGATGTTGATGGTGATGGTATTCCCTACAGGACTTACCCAGGCACACACCCTCATAAAGGAGCATATTTCACAAGAGGAACTTCTCATGATGAATATGCAAGGTATACCGAAGATGGTGAAAAAAATGCTGAAATGCTTACAAGATTAACAAGAAAATTCCAAACTGCTTCCTCAACAGTACCTTCCCCTGTCTTTAATCAAGATGAGAGTTCAAGTTCGATAGGAGTTATTTATTTTGGGAGTACTGATTGCTCCATGCAAGAAGCCTTAGATCATTTAGAAGTTCAAAATATTGATGTAGATGCAATGAGAATTAGATCTTTCCCTTTTAACTTAGAGGTTTGGGAGTTTATCGAAGAACATGATCTATTATTCATAGTTGAGCAAAATAGAGATGGACAAATGCGAACCCTTTTAATGGCAGAAGGAGGAATTATCCCTGATAAATTAGTTTCGATTCTATGTTTTGACGGACAACCTATTACTGCTTCCTATATAACAAATAAGATAAATGCACATATTTC
>PCBA01000043.1 GCA_002730855.1 Gammaproteobacteria bacterium
TCACCGTCCTTATAAAAAGCTTTTATCTTTTGAGATGGTTTAATTAGCATTTCACCTCTTATGTTTCTTATTCCAGAAACTATTTCCTTTAGCCACTCCACAGAATGATAACCTTCATCAGAAAGTCCATCCTCATGCTTTGGTGTCTCAGAAATCATTATGCTTTCCTCTGGAGATTGATGGAAAGGTTTAAAATGGATCCATATTTCATCAGTTATGAAGGGCATAATGGGGTGGGCAAGCCTGAGAGTCTTCTCTAATAGACTTACCATAGATTTAACTGTTCTAGAGTTGTCTTTACTTTCTTTGGATAGTTTAATTTTAGATAATTCTATATACCAGTCACAGAATTCATACCAGATAAATTCATAGATAGCTTTAGTAGCTAAATCAAACCTAAAAGTCTCGAAGGCATCATCTACCTTCTTTGCGGCTAAATTGAATTTATAATTTATCCATCTTTCTATTAAATCTTCGTTTAATTCGTCAGACACACCTGAAGTTTCTATATTCATCTCTATAAATCTTGAAGCATTCCAAAGTTTATTACAGAAATTTCTATAACCTTCTACCCGCTTCATATCAAAATTAATATCTCTTCCACCTGTTGCAAGAGAGCAGAAAGTTAGTCTTAAGGCATCAGTGCCATAAGCGCTGATTCCTTCTGGGTATTCTCTTTTAGTCTGTTTTTCAATCCTCTCTTTCATTTGAGGTTGCATAAGCCCATCAGTACGTTTTGCAGAAAGGTCAGAGAGATTTATCCCATCTATGATGTCAAGAGGATCTAGTGTATTTCCTTTAGATTTAGACATCTTAACCCCTTCGGAGTCCTTAATTAGTCCATGAATCAGTATTTTTTTGAATGGAACTTCAGAAATAAAATGAGTTGTCATCATAATCATTCTAGCCACCCAGAAAAAAATTATGTCAAAGCCAGTTACAAGGACACTTGTGGGATGGTATCTTGATAAAAGGTTATCTTCTTTCGGCCATCCTAAGGTAGAAAAGGTCCATAAAGCTGAAGAGAACCAAGTGTCTAAAACATCTTCCTCTTGACGAAGCTCAATATCTAAAAGTCCATATTTCTGTCTTACTTCTTCTTCTGATTTTCCAACGTATATATTCTCTTCTTTATCGAACCAAGCCGGTATCCTATGACCCCACCATAGTTGCCTACTTATACACCAGTCCTGAATTTTATTCATCCAATCAAAATAAGTATTTTCCCAATTTTTTGGAATAAACTCTGTTTTATTTTCTTCTACTGCCTTAATTGCTTCTATAGACATTTTTTTAACATCTACAAACCATTGATTGGTTATAATCGGTTCTAATACGGAGTCGCTCCTTTGGCTTCTAGGGATTTTTGTTTTATGAGGATCTACTTTATTTAGAAGACCCAATGATTCCATTTCTTTTAAGATTTTTTCTCTAGCTTCAACTGTTGTCAGGCCTTGGAATTTATCAGGAACAGATCCATTCAATGTCCCGTCTAGATTTAAGATATTAATAATTTGTAGATCATGCCTTTTTCCTATTTCAAAATCATTAAAGTCATGAGCAGGAGTTATCTTGACGCAACCCGTTCCAAACTCTGAATCTACATAAGGGTCTTGGATTATTGGTATTTTTCTATCCGTTATAGGCAATTTTACGAATTGACCTATTAATTCTTTAAATCTTTCATCATCAGGATTAACAGCAACAGCTGAATCACCCAACATAGTTTCAGGCCTTGTAGTTGCTACTGTTATGGTGCTTCCATTTTCAAGGGGGTAGTCAAAATGCCATAAAAATCCTGATTCCTCTTCTGAAGTCACTTCGAGATCAGATAAAGCCGTTTGTAAGACAACATCCCAATTTACTAACCTTTCTCCTCTGTAAATTAATCCTTCGTCAAATAAAGAAACAAAGACCTCCTTTACGGCTAAGCTAAGATCTTCATTCATTGTAAAAGTTTCTCTAGACCAATCTACAGATGCTCCTAGCCTTCTAAGCTGTTGTGTTATTTTTCCACCAGATTTTTCTTTCCATTCCCATACTCTTTTTTCAAAGGCATTCCTTCCTATAGATTCTTTACTTACTCCTTCAGATTCTAATTGTCTTTCTACTACCATTTGAGTTGCTATACCTGCATGGTCTACACCAACTTGCCATAGGACATCAAAACCAGACATTCTCTTACGTCTTATTAAGGCATCCATAAGAGTATTTTGAAAACCATGGCCCATGTGTAGCGTCCCTGTTACATTTGGAGGAGGAATCATTATGCAAAATGGCTCCTTTTTATCATCTGGAGTCGCAGTAAAGTAACCTGAAGATTCCCATTTATCGTAGATCCTCTTCTCTATACTTTTAGGTTCGTAATTTTTCTTCATATTTGGTCTAAGAATTCAGGGGTTAGCCCAACTTTTTTGCATTGAGACCAGGTTATTGCTGCCTTTTCTCTTAACTCTGCACCGTCCATGATAACTAACTGATAGTAAGTTTCATAATCATCCAATGAATTAGGCATCTCAGGTGAAATGTTTATTAGAGAATCAGATTTATTTGAGAATTTAGTTCCAGGGTACCCAATCCTAATAGGCTCATCTATATCTTGCTTATGAGCTAGTTGGTGGGGAAGTAAAACTTCTTTTGGTATTTCCCATAAAAGCTTATCAAGTTTTTCTGCATGTTTTAGATTATCACAATAGATATCTACTTTTTTTGATCTCTTAAAACTTCCTTCACCTAAGAGTAATTTGGCCGTTAATCTGCACGAAAATTTCAATGCCTCTTCGAAAGATGAACCAGAAGCTATAAATTTAGCTTCAAGCATGATTACGCTTTATCAATCAAATATTGGCTTAATAGAGGGACTGGTCTTCCAGAACCGCCCTTAGCTAAGCCTTTATAGTGTGCTGTTCCTGCAACGTCTAAATGAGCCCAAGAATAATCTTTAGCGAATCTTGATAAAAAACAAGCTGCGGTTATTGTTCCTGCTCTTCCTCCAATATTGGCGATATCGGCAAAATTACTCTCAAGATCCTTTTGATACACATCCCAGATAGGAAGTCGCCATGCTTTATCAGAAGCCTTCTTACCAGCATCTAACAGTTCTTTAGCTAGCTTGTCATCATTGCTCATTAAACCTGACGTCGAATGTCCTAATGCAATTATTACTGCCCCTGTTAAGGTAGCTATATCAACCACTGATTTAGGTTTAAATCTTTTCACATAAGTCAGTGCATCAGCAAGAACTAGTCTTCCTTCAGCATCAGTATTTAAAATTTCAACCGTTAACCCTGACATGGTTTTAACTACATCCCCTGGCTTAGTTGCTTTACTTCCTGGCATATTTTCTGCACTAGCAACCACACCAACTACATTAATAGGAAGTTTTAGTTCAGAAACAACTTGCATGGTCGCAATAACACTAGCCGCACCACACATATCAAACTTCATTTCATCCATAGTCGCCCCCGGTTTTAGGCTTATTCCACCAGTGTCAAAAGTAATACCTTTTCCTACTATCGCGTAAGGTTTATCGTCTTTTTTACCTCCTTGATAGGACATAGAAATTAGTTTTGATTCTTGAGCGCTACCATTACCAACAGAAAGTAAGCAATCCATGCCCATTTTCTTCATTTCCTTTTCTCCAAAAACTTTACAACTAAGTTTTGCATAATTTTTTGCTGCTGATCTTGAAGTTGAGGCTAAATAAGAGGGAGTACAGATATTTCCTGGAAGGTTAGCTAGATCCTTTGCAGCGTTCACCCCCTGCCCAACAATTTGACCAGTTTTTAAAGCTTTTCTTTGTTTGCTTAAAGAAAGAGAAGAATCTAAATAGAGATTTACCTTTTTTAAGTGATTAATTGCTTTGTTCTTTTTATTAAGTTTAGCGTCGTATGTGTATACCTTACTTTCTAAGAAAGTTGACATCTTTTGTAAAAACCAAGAATCACTGTGTGAGTTACTTGAGTATTTTAAGGAAGGAAAACATATAGAAGTGTTTTTAGATTTACTAGATTTAATAGAATTAATTGTGGAATTAAGAATTTTGTTTATATCTTCATTAGATAATGAATCTTTCGGTTTTCCAAACCCAATTAAATAAAGTCTTTCAGCAGACAAACCATCGGGAGAGGCTATGTAAGCTTGCTGACCAACCTTTCCTTCGAACTCCTTTCTTTTTGCTAGTTTTTTGATTACTCCATTAGTTGCTTTATCTATCTTAGATGATAATGGATTTAAGACTCTGCCTTCATTTACTCCGAGAACAAGAGAGTCAGCCTTTACCTTAAGAGGGTTCTTTTTTAAGTCTTGCTGCAGGGCTAAAGATAGTCTTTTTTTCATTTTTTTTCCTCTATTAATTGTTACAAATTCTAATACTATTTTCTTAAGAATAAATAAATTTAAACTTCATTAAAGATTATTGGTCCAATACAGAGTAGGATTGATCTATTAAGTATTAAATTCTTAGTTATGATTTTAAATCGTTACTTTCTAAAAAGTATTTTCTCATATACAGCCTCGGTAAGCGTAATTTTTCTTTTGATTATAGTTTCTTCGAGATCTATACAATACTTAGATCAGGCTGCCAGAGGTGAAATAAACCCAGAAGTAGTTTTTTGGATCATACTTTTTAGGCTCCCAGAATTTGGTCAAATTATCTTACCACTTAGCTTTTTCATAGGCATCGTTTTAACTCTAGGCAAGCTAAGATCTGAGAGTGAATTTATAGTCATGGAGCAGAACGGATTCTCTTTTAAGAGGCTGCACTCATTACTTATTGCCTGTAGTATATTAATTTGTGTGGTAATTTTTTCCTTATCCTTTTGGCTGACTCCCAAGTTTGACCTTCAAATAAAAGATATGCTTCAGCAGAAAACTTTAAAAGAAAAGATAATTGCCCTAACGCCGGGTGAATTTCATAGAATCAACGAGTCTATTCTTCTGTACTCGAAAGAAAGTTCAAATGCAAATTTAACTAAAGTTTTTATAAAAAATAAATCTAAAGACAACCAGGCTACAGAATTTTTCTTATTTGCTCAGAATGCTTATGTAGAAGGAGCTAAAGAAGAATCTATGCACTTAAATAATGGAAGCGTTTTTTTTCTAGATGACACTGAGAAATTTTCTACATTATCATTCGAGGAAATGAAGTTAAAAGTTGAAATAGAATCTAGCAACAATATTAAAAATGAAGAAGAACCTAATTCTTTAGACTCATCAAATACTTCTTGGTTATTGTCCCTTTGTGCTATGACGATAATAAGTATTTTCTTAGCTGTTCCCCTAAGTAATGCAAGTCCGAGAGAGGGTAGATATAAGAGAGTGTTACCAGCTTTACTAGTTTTTTCTTTGTATTTAGGACTATTAATAGCCAGCAGAGGGGTAAGCGAGCTGTCTGCCGTAAATCAAATCAATTCAATGGTATTGATCCATTTATTCTTTTTGATAATTGCCTGTTATCTCTATCTTAGAATTAATCAAAGAGCTTAGATATGAATCAAATATTAGGAGATCTTATAGACAAAAATATTTCTAGGAGAGTTTTATCCAGTATATGCATAGTCGCTTTAGCAATTATTTCACTAGATTTAATATTTACGATTCTTTCGGAGTTGTCAGATCTTTCAGAAAATTATGGCTTAATTGACGCTTTTTTGTACTCTGTTTCGTCATTACCTTATTCAGCTTATGATTTTCTATCTTATATTTGTTTGATAGCAGTCTTGGTCGCCTTAGGAAGCTTGGCGGAAGAAGGAGAGCTAATTGCGGCAAGAGTTTTAGGTAAGTCAGATATAAGCATTATATTGGCTTCTATCAAGCCAGTAATTTTAGTCTTAATATTAGGTGTTCTAAGCTCTGAATTTTTTATTCCAAGCCTTTCTCAGAATTCTGAGGAAAGTAGATTATTGAAACAAAATAAAATTAGTTTAAATGACGGGTATTGGCTAGCATCCGATTCATCGGTCAGTTTTTTCAAATCAACACCAAATTCTAATTCTATCCAAGATATAGTCATTTATAGCTTAAATGATTCTTATAAATTAAAGCAGGTCACAACAGCTGAAGAGGCACAAAAAATTGGTAATTCGTGGAGTCTATTTAATCTAGAAATCATGAATGTTGAAAATGGAGATAAAGAATCGATAAAAGAGATGAACTGGGTCGAGGGACCCCAAGAAGAGGACTTTAATTTAATACTCTCTCCTAAGTATTTTTCACTTACCAAATTATATAACAATGTTAATGAAGAGCAGTCTCAATATAGACAAAATATTCTTTTATTAGAATTTTGGAGAAAAGCACTTCAACCTGTTTTTACAATTTTGTTGGCTATTTTGGCAGCTTCTCTTGTATTTGGTCCTGCTAGGGATCACAAGATAGGTCAAAGAGTTTTAACTGGGTTAATACTGGCCTTTTCGTTAAGCATTTCTCAAAGACTATTTGAAAGTATGGCCTTAGTTTCTTTTTTATCGCCATTCACATCAGTAATAATTCCTATTGTTATAGTCTTAGGATTAACTACCTTTGCCTGGAAAGTTAAGTCTTATTAAGATCAATTATTTGAGTATCCGTTAGCAAGTCCGATAGAGATTTATTTTCTTTATGAAACAAAATAAGAAAATACCCCATACCAAGAATTAGTAAAGAAATAACGGAAATAAAACATCTAGATAAGCACACTTTAATAGACAGGTCTTTCTTTTCACTGATCAATTGAATTTTCCAAGCTTGCATACCTAAGGTTTGACCATTATTTGCAAGCCAAAAATAGGTATAGAAGGTTGGACCACTTAAAGCAATAATTAAAAACTGAATCAAGCTTGCCAAATTATTCTCTTCAGTGGATCCTCCGTTTATGAGAACGAGCAGTAGGCTTAGAGAAAGCATTATCCCTATGACAGCTAATGTGTCATAAATAAGTGAAAAGACTCTTTTAAAAAACCCTGCACCTTTCATAATAGTTTGGCCATAAGATATTTTTTGATTATTCTATAGATAAATAAGGAACATATTATGAATGAATTAACAAAAGGAAGTAACGACACTTATTTCTTAGGGCACCCTAAAGGCTTAATAACTCTTTTTTTAACAGAGATGTGGGAAAGAATGTCTTATTACGGAATGCGAGGTTTGTTAGTTCTCTTTATGACAAGAGAAGTGATAGAGGGGGGTTTAAATTTAGATACTGGTACAGCTATGGCAATATATGGCGTATACGGGGCTTCGGTATATTTCTTATGCGTTCCTGGGGGCTGGGTAGCGGACAAGATTTTTGGAGCTCAAAGAACAGTACTAATAGGCGCAATAATTATTACTTTAGGTCATTACATTCTTGCTTTGCCTTTTGAAAAAACTTTCTTTTTAGGTCTAGTGTTTGTTTCTATAGGAACAGGCCTTTTAAAACCAAATATATCTACAATAGTAGGTCAGCTTTATAAACCAGGCGACATAAGGGTTGATGCTGGCTATACCATTTTTTACATGTCCATAAATATAGGAAGCATGTTGGGTTTTCTGGTTTGCGGCTATCTAGGAGAAAAAGTTGGTTGGCATTGGGGCTTCGGGGCTGCCGGAGTAGGGATGACCTTTGGAGTAATTCAATATATTTTCTCAAAAGCTTCCTTGGGAGAGGCGGGGTTGAGACCTACTCTCGATGAAGGAGAGGACAGTTCAAGATATTTCTCAATTTTTTCAATTTCTTCAGTCTTATTATCTCTTGTAATTATTTCCGCTTTTATAGGTCTATGGAGCATTGATCCAGAATTACTAAATCAAATAATAGTATATTTAATACTGTTAGTTGCTATTTTTTACTTTGTGTATTTATATTTATTTGCGGGTTTGAATAAAGCAGAGAAAGGCAATATTTCTATGTTGCTATTATTATTTATAGGGTCAGTTCTTTTTTGGGCTGGTTTTGATCAAGGAGGATCTTCCTTGAATCTATTTGCTAAGGACTACACAGATTTATATATTTTTGGATGGGAAATGCCAGCAACGTTTCTTCAGGTTGCAAATCCTCTAATGGTTGTTATTTTTGCCCCTTTCTTTGCAGCTTTCTGGATAAATTTAGGAAAACGTAATTTAGATTTAGATACTCCACAGAAATTTGCTCTTGGGTGCTTCTTAATGGCTATAGGGTTTTTTGTAATGATCTTTGGTGTAGAGGTTGCTTTAGAAAATGAAAAGGCTGGTGTTAAGTGGTTATTATTAACTTACCTTTTTCATACATTAGGAGAGCTGTGTTTAAGTCCAGTTGGATTATCAGCTACTGCGAAATATTCTCCTAAAAGATATAAAGGACAGATGATGGGTATATGGTTTTTATCTTCATCTTTAGCGGCTGGTTTAGCAGGACTTTTAGCTAGTAAATCTTTTGAATCAGGGATATCAAGCATGCCAGTTTTGTTTAATCAGATAATTGTAGCTCTGGTTATTGTTGGGGTAGTCTTAATTATTTCAAATAAGTTTGTTACAGCTACTACTGAAATCGATGATGATTAATATTTTTATGTAAGTAGTCTTTTTAGTATGGCTTTATAGATTTTCGATAAAAGAGACAGATCTTCCGCCTTGATGCGTTCATCAATTTTATGAATTGATTCATTGACTGGACCAAGTTCAACAACTTCTGCACCTGTAGGCGCAATAAATCTTCCGTCGGAGGTCCCGCCATCAGTTGTTTGTTCCGGCGAGATACCAGTTACAGATTTTATTGAAGTTCTTACAGAATCTAATAAGACAGTTTTAGTATTTAAGAATGGGCTCCCCCCTTGATCCCATTTAATTTCATAACTTAAGTCATGCTTATCCAATATATTTTCTACAGAGTTTCTAATTTCTTCTGTTGTTGTAGAAGGAGAGTATCTAACGTTAATGTCTAATATAAGGTTTCCAGGTATTACATTTGAAGCTCCAGTTCCCGAATTAAGATTTGAGATTTGAAGAACGCTGTCTTGAAATTTTCCAGTTTTATCTTTCCAACTCAAATTCGAAATATCATTTATAGCTTCTGCTGCTAAATGGATAGGGTTTTTTGCTTTATGAGGATAGGCTATATGTCCTTGAACTCCCAAAATCTTAATTTTACACCCTATAGACCCTCTCCTACCTATTTTGATAATATCACCTATCTCTTTATTGGCTGTTGGCTCTCCAACTAAACACCAATTTATTTTTTCTTTTCTTTGATTTAATTCTTCAACGACTCTCACCACACCATTTACCGCAGGTCCTTCCTCATCGCTAGTAAGTAAGACACCAATCCTTCCTTTAATCTTAGGTCCATTCTCACTTATAAAATCTTCAATGGAAGTTACGAAAGCGGCTACGCTTCCTTTCATGTCTGCAGCTCCACGACCATATAAGAAACCTTCTTTTTCAGAAGGGCTAAATGGATCATTTGACCATTCTTCTATCGGCCCTGCAGGCACGACATCAGTGTGCCCTAAAAAGACAAAAAGAGGCCCACTTTCTCCATAGCTTGCCCATAGATTCTTAACATCACCAAAAGGCATGTGTTCAATTTTAAAATTAATTGCTTCTAATCTATTTGCAATAAGCTCTTGGCACCCTTCATCAGAAGGAGTTATTGATTGCCTGGATATAAGCTCCTTGGTTAATTTTAATGTAGGATCCATGTAAAAAATTAGTCGTTAGTGTGGAGTTGATCATTCAGTGACACATTTTTAGTATTTTGCTTACATTGAATGGCACCCGTTAAGGAATTCCTTATAAAAAGCAGGTCTTTTTTTGAAGAAAGCTCCGAAGCTTTTATGGTCTTAACAATTTTGTTATTTTGATCTAGAACTTCTACTTTTGATCCTGCAGTTAAATACAAACCAGCTTCGATAATACATCTATCTCCAAGAGGTATTCCTAAGCCTGAATTAGCTCCTAGTAGACAATCTTCTCCTACAGATATCTTTACATCGTTTCCACCTGATAAAGTTCCCATGGTGCTACAACCCCCTCCAAGATCTGAATTTTTACCTATAACAACTCCTGCCGATATTCTTCCTTCTATCATTGATGGACCAAGTGTCCCGGCATTGAAATTAACGAATCCCTCATGCATTATTGTTGTTCCTTCAGACAGATAAGCACCCAATCTTACTCTGCTAGCATCAGCAATCCTCACTCCATTAGGAATTATATAATCTGTTAAGCTTGGAAACTTATCCAGTGATCGGACATATAATGAATCATATTCAGGCCTTAACTTTTCGACTTCATTTGGGAGAATAGGGCCATGGTTAGTCCACGCTACATTAGGCAGGGCGCTAAATATACCTTCTAAATTTATAGTATTAGGCTTCACTAATCTCATTGATAAGAGGTGTAATTTTAAGTAAGCATCTTTTACATCTTCTATCGGACTATCTTTATTTATTTTATGACTAATTAATTTTTCTCTTTCTTTAACTATTTGAACTTCTTTTTTTGAAGATTTAATAGAACCAGAGCCATCCCTCTTCATTAGTTGGTGTGCAGAGTCCAACAACTCATATTCATCTTTATTGTCATTCTTTGATACTATTTTGGTATAGCGAACAGCTAATATTTCACCTTTAAGGCTTGTAGAGGCTACACCTGTAGCTATCAGAGGAAATGTGTTCATTTTCTTATTATAAGATTTGGTTTGGTTCAAAGATATATCTAAATATTCAGAAAAGGTTTTTATATCTTTGAGTAAGTTAGATTCACTGCCGTTAGAGCCTGTTCAATAATTTCTGTTTCATGAACTATAGCTATTCTAACAAAGCCCTTTCCTGGGTTAACTTCCTGATTTTCGACAGCTAGGTAAGACCCTGGTAAAACAATCACATTACTCTCTTCATAAAGTCTTTTTACAAAAACTTGATCATCACAAGGCACCTTTAACCAGAAATAAAAACCTCCTGGAGGTCGGCTGACTTCCGGAACATCTTTGAGTGCTGATAAAGCTGCTTCATATTTCTTATCATAATCCTTTCGATTTCTTTCTACATGCAAAGAATTACCCCAAGCCCAAGAGCTAGCCATTTGAGTTGGCAAAGATAAGGTTACCCCATGATAAGTCCTATAAAGCAAAAGATCGTTGATAATTGATTCGTTTGCAGAAATAAATCCAGATCTTAGACCAGCTAAATTTGATCTCTTAGATAGACTATGAAAAACAACTCCTTTTGAATTATTATCAGTTATATCGCAACACTCTAGTAGTCCAGGAGGCGAAGCTTTGGAACTTTCATAAATATCCGTATAGCACTCATCAGAACAAACAAGAAAATCGTATTTTTCTGCCATATTTAGAAGGTGCAAATATTCTTTTTTTTCAAGACAATATCCTGTTGGATTAGAAGGTGAACAAAGAATAAGCAGTTGGCAATTCTTCCAAACCTCTTCAGGAACATCGTCAAAATTGGGTTTGAAGTTATTTTCTTCCAAAGAATTTATATAGTAACTCGAAGCACCTGCCATAGTTGCTGCTCCTTCATAAATTTTGTAAAACGGATTTGGAATAATTACAGTAGGATTGTTCTTTGAACTGTCTATTGTCGCTTGAATAAATGAAAAAATACCTTCTCTTGACCCCGATATAGGTAGTACGTTTTTATCTGGATCTATGGATTTAATACTAAATCTTTCCATTAGCCAGTTACAGTAAGATTCCCTTAAAAAAAATTCTCCTTTCGAAGTTGGGTATTTAGAATATAAACCTGAATGCTTATTCAAAATATCCAAAGTTTCTCGAGGAGGAGGGTTCTTTGGCTCTCCTATATGAAGACCTAAAGTTTCTTTAGAGTCTTTATTTATAGGGGCTAATAACTTTCTTAAGAAATAAAAAGGATATTCGGTTAGCACATCTAAATTCTTATTCATCTTTCTTCCCTATCAAGGAAACATTCATGTCATCAATTAAATTTTGAAGCTCTTTCTTTTTTAAATAAGGAGTATTCTCTTTTGACGAAATACAGAACCTATCTTCAGCACGTTCTCCATAAGTAGCTATTCTAGCTTTTTTAATTAAAGCGCCATGATCGAGGAATACCTGACAAATAGCAGCTAGTAAACCTGGTCTATCTGAGGTTTTTATATCTATTTCAGTCCATCTATGAGTCATGTCATGTTTGTAATTAATTACAGTATCTGTATTAAAGTGTTTGAGACGTCTAGGCTGCCTTCTTTGAACAATTTTAGGAGATAAGACATCCTGATCAAGGGCTTCTTTAAGTCTTGTTTGTAAAGAGTTAGTTATCTTTGAGCCTTTCAATAAGGCATCTCCGTATTTATTACTGATGGTGATAAAATCAAGGCAATAACCATTCTTCATTCCAAACAATCTAGCGTCTAAGAAGTTTATATTTTCTGAATCCAATATACCTACGATAGTTGCAAATACATTAGCTCTGTCTTTTGTGTATATCATGATAGTAGATAAGGAATCAGGGCTTTTTTCAATTAACTTAACTAGAGTTTTGCTGTTTAGTTTGCTTAGATATTTAGCATGTTGAGCAAGGTCTCCTGAATTAAAACTTTCAAAATAGTCTGAATAAAAGTTTTTCCAAGAATTTCTAACCTCAGTCACTTTGATTTTCTTATTATTAGATAAGACCTTTAGAGCTATAGATTTATTTTCTTTTAGTGAAAGAATTACAGAATCTTTACTTTCAACATATTTAAGGGCTTTATTGTAAAGCTCGCTTAATAAAGATGAATTCCAAGAATTCCATAAACTAGGATTAGTCGCACTTACATCTGCCACTGTCAGGCAATACAAATAATCTAAATACTCTTTAGTTTTAACTTTTTTTGCAAAAATACTAATAATTTCTGGATCTGAAAGATCTTCTTTCTGAGAAGTAACGGACATTAATAAATGATTGGTGACCAACCATTCTACAAGCTTTCTATCTTCTTCTATAAATTTATGCCTATTACAGAATCTCCTTACAATGGATTTGCCTAAGTTTGAATGGTCTGACCCTCTACCTTTTCCGATGTCATGATACAGTCCAGCAATGTATAAGATATCTATCTTAGGAATGCCCTGGATTAATTCAGTAGCTAAAGGGTATATATCAGTAGATTTTTTAAGAACCATTCTTCTCATGTTTCTTAGGACTTGTAGTGTGTGCGCATCAACCGTATAAATATGAAATAGGTCGTACTGCATTTGCCCTGTTACTCTTCCAAATTCGGGTAAGTACCTTCCCAAAATACCAAGCTCTTTCATGCTTTCAAGTTGGGTAACAATTAACCTTTTTGATTTTAGTAATTGCAAAAATAGATTTATATTCTTATTTTTTGATCGAAAATCTGAATCAATAAGATTTCTATCTCTTTTTAAAAGTCTAAGAGTTTCAGAAGATATGCCTCGTAGGTGAGGATTTTCACTAAGTTTTATAAACAATTCCAATAATAAAGAAGGTTTTATCTTAAAGCCTTTAGGGTTTGTTAGATTTATGAGCTTATTTTTTTCATAAAAATTATCATCAATTATTTTTCTTCTAGAAGATTTATTTTGATACGTTAGTTCTTGGAATGCTTGAAGGGCAGTAGAGTTAATTTCAGATATATTTAAAGCAGATCTATAGTATCTATGCATAAGTTTTTCAGCTGCTGAGCTTGCAGCCTTAATGGAGGGAAATAATTTTCTTGCTATAGATATTTGATACTCAAATAGCAATCTATCTTCTTCTCTTCCTGCTTCTTCGTGGAGTAAATATCTAATAGTCCATAACCAGTACTTAGACTTGTTGAGCTCCGTTCTTTCTTCTTTGGTTAATATGCTATTTAACTTAACTCTTTCCTGAGGATTATTTCTTTGACAGTTCTTTATTATCCAGTCAATCGTATGTATATCTCTCAGGCCTCCAGGGGAGGACTTAATATCTGGTTCAAGATTGTATTCAGTATTATTAAAACGGTTATGCCTATGAGTTTGTTCTTCTAACTTTGCTTCAAAAAATTTTTTATTTCTCCATAAGTTCTTTGTTTCTAATAATGTTAGGAAATTATTAAGAACCTCTTTATTACCAAGAAGTTTTCTGTACTCCAACATATTTGTCATTGTTCTTACGTCTTTTCTAGCTTGATCCAAACCTTGTTTAGTCGTCCTTACACTATGACCAATGTCCAGTCCAAGGTCCCATAGGTGCCCAATAAACTTTTCTACTTTTTTTTGGTTTGATTTTGTTAAGGTTTTTTCCGATAGCAAGAGGAGATCAATATCTGAATGAGGATGTAACTCAGATCTTCCGTAACCTCCAACTGTAAATAAGCCTAAGTTTGATATCTGATTCAATTTATGTTCTCTAGCGACTTCAAGGATTAGTAAATCAGTATTTTCAGACCTTTTATTTAAAAAATATTCTATTCCTTTAACATGCCTCCCTCTGTCTTTGCGAAGCCAGGAACTGAATTGACTAGATAATTCATCTTCATTTTTTCTTTTCAGTTTACTTAGTTTATTAGACATCAAATTAGAATTTAAAAATTTTCATCACTACGTTTAGTTAAAACTTCAGGTCCTTTATTAGTAACTAAGATTGTATGTTCCCATTGAGCAGAATTTCTTCCATCTTGAGTTTCAACTGTCCAACCATCTGATAAGGTCTTAGTAAATTTAGTTCCTAAATTGATCATGGGCTCTATGGTAAAACACATACCCTCTTTGATCTCTAATCCTGTGTTAGGACTTCCGTAATGTAAAATCTGAGGCTCGTCGTGGTAAACTTTTCCTATTCCATGCCCACAATACTCTTCTACTACTGAGTAATGATTCTTCTCGGCATGTTCTTGAATAGCATGTCCTATGTCTCCTAATTTAGCTCCAGGCATAACGGCTTTAATACCCCTGTATAGACATTCTTGAGCTATTTTAACGAGTCTTTCATTATGAGTTTCAGTCTTACCAACCAAAAACATTTTTGATGTATCTCCATGCCATCCTTCTTTAATAACAGTGATATCAATATTTAAGATATCACCTTTTCTTAAGTATCTTTTATCATCCGGTATGCCATGGCAGACCACTTGATTAAGACTTGTGCATAGAGTTTTTTCAAATCCTTTATAACCAATATTAGCGGGTATTGCTTTTTGCTCTTTGACAATGTAATCATGGCAGATCTTATCTAGCTCCCCTGTTGAAATGCCAGGTTTTACAAAATCAGTAATCATATCAAGCACTTCTGCAGCCAAACGACCCGCTTCTCTCATGCCCTCTATTTCTTTTAGGCTTATAATTAGCATTTAATTTCCTTATTCCTTATCTTTTAATAGACACAGTCTCTTTGATTTATTATAGTGTGGTTTTAATGCCAATAGGCCTTAAAAAACAAAATTGCGGACGTCGGATACATATCTGGTTCGCTTTTTTTTCGTCCATATTTTTTACTTTTAAACCAAGCTATGTCTAATTTAAAGGCAATCTTAGCTTTAGAAGATGGAACCATATTTGAAGGGAAAAGTCTTGGAGCAACTGGAAGAACCCATGGGGAAATAGTTTTTAATACTTCTATGACAGGTTATCAAGAAATATTAACCGACCCTTCTTATGCTAAACAAATAGTGACTTTAACTTACCCTCATATCGGAAATACAGGTATTAATATGGAGGATACTGAATCAGATAACATCTGGTGTTCAGGATTAGTTATTAGATCAAATTCAGTACTAGCAAGCAGCTGGAGAAGTGAAGATTCTTTAACGAATTATTTAAAGGTAAATAATATATTAGGAATTTCTGATATTGATACTAGAAAATTAACTAGGTTAATTAGAGAAAAAGGTGCCCAGTCAGCTTCTATTCTAGTGTCTGAGAATATAGATAAGGATGAAGCCATTGAAGAAGCCAAAAAATTTAAAGGGTTATCTGGGATGGACTTAGCTCAAAAGGTAACAACTCAAGAAATATACAGTTGGGACCAAGGAGTGTGGAGAGAACCCAAAAGGAAATCTAAACTACGAGTTGTTGTAATGGATTTTGGTATCAAACAAAATATTTTGAGGATTTTGGCTGGTAGAGGTTTTAATTTAACGGTTGTTCCTGCAAAAACAACTTCTGATAAGATTCTGAGTTTAAAACCGCACGGGGTTTTTTTATCAAATGGACCCGGTGATCCAGAACCATGTAATTACGCTATACAGGCTATAAAAGAACTTTCAATAAAAGA
>PCBA01000044.1 GCA_002730855.1 Gammaproteobacteria bacterium
AACTTATTGCCTTATATCAATGAATAAGAACTATTCAGAAGGAGAGATAATGTTTGAAAACGCTTCTTCTCTTAAATGCTAAAGAATTTATAGAGCCCAATTTATTGCTCCAATCCCTTTTTGGATCAAAAAGTTATTTGCTTTCGAGAAATGTTTACATCCAAAAAAACCTTTTTGAACAGAGAAAGGTGAAGGATGGGCTGCCTTAAGTACCAAATGCTTATCCTTATCAATATTCTTTCCTTTTTGTGACGCATAATTTCCCCAAAGGAGAAAAACTAGATTTTCTTTATCATTTAATATTTTGATTAGTCTATCAGTAAATCTTTCCCACCCCTTATTCGCGTGAGATCCTGGAATTCCTTTTTCAACAGAGAGCACAGAATTTAATAAAAGAACCCCTTGCTCAGCCCAAGGCAAAAGGAACCCACTTTCAGGGTAAGGTATCCCACAATCTTCTTTTAATTCTAAAAATATATTTCTTAAAGAAGGAGGTATCTTAATTCCAGGTTTGACAGAAAATGATAAACCGTGAGCCTGACCAGGCCCATGATACGGATCTTGTCCTATAATAACTACTTTAATTCGGTCTATATTTGTCAGTCTTATTGACGAAAAAATATCTTTTGAAGAAGGGTAAATAACTTTACCTTTAGACTTTTCACCAACAAGGAACGCCCTAAGCTCTTGCATATAAGGTTTATCAAATTCATCACCTATTTCTTGTAGCCAAGACTCATGAATAGAAGGTTTTTTTAGTGGAATTTTATGGGTCATATTTGACAACAAATTTTATCTCTTTTTACTAAGTTTAAATATAAAATCTTATCCACATTTTCTGTGGATAACTTTCGGGATAATTTAAGGCTTTAATAAAATACCTTTTCAATAGCAGACTCTTAGCCAATTGATCAAAATTCAGACATAAAACATAAAATATAATTAAATCAATAACTTAAAGGATTTTATTGATTTTTCATTTTTTTCTTTTCTTTTCTATCTAGTGACGCTTTGTGAGCAATAGCGAAAAAAAAATCTTGTGTGTAAATATAGAGTTTTTATTGACAGAATTGCTTGATTTTAGCAGTAAGAAGCGAAATAACTTATTGAAAACAATGACTTAAAGTGACCAATAATAATCCCTTTATTTAATCAATCTAACGTTCACAACATTTTCTATTTTTGATATTGCTTTTATGGCTTCGTCTTCAACATTATTTTCAATATCTATGAGATTGTATGCTATTTCTCCTCTGCTAACATTTGCCATGTCTGCGATATTTAAATTAAGCTTCCCAAGTGTTGTAGCAATCTGTCCAATCATTGAAGGAACGTTTTTATTTGTAATAGTGATTCTATTTTCAGTGGTCCTTTCAATTTGTACTTCAGGAAAGTTTATTGAATTTTTTATATTCCCCGTTTCAAGAAAACCTACTAGTTGATTTACTGCCATAACTGCACAATTCTCTTCAGCTTGAGAAGTACTTGCACCAATATGGGGAAGAAGTATGACGTCCTTATGGTTGTTTGCCCTTTTTATAAGTTTTGGTGTGGGAAAATCAGTGATGAAGTTACTTAAGTTATTTTTATCAAGGTAAGTTAATACATCATCTGTATTTACAACCTCATGTCTAGCAAAATTAAGAAGGGATAAGTTTTTAGATTGTTTAAAGAGGGTTTCGTTAATAATCCCCTTTGTACTTTCTAAGGCTGGTATATGGACAGAAACATAGTCAGAGACTTTAAATAACTCTTCTAAAGTATCCGCAGGATGGACTTGGCTGGGCAGTTTCCATGCAGCTTGAACTGAGAGAGCCGGATCATATCCAACAACATTCATATTTAATGCTACGCCCATTCTAGCTACTTTAGATCCTATGGCTCCTAAGCCAACAACACCTAGAGTTGAACCCGCTAACTCGCTGCCTTTGAATTGCATTTTGTTTTCTTCTAAAAAGGGTTCTAAATCAGACATGTCTTCTAAATGAGTAAGACTATTTACAAAATCTATACTGCTATAAATATTCCTAGAAGACAGCATAAGGCCCGCCAACACAAGTTCCTTTACCGCATTAGCATTTGCACCTGGGGTATTAAAAACGACAATTCCTTTTTCAGTGCACACATCAACGGGTATATTATTTACGCCAGCACCTGCTCTTGAAATTGCCATAAGATTATCAGTCAGGTGTTCATTGTTTATTTTAGTGCTTCTTACTAAGACACCATCCGGTAAATCTGACTCATTATTTAATAAACAATGAGTGCCTTCTAGACGTTCTAGGCCTACATCTGCAATATTACTAAGTGTCTTCACTTGAAATTTTGACATATAAATTAAGGTTTAATTTTAAAGTCGCGAAGCATATCACTAATTGCGTTAATCTACGATAGCATATATAGTTCTCAACCTTTTTTTATAGACATGAAGCAAAATTTTTTAAATCTATCCGATCTAGGCAAAGATACTTTAGAAGGAATAATTGAAAACTCTTTAGCTATAAAGAGACCTTCGAAAAGAGGAACTTCTCTCAGCGGTAAATATCTTGCCATGATCTTTGAGAAATCTTCAACAAGAACTAGAGTTTCTTTTGAAGTTGCCATGAATCAGCTAGGAGGAAAGGCAAGCTTTCTATCCGTTGACGATCTCCACTTAGGCCGAGGAGAGCCTGTAGAAGATACTGCAAGAGTAATAGGCTCAATGGCTGACTGTGTTGTTCTTAGGACAGTAAATCATGAAACCCAGATTGAGTTTTCTACTTACTCTACTTGCCCTACTATCAATGGTTTAAGTGATTTATCTCACCCCTGCCAAATCCTAGCAGACTTATTAACTTACTATGAAGAAAAAGGACCTATAGAAGGGAAAAAAGTATGTTGGTCAGGTGATTTTAACAACGTTTGTTATAGTTATGCTGAGGCAGCAAGCATTTTTAATTTTGAACTTTACGTGGCCTGTCCTGAAGAATACCAACCTAAAGATAAAGATCTCGAAAATGTAACTTTTACGGAATCACTTGAGGAGGCGTTAGAAGGAAGCGACATAGTAACAACGGATGTTTGGGTTTCTATGGGTAACGAAAATGAAAAAGAGAAAAGAGAAAAGTCCTTCCTTCCATACCAAATAAGCCCTACTAACTTAGATAAAGCCAATGAAAAGGCAATGTTCCTTCACTGCTTGCCTGCCATCAAAGGACAAGAAGTTTCTGCAGATTTATTTAATGACAAAAGAAGTAAGGTATGGACCCAAGCAGAAAACAGACTTCATGCCCAGAAAGGTTTATTGTTAGAACTTTTAAAGTAATTTAATCTGACAAAACCTTTTTTACTGCTTCTTGCCATTCCGTATACTTACTTGAAGACTCCAAGGGATTGAATTGCTTATCAACTGACCAATTCGATTTAAGGTCTTCTAAACTCTCAAAAACACCTGCACTTAATCCTGCAAGATAAGCAGAGCCTAAGGCGGTAGTTTCTATAATCTTTGGTCTAAAAACGGAAAGCTGTAAAACATTAGCTAGCTCTTGATTAAACCAGTCATTAGCTACCATGCCTCCATCTACTTTCAATGACTTAAACAAAGCCTTGTCTTTTTTCATGGCTTCTAATAAATCTTTAGTTTGAAAGACAATAGACTCAATAACGGCTTTAGTTATTTCAGGGACCCCTGTATCTCTAGTTAATCCAAAAATTGCTCCCCTTGCTTCTGCATCCCAATGAGGTGCTCCCAATCCAGTTAAAGCAGGAACCGCTATAACCTGAGAATCTTTATTGGCTTGTTTAACCAAACTTTCTGATTCAGACGCGTGTTCAAAGAAATTAAGTCCATCCCTTAACCATTGAATTGCTGAGCCTGCAACAAATATGCTCCCCTCAAGAGCGTAAGTGGTTTTTCCCTTAAGCCTATACCCAATTGTAGACAAAAGTTTATTATTTGATTGAAGAACCTCTTCTCCTGTATTTACGATCATAAAGCAGCCTGTGCCATAAGTGCTCTTTACCTCTCCAGGTTCAAAACAGCACTGTCCAATTAATGCAGATTGTTGATCACCTGCAGAGCCACCAATACTTATCTTTCCACCAAACAAATTTGTATGTCCAAAATCGAAGGCATTGTCACAAACTTCCGGAAGTAAGCTTGAAGGTATGTTGAAGAGACTCAACAGTTCTTCATCCCATTCGTTAGAGTTAATGTTGTAAAGCATAGTTCTTGCAGCATTTGATGCATCCGTTCTGTGTTCTCTTCCTTCAGTAAGTCTCCACATTAAAAATGAATCAATAGTGCCAAAAAGAAGACCTCCGTTTTCTGCCCTCTTCCTTGCTCCCTCTATGTTGTCTAAAAGCCAATGAATCTTAGTAGCAGAAAAATAAGGGTCAATAATTAAACCTGTTTTCTTTTTTATTCTATCTTCTTCAGAACGAAGAGAATCACAAAAAGAACTTGTTCTTCTATCCTGCCAAACGATGGCATTATAGATAACCTCACCTGTATCCTTGTCCCAAATGATTGTAGTTTCCCTTTGATTTGTGATACCTATGGAAGCAATATCTTCAGGTAAAAGATTTAAGCGCTTGATCAAAGTCTTTGTAACTAAGACAACGGAACTCCAGATTTCTTCAGGATTATGCTCCACCCAACCATCATTAGGAAAGATTTGGGAGAATTCTTTCTGTTCAAAATCAATAAGTTTTCCTTCTTCATCAAACACAACAGCTCTAGAACTGGTGGTTCCTTGATCAATAGATATAATTTTTTTTGACATACAGCTTCTGATTTAAACAAATTTAAGGCTAATATACAAAATCATACTTATAAATACTTATCCACAACAAATTAACAGAAAATTTGTATATTTATAGTATTGTGTTTTGTACAAAAACACAGTATCTTGTGTCTTGAGATCAAATGAGACACTATATGTGGGGTTGTAGAGAAAAAAACAAGAAAAGTTAGAAAGAGGGAAAACATGGAGCCATCGGCACAAACACTAGAAGAAAAAGAGAAAAACAAGGGCCAAAAAGGCCAGGAAAAAGAGCAAGCAATAGCACCAGGGCAGATGAGAGTAATAAAAAGAAATGGGTCGGTTGTATCTTACGATGCAGAAAAGATTGCTATCGCAATAACAAAAGCATTTTTAGCTGTAGAGGGTGGAGCAGCCGCAGCATCTACAAGAATACATAATGAAGTAAACCAATTAGCAAATTCTGTAACTCAGACCTTTTCAAGAAGAATGCCCTCAGGAGGAACCCTCCATATTGAAGAAATACAAGACCAGGTTGAACTAGAACTTATGCGCTCTGGTGAACAACAAGTAGCAAGAGCCTACGTGCTATATCGAGAAGAGCGTAAACAAATAAGAAAGCAAGAAGAACCGCAAGAGAAAAAAGAAAAGGAAGGGGTAAAAATAGTCCTTGAAAATGGAGAAGAGGACACCCTGGACATGGGAAGGCTCGAAGTAATGGTCAAAGAAGCATGTGAAGGGCTAGAAGGAACGGATGCTCAACAAATACTAGAAGAAGCGAGCAAAAACCTGTATGACGGCGTCTCAATAGAAGATGCAAGAACATCTCTAGTTATGACCTCAAGAACACTTGTTGAAAAGGAACCAAACTATACCTATGTAACGGCAAGGATACTATTAGACAACATCCGTACAGAGACTCTAACTTATTTAGGAATGCAAGAACAAGCAACCCAAAAAGAAATGGAGGCACTTTATCCAGAAGCCTTAAGAAACTTCTTAGCTAAAGGAGTAGAAAATGAAATATTAAATCCAGATCTTCTTGAAATGGATATAGAAAAACTAGGAAAAGCAATAACTGCAAACAGAGATAATGACTTTACCTATTTAGGCCTTCAAACGCTCTATGATCGTTATTTTATACACGATAATGAAATTAGGTATGAGCTACCACAAGTGTTCTTCATGAGGGTATCTATGGGGCTAGCTCTAAGAGAAGAGCAAAAAGAAGAAAGAGCTATAGAATTCTACAACCTGCTTTCTAGTTTTGATTACATGAGTTCTACCCCTACTCTATTTAACTCAGGAACAAAACATTCCCAGCTCTCTTCTTGTTATCTAACAACCGTACCAGATGACCTGCATGGTATATATGGTGCAATTCAAGACAACGCAATGCTTTCTAAATGGGCAGGAGGACTAGGGAATGATTGGACTCCTGTAAGAGGACTCGGATCTCAAATAAAGGGAACAAATGGAAAATCTCAAGGCGTAGTTCCTTTTCTTAAAGTTGTAAACGACACCGCGGTAGCTGTTAACCAAGGAGGAAAAAGGAAAGGGGCAGTATGCTCTTATTTAGAAACTTGGCATGTAGATATAGAAGAGTTTGTAGAATTAAGAAAGAATACTGGCGATGACAGAAGAAGAACTCATGATATGAATACAGCAAACTGGGTTCCTGATCTATTCTTAAAAAGAGTATCTGAAGATAGAGAATGGACCTTATTTACTCCCAGCGATACGCCTGATCTCCATGACTTATATGGCTTAGATTTTGAAAAAAGATATGAAGAGTATGAGGCAAAAGTAGAAGCCGGCGAAATAGAGTTCTATAAAAAAATAGAAGCAAAAGAATTATGGAAAAAAATGCTTTCCATGGTCTTCGAAACAGGCCACCCGTGGATTACTTTTAAAGATGTATGTAATTTAAGATCACCCCAACAACACGCAGGGGTTGTCCACTCTTCAAACCTTTGTACAGAAATAACTCTCAATACAAGCCAAGAAGAAATTGCTGTCTGTAATCTAGGATCCGTAAATCTTACCCATCACATCAAAAATGGCCAGATGGATGAAGAAAAGCTAGAAAAAACAATCAATACGGCAATTAGGATGCTTGATAATGTTATAGACATCAATTACTACGCAGTAGAGGCAGCAAAAACATCGAACATGAAACATAGGCCTATTGGTATAGGTATTATGGGATTTCACGATACTCTTTATATGCTGGAGATGCCCTACGCTTCGGAAGAAGCTGTTGAGTTTGCTGACAAATCAATGGAGATGGTTAGTTACTTCGCCATTAAATCTTCTAGTAATCTAGCCAAAGAAAGAGGAACCTACCAATCTTACGAAGGTTCTCTTTGGAGCCAAGGAATACTTCCCATAGACTCTATTAAACTGCTAAAAGAGAGCAGAGGAAAAGATTATTTGGACGTTGATGAAAGTTCTACTATGGACTGGGACAGTTTGAGAAAAGTAGTTAAAAAACAAGGCATGAGAAACTCTAACGTTATGGCTATTGCTCCAACAGCAACCATAGCCAACATAACAGGTGTTTCTCAATCAATAGAACCCACATACCAGAATTTATACGTTAAATCTAACTTATCTGGTGAATTTACCGTAACTAACATCCCTATGGTAGAGAATCTAAAAAAACTTGGACTATGGGACTCTGTCATGATAAATGATCTTAAATATTATGATGGAAGCGTCGAAGGTATATCCAGAATTCCTGATGACATAAAAGCGCTTTATGCAACTGCTTTTGATATTGAACCAAGGTGGTTAATAGACGCAGCAAGCAGAAGACAAAAGTGGATAGACCAAAGCCAATCATTAAACCTGTATATAGACGAACCAAATGGAAAGAAACTGGACATTATGTATCGGATGGCCTGGCTTAGAGGATTAAAAACAACGTATTACCTAAGATCAAGATCTGCTACAACAGCTGAAAAATCAACCATATCGACAGGAGAGCTAAATGCGGTATCCGCTACACAACCAGAAGTTCAACAACCAACAACAACAGCTCCGTCAGCCTGCTCAATTCTTGATCCAGATTGCGAAGCGTGTCAGTAAGGATAAGGGGGAGAGATGTTAAACTGGGATGAATACGACGAGTCGAAAAAAACAGTCAAACCAGAACCTGCACAACAAGAAGCAGCTAATCAAACTTCTATATCTATTAACAAAGAAATAGAAAAACAACCCGAGGAAAACCCAAATCCCATTGAGTCAGGTGATAGAGCAAAGCTAGCTAAAGAAGCCGTTCTGGAATTAGATACCAAAGAAGGAGAAGAAGAGCTAGAAGGTCTTGCGGGAAGAGTACAAGTAGATGATAAGGCCATGATAAATTGTAGGGCTGACCTTAATCAGTTAGTGCCTTTTAAATATGATTGGGCTTGGCAAAAATACCTAGATGGAAGCGCCAACCACTGGATGCCGCAAGAGATAAATATGACTGCTGATATAGCACTTTGGAAATCAAATGATGGCCTCACAGAAGATGAAAGAACAATTGTGAAGAGAAATCTAGGGTTCTTTTCAACAGCAGATTCTCTCGTAGCGAACAACTTGGTACTTGCTATATACAGGTTAATAACGAATCCTGAATGCAGGCAATACATATTAAGACAAAGCTTTGAAGAGGCTATCCATACACATGCCTACCAATACTGCATAGAGTCACTAGCAATGGATGAAGGTGAAATTTTCAACATGTATAGAGAAATACCAAGCGTTGCGAAAAAAGCTTCTTGGGGGCTCAAATACACCAAAGGTATCTCTGATCCTAGCTTCAAAACTGGTACGGATGAAACAGACAAGATGCTTTTAAAAAACTTGATTGCCTTTTACTGTGTCCTTGAAGGTATATTTTTCTATTGTGGCTTTACCCAGATACTTTCAATGGGAAGGCGAAACAAGATGACAGGAACAGCGGAACAGTTCCAATACATCTTGAGAGATGAATCTATGCATCTCAACTTTGGTATAGATATGATTAACCAAATAAAGATAGAGAACCCTCATCTATGGGATGAACAAATGCGTCAAGAAGCTGCTCAGATGATCTTAGAAGGCACTGAATTAGAAGTTCAGTATGCAAGAGACACTATGCCTAGAGGTATATTAGGAATGAATGCCAATATGATGGAAGAGTACCTTCAATTTATAGCAAACAGAAGACTTGTCCAAATAGGTTTAGAAGAAGAATTTGAAGGCGCTACAAACCCTTTCCCTTGGATGTCTGAGATTATGGATCTAAGGAAAGAGAAAAACTTCTTTGAAACCAGAGTAATTGAATACCAAACTGGTGGCGCTCTAAGCTGGGACTAAACACTAAAATAATTGCTCACCGAGGAGCTTCTGAAGATGCTCCTGAGAATACTCTTGCTTCTGTTGCATCTGCATTTGATCAAAACGCAGATGGTGTAGAAGTTGATGTTCGACTTACCAAAGACAATCAGATTGTTTGTCATCATGATAAGAGCTGTTTAAGAACCTCAGGAAATTCTATGAATATAAAAGATAGTAATTATGAAGAATTGAACAAACTTGATGTAGGTTCATGGTTTGGAGATAAGTGGAGAGAAGAATCCATACCATTGCTAAGAGAAGTCATAGATTTAATTCCAAATGAAAAAGAAATATATATAGAAGTAAAAACTGGAACAGAAATAATTGAGCATCTCCTTAATGAAATTTATCAATATAAAGAAAAGATTAACAAAATGAGCATTATTTCCTTTTACCCTGAAGTTATTAAGGAAATCAAATCTATGGCGCCTGAATTGACCGGTAATTTGTTAGTAAACTTTGAAAGTCCTAAACTAATAGAAGAGAATGAGATTGTAAGTGTAATGAACGAAATTAATGCCGATGGTGTAGGGGCTCAAAACCACGAGTGCCTTGATTTTAATTTTTGTAACAAAATTAACAAAGAAAAAAAGAAAGTTCATGTTTGGACAGTTAATTCCAAAGAAGAAGCCAAAAAATATTATGAGCTTGGCCTTAATTCTATTACAAGTAACTGCCCGGGTAACATTAAAGAATACCTATCTAACTCTATTTAATATTTCTTTTTTTTTGCTTTGGTTCTATAGTGATTGTTATGAAAGATCATGATATTGGCTTCTTAGAGCTGGTTCAGAAATCACTAGAAAGCGTACCTGAATACGACGTTCATCAAGTTAAAAATAAATTAGATAATTCAGAAGAATTTTATTTAGTAGATGTCAGAGAAGATAGTGAATGGATTGAAGGCAACATCCCTAATTCTATCCATATCGGAAAGGGGATCATAGAAAGAGATATTGCTAAGCTCATCCCTAATAAAGGGGCTGAGATAGTTTTATACTGCCAAGGAGGCTTTAGATCCGCTCTAGCAGGAGAAAGTATCCAAAAGATGGGTTATAACAACGTTTTTTCGATGAGTGGGGGCTATAGTGATTGGGTCAACAATAATTGAAATGAGTGGGGAGACTCATAACACATGCCGCCTTCTAATAAAGTAGGAGTTACAGAAGTCGTCTTAAGAGACGGCATTCAATCTCTATTGGCAACTAGAGTCCCTCTAAGAGACCTAGTTCCAATTATTCCAGTGCTGGATAAGGTTGGATATTGGTCAATGGAAACCTGGGGCGGAGCAACTTATGATGCATGCATAAGATATCTCGATGAAGACCCTTGGGAAAGGTTAAGGACCTTTCAGGCCTTGATGCCGAAGACTCCACAACAAATGCTCATAAGAGGCCAGAATCTTGTAGGCTATAAACATTACTCGCAAAAAGTTATTACTAGTTTCTTAGAAAAGTCTTCTGAGAATGGTATCGAAATCTTCAGGACTTTTGATGCTTTAAATGACTTCGAAAACATCAAATTCACTATCGAAGAAGTAAAAAGGATTGGGAAGCATGCTCAAGGGACGATAGCCTATACAACAAGCCCAGTCCATGACATGTCTACGTGGCTAGACCTTGGAAGGAAGATAGAAGATAGCGGAGCTGATTCTTTAGCTATAAAGGATATGGCTGGATTATTAAGACCTTACGATGCGTTTGATTTGGTCTCTAATTTAAAACAGAGCCTATCGATACCTATTCATATGCAAACTCATGCAACCACAGGTATGTCGGCAGCAACCAACTTGAAGGCTATAGAAGCTGGAATTGACAATATAGATACCTCAATCTCTTCTTTGAGCATGACTTATGGCCATTCTGCAACTGAGACCATGAATGCAATCTTTGAAGGCCATGAGAGACACATTGATCTAGATCTGGATGCTTTGGAAGAATCTTCGGACTATTTTAAAGCTATACGAGAAAAGTACGCTGAATTTGAAGGTGACATGAAAGGTGTTGATACGACCATGCTAGTTAAACAAGTTCCAGGTGGAATGATATCTAACCTTGAAACTCAACTTAAATCTAATAAACAAGAAGATAAGATAGATCTTGTAAAGAATGAAATACCTGAAGTAAGAAAAGATTTTGGATACCCTCCTCTTGTTACACCAGCTTCTCAGATTGTAGGAGCCCAAGCATTACTTAATGTTATGGATGGTCATAGATATAAGAATCTATCTAATGAATCGATAAATCTAATTAAAGGGAATTACGGTAGATTACCCGGTGAAATAAAAGAAGATCTAAAAAAACGAGTAGACTCAATGGATGAAGTTGGAGATGCTTTGGACACAGAAGAATTGCAAAACATGAAAAAAGAATTGAAAGAATTATGCTCTAAAAACTCTTTACCTGATCTTTCAGAAAAGGAAGAAATGCTTCTGACATATATATTATTCCCTAACATAGCCCTTAGATTCTTTAAAAATCTAAATTTTTAAATAAGCAGGAAAAAAATGAAACTAACTAATATTGAAACTTACGTTATTAAAACTGGTGAACCTAACTTAGGTGGCCTCTTCTGGTTCTTTATTAAACTTGAAACGGATGAAGGTATTGTGGGTTGGGGTGAAACAGCTGTTCTTTATACACTG